>JANPDA010000202.1:0-5992 GCA_031431235.1 Hyphomicrobiaceae bacterium
GCGAGGCAGCCATGGCAGAACCTTCGAAGCAGATGTCGCTGGGGCTCTCCGTCTACAAGCTGGGCTACCATCGGGGCGCCTGGCGGATGCCGGATTTCCCGCACGACGGCATGATGAGCCTCGATGCCTTCGCCAAGACCGCGCGGGACGCCGAGCGCGCCAAGCTCGATTTCATCTTCTTTGCCGACATCATGGCGGTCGAGAACCTCGAGAGCCCCAACCGGGACATCGCGCTCGAGCATTTCGTGGTGAAGCTCGACCAGATCGTCGCCCTGTCGGCGCTCGCCTCCCTCACGCGCCACATCGGGCTGATCGGGACCATCTCCACGACCTATGCGCACCCCTACCGGATCGCGCGCATGATGGCCTCGCTCGACGTCGTCAGCGGCGGGCGGGCCGGCTGGAACGTGGTCACCTCCTACAGTCCCGACGAGATGCGCAACTACGGGCTTGCCGCACCCCTCGAGCCGGCGGTCCGCTATGGGCGGGCGCACGAGGCGATCGACGTCGTGCGCGGCCTGTGGGCGAGCTGGCAGGACGGCGCCTTCGTCCAGGACAAGGCCGGCGGCCGCTACCTGGACCGCAGCAGGATGCAGGTCCTCGACCACAAGGGGACGCATTTCTCGTCGAAAGGGCCCCTCGACATCGCTCCCTCGCCGCAGGGCTGCCCCCTCATCGTCACCGCCGGCGAGTCGCCTGCCGCCTTGGACTTGGCGGCGCGCTACGCCAGCATCCAGTATGCGCCGACCAATGGCGACCTCGCCCTGGCACGCGCCGCCTACCGGGCCACGAAGGCCCGCGTGGTCGAGCTCGGCCGCACCGCCGACGAGCTCCGGATCATGCCCGGCCTCATGCCGATCGTCGGCGAGACGGAGCGCGAGGCCATCGCCAAGCGCGACCAGATCCGGAAACTCGTGCATCCGAGGAACGGGCTCGGCATGCTGGAGCCACTGCTCGGCGACCTCTCCAGGCTCGACATCGACGCGCCGCTGCCGCGCTCGCTGGAGCCGCCCAAGGACAAGCTCGGCGGCGCCGCCTGGGCCCTCTTCGACCGCGCCGTGGCGGAAGGCCTGACCATCCGCCAGACCTACGAGGCCATGTCCGACGGCGAATGGTGGTTCATGACGCGGGTCGGTACGCCCAAGTCCATCGCCGACGAGATGGAGGAGTGGTTCACGACCGGTGCAGCCGACGGCTTCAACATCCTGCCGCACTATATGCCGGGTGGCGTCGACGACTTCGTCGGTCTCATCGTGCCCGAGTTGCAGAGGCGCAATCTCTTCCGGCGGGAATACCGGGGCAGCACCTTGCGCGAGCTGCTCGGCTTGCCGCGACCCAACACGAGCCGTTGACCAGTAGACTTCCTGGCAGGCCTACTGCCGTATCGTGTTTCCACCAGAAGGCGACCCCCCATGACCCCAACCGCCAAGATCGTCTCCCCCGTCGACGGCTCCGTCTATGCCGAGCGTCCGCTGGCCAGCGACGCGGCCATCGACAAGGCCCTCGCAGCCGCCCGCGCCGCCCAGTCCGCCTGGCGCCGGCTCAGCCTCGCCGAGCGGGCCGAGCCCCTGACCGCCGCCATCGCCCACATGAACGCCGCCAAGGACGAGATCGCCAAGGAGCTGGCCTGGCAGATGGGCCGGCCGGTGCGCTACGGCGCCGGCGAGATTGCGCGCGGCTTCACGGAGCGGGCCGAGCACATGCTCGCCATCGCACCCGAGGCGCTGGCCGACATCGACGTCGGCGCCAAGGCGGGCTTCAAGCGCTTCATCCGCCGCGATCCGCTGGGCACCGTGCTCGTCATCGCGCCCTGGAACTATCCGTTCCTCACGGCGGTGAACACCATCTGGCCGGCGCTGATGGCGGGGAACGCGGTCATCCTCAAGCACGCCACGCAGACGTTATTGGTGGGCGAGCGCTTCCAGCAGGCCCTCGACACGGCCGGCCTGCCCAAGGGGCTGTTCCAGAACCTGGTGCTGAGCCACGAGCAGGCCACCCGCATCATCCAGTCGGGCCAAATCAACCAGGTCAACTTCACCGGCAGCGTCGAAGGAGGCCGCGCGATCGAGCGGGCGGCGGCGGGCCATTTCATCGGCGTCGGGCTCGAGCTCGGCGGTAAGGACCCGGCCTATGTGCGCGCCGACGCCAATCTCGAGCATGCGGTCGAGAACCTCGTCGACGGCGCATTCTTCAATTCGGGCCAGAGCTGCTGCGGGATCGAGCGGATCTATGTCGACAAGAAGATCTACCCGAAGTTCATCGAGGGCTTCCTCGCCCTGACGAAATCCTATGTGCTCGAAACGCCGCTCGACGAGAGGACGACGCTCGGACCGATGGTGAACGCGAAGGCCGCCGACCTCGTGCGCGGCCAGATCGAGGCGGCGGTGCGGAGCGGGGCGAAATCCCTCATCGATACCACGTCGTTCAAGCGCGACGCCAAGGGCTCTGCCTACATGGCGCCGCAGGTGCTGACCGAGGTCGACCACCAGATGGGCGTGATGCGGGAGGAGAGTTTTGGTCCGGTGATCGGCATCATGCCGGTGTCGGGCGACGACGAGGCGGTGAAACTGATGAATGACAGCCAGTACGGCCTGACCGCCGCCGTCTGGACCTCGGATGCCGGTGCGGCCGAGCAGATCGGCGAGAGAATCGAGACCGGCACCGTCTACATGAACCGCTGCGACTATCTGGATCCCGCGCTCGCCTGGACCGGCGTCAAGGCGAGCGGCCGCGGCGCAACCCTCTCGCGCGTCGGCTACGAGACGCTGACGCGTCCGAAAAGCTTTCATCTGCGGGTGAAGATCTGACCACAGCCGACAGCGGGTTCAACTCGCCTCGTCGGTCCGCGACGACAGCGCAGCCAGCGCGAGCTTTGCCACCTCGCGGGTGACCTCGCGGGGCTTCTCCCACAGCAGCCGGTCGATCTCGCCCACGAGCCGCTCCGCCATCTCGAACGAACGTTCCATGTGGCGCACCAGATGACTGACGGCAGGGGGAGTTGCCGGCAGCTGGCGATCCGCCAGCAGCTTGACGAGCACCGCTGCGAGCAGGCTCTCGTCAGGCGGCTCGATCGCCACCACCGGCACCGAGCGCAGCCGCGATCTGAGGTCGGGGAGCGTGATCGCCCATTCGCCGGGCCGCGACCTGGCCGTCAGCAGCACGTGGCCAGCCTGCTCGCGTGCGAGGTTCAACAAGTGAAAGAGCGCCCGCTCGTCAGCGATCGAGCGATCGATATCCTCGACCACGCCCGCACGCGCTTCGGCCATCTCCAGGATCGCGCGCTCGTCGGCTTGGGCTGCCGCGCACATCGCAGCGCCGGTGCGATGTCGCCAGACGCTGGCCAGATGCGTCTTGCCGGAGGCCGCCGGCCCCACGACGACGAGCGCAGGCCCCGGCCAGTCGGGCCAGCGGTCGATCATCGCGACCGCCGCGTCGTTGCAGGCCGAGACGATGAAATCCTCCGACCCCAGCGCCGGCCGGTGCGGCAAGTCGAGAACGAGTTGCTCGGGGCGCGCTGCCGTCATGGCGGATCGCCCCCGGCGGCGGGCAGCGGATCAGCTTCGCGAGCAGGAGCCGGTGCGGTCTCGACTCTGGGCGCCTGGAAGAGATCGCTCGCCAGATACTCCCTCACCGCAAAACGCCCGAGCACGCCGGCCGCTGCAGCGAACGGGACCGCGACCAGCACGCCCAGGAACCCGAACAGATAGCCCATGGCGAACAGCGCAAAGATCAGCCAGACCGGATGCAGCTTCACGTGCTTGCCGACGATGTTGGGCGAAAGGAGAGTTCCCTCGAGCGCCTGCCCCCCCGCGAACACGGCCGCGACCAGCACGATCCGGAAATTGTCATCGGGCCAGAACTGGGAGAACGCGACTGCCAGCGACAGCAGCAGTCCCGCCCAGGTTCCCGCAAACGGCACGAAGCCGAGAAGTCCCGCGCCCAGGCCGATCAGGACAGCGTAGCTCACCCCGATCAGCGACAGGGCGATCGCATACAGCACGCCGAGGATGAGGCAGACCGTCAACTGGCCCCTGAGGAACCCGGCCAGCACCTCGTTCATCTCGCTCGCGAGGCCGCGAATGGTGGCGGCATGGGCGCGCGGCAGCCAGCTGTCGAGGGTTGCGATCATCTTGTCCCAATCGCACAGCAAAAAGTACGCGACCACCGGCGTGACGAGGACGAGCGCCACGGAATTGACGAGCGCGAGGCCTCCCGTCAGCATGGACTTGGCGAGCGGCAGCACCGCCTCGCCCGCCCAGCTTCGCGCATGTGCAAAGAGCTGCTCGAGCCCCTGTTGGATCTGGGGAAGCGCAATACCAAAGGTGTTGGAGAGGCGCGCTTCGAGCGTGGCGAGAAAAGCCGTGACGCCGCCCTGGTCGCGCGCGAGCGTATCGATCAGGCCCCCGAGCTGCGTGACGAGCAACGGCACCAGCAGCACGAGGGCAAGCGCCACGACCAGCCCGGCCAAAGCGATGATGAGGATCGATGCAAGCAGCCGTGAAAGCCCGAGACGCTCCAGCCTGTCGACCACCGGATCGAGCAGATAGGCGAGTGCGAGGCCCGCGACGAACGGCAGCAGGATGCCCTGCAGCAGCCAGACGAGCGCCGCGAGCACCGCGATGACGCCGGCCCAAGCCAGTGTGTGCCGACGGCGCTCGCCCTCCATGCCCTCGATCCTCTCACGTCTCACCGGCTTTTAACCTAAGACACTGCGAACAATAACCGCTACGTCTCGTCGTCAAGTCGAGCACGGGACCTGTAGGGTGCAATAGGCCTGCTTCAGGCCGTATTGCACCACCCCGGATCGCAACGCCAGCCGAAGGTGAAATACGGCGAAGGCGCCTATTGCGCCCTGCGCCGAGGCACAACCGCTCGCGAAAATGATTCGGTTGTTGTTCGGGCTGTCCTAGCGGCCGGCTGCGCTCCTGTCGCCGGCGTCCGGCCTGGCCAATTGACGCGGCGCCAGCCACTCCTTGAAATAGGCAAAGGCAGACATGACGGTCGTCGCCGCGATCGCCATATGCAGAAGCGGCCGCAGTCCGCCCAAACCGAGCTGCAGGCCCTCGTCGGCGATGACGACGATGGCGAGGATCACCTGGGCCGCCGTGTTGACTTTGCCGGCGAGCAGCGGGCGGATCCGCACCGGGCCATACAGCAGCGAGCGCAGCAGCACCGCTGCCATCAGGATCACGTCGCGCATCACAACCAGCGCGACCAGCCAGCCCGGCAGCAGCCCCAGATAGCCCAACGCCAGATAGGTCCCGATCAGCAACAGCTTGTCGGCAATCGAATCGAGGGCGGCACCAAGCTCGGTATGCCAGCCATAGCGGCGTGCGAGAAAGCCATCGACGCCATCGCTCACCGCAGCCACCACCAGCACGATCAGGGCTTCCCGCATGCGGCCTTGGAACAGGAGCCAGACCACCAGCGGAGCCAGCACGAGCCGCAGCAAGCTCAGCACATTGGGTGCGTTCAACACGATCGACCACTTGCCGGAACTACGTTCACCACCCGATCGTCCTCTCGTGGCGAGGAATGCCCTGTATGCCAAACCCACTCATTCCTCTAGAGCATTTTCTGACGAAGTGGCTACCGGTTCGTCGAAAGAAAATACGACAGAACAAGAACCTAGTGTGGTGTCTCGCAAATGCCATCCAGCATCCGCGGCTGGCTCGGTGATGGCATTTGCGAGGAGAAACCACACTAGAATCATAGAGTTGCTAGTGTCCTTTCATCTCCGAAATACGCTTCAGAGGACGCTGCGAGGATGAGCGTATTTCGGAGACAGGACACTAGCGCCACGTCCCCCAGCCAAGGCCGCGACCGACCAAGCCCGCGCTTCCTCGTTCATACTAGGGCGTGTCGTCAGTTGAGGTGAGTCTGTCAAGCCACACCGCATCGAAAATCGCGCGCGGCCGTCGTTGCCGTCGTCTGTCGAGGGATTCCCAAATCACTTTTTCTCTGACTCATGGGCTGTCGGCAATGGGGAGGC
>JANPDA010000203.1:0-12740 GCA_031431235.1 Hyphomicrobiaceae bacterium
CGAACACCGAGAGCAGCATCAGCGCGAAGATGAGCGAGGGGATCGACATCAGGCTGTCGACCAGCCGTGACAGGATCTGATCCAGCCAGCCCCGCGTGTAGCCGGCAACCATGCCGAGCGTGCCGCCGATGCCGAAGGAGAGCAGCGTTGCCGCGAGCGCGATGCCGATGGTGTTGCGTGCGCCGTAGATCAGGCGGGAGAGCATGTCGCGCCCGAGCTGGTCGGTGCCGACCAGAAACTCCGAGCCGGTGTAGGTGATCCAGGGGTTGCCGGCAAGCTCGGCAGCGCGGCCCCAATCGTAACCGAATTGACGCGATACGAGGATGACGATGAGGGTCGCAAGCGCCACCCACAGGAGCCGCCGGCCCTTGATCCCCGCGCCCGCTCCGAGAAGACACCATGAAACGGCCAAGCCGAGGAGGCACAGGCCATAGACGTATCCTGGTATCGCGATGACGTAGGACCAAGGCGCATAGGGCTGCTCGAACACCTCGGACTCGCCATGGGGAGCGACCCAAGGGGCAAATAGCGCGGCAATCGCATAGCCGAGCAGCACGATCATGCCGAACCAGGCCGTCAGCGGGGCCTGTGCGAGTGTCGTCAGCACAACCGACATGGTGCTGCGCTTGGCCCGGATGGGCGGACCATCCTCGATCAGGCTAGGTACGTGTTGCGCCTCGACACTCATCTTGGTCTCAACAGCCTCGGATTGGTGGCGATGGATATGATGTCCGCCGTCAGATTGAGCAGGATGTAGGTGGCCGCGAAGATGAGCGCGCAACTCTGCACGACGGGGATGTCGCGCGAGGTCACACCATCGACCATCAATTGCCCGATGCCGGGGTAGGTGAACACGCGCTCGACGACCACAACACTGACGATCAGATAGGCGAGATTGAACGCGATCACGTTGACGATCGGCGCCCAGGCATTGGGTAGCGCGTGGCGCAGGATGATCCGGGAGGCCGATACGCCTTTCAGCCGTGCCATCTCGATGTAAGGGCTCGCCATCAGGTTGATGATTGCAGCCCGCGTCATTCGCATCATGTGGGCGACAATGGCGAGCGTCAGTGTGAGTGCCGGGAGGGCGCTGCGATAGGCGCGCTCCATGAAGTCCATCTCGGGCGTCACATTGGCGAGCGAGGGAAAGACGCGCCATTTGACCGCAAAGAACAGCATCAGGATGTAGGCGATGAAGAACTCAGGGGTCGCGATCGTCGTCAGCGTGATCGAGTTGACGACCCGGTCGAACAGGCTGTTGCGGTAGAGCGCGGCCATGACGCCGAGAAAGAGCGCGAGTGGCACTGCGAACAGGGCGGTCAGTCCGGCGAGATAGAGCGTGTTCCAGAGGCGGGGTGCGATGATGTCGGCGACGCGCCGCTTGTAGCCCTCGCGGCTGGCGAAGCTCTCGCCGAAATCGCCGGTGGAGACTTTCGTGATCCAACCGATATAGCGCTCGACCGGGGGCTTATCGAGGCCGATCTCCTTCTCGAAGGCGGCGACCGTCTCGGGCGTCGCGGCCTGGCCGAGGATCTGCTTGGCGAAATTGCTCGGCAGGAACTCGAGGCTCGAGAAAATGAGGATCGACACGAGGAACAGCGTCAAACCGCCAAGTGCCAATCGCTGCAACACCGTCGTCACCAGTGGGTGCATTTTCTCGCGTACCCTTTGTTCTTGGTGCGTATCCGTCCCTGCATGGCATCATTGCAAAAAAGCATGTCACACGCCAGCCACAAATTCTGACGGGCCGCCGATTGCCCGGCGGCCCGTCGAAACAGCGTAAATCGTGCAGACCGATCAGACGATCAGGCCATCCACCAGCGCTGGGCGATCTTCATGCCGTCGAGCTGCCAGTTGGAGCCGACCACATCGCCGTGCGCGAGCTTCTTGGAATGAGCGTCCACGTACTGGTTGAACACCATCACGATCACGCCGCCGTCGTCGTGGAGGATCTGCTGCATCTCCCCATACATGCTGGCGCGCTTGGTCTCGTCCGCTTCCGAGCGGGCTGCGAGCAGCAGCTCGTTGAAGCGCGGGTGCTTCCACGACGTATCGTTCCATGCCGCGTCGGCCGCATAGGCCGTTGCGAACATCCAGTCCACGGTCGGGCGGCCGCTCCAGTAGGACGCGGTGAATGGCTTCTTCATCCAGACGTTGTCCCAGTAGCTGTCGTTGGCTTCCTTGACCACGTTGATCGTGATCCCGGCGGCCTTTGCGCTGTCGGCAAAGAGCTGTGCCGCATCGACTGCACCCGAGAATGCTGCATCGGCGGAGGAGAGGTCGATGGTGAGGCTGTCAAGGCCGGCAGCCTTCAGCAGCTCCTTGGCCTTCTCGGGGTTGTAGCTGTAGACCGGCTCCGGATTGGTCGCGAACTTGATCGAGGACGCGATCGGATTGTCATTGCCGGCTCTGGCGTAGCCGAGGAATACCTTCTTGACGATCGCCTCGCGGTCGATCGCATACTTGAGAGCCTGGCGAACCTCGACCTTGTCGAAGGGAGCCTGTGTTGTGTTCATGATGAACACGTAGTGGCCGAAGCCGGTCGAGACGGAAACCTGGACATCGGGATTCTGCTTCAGCAGATCGACTGTCTTCAGGTCGCAGCGGTCGATGTAGTCCATCTCGCCCGACACCAGAGCGTTGGTGCGCGCAGCCACGTCGGCGATCACCGAGAACGAGACCTCGTCGAACCAGGTCTGGCGATAATAGTTCGGGTTCTTCTTCAATTCTGCACGGACGCCCGGCTCCCACTTCACCATCGAGTAGGGGCCTGTGCGCACACCCGACTGCCAGTCGGCCTTGCCGTCGGCGACGGGCATGATCGGAAGGTGGTAGTCGCTCATCAGCGCCGGGAAGTCGCCGTTGGCACCGCTCAGTGTGATAACGACGTTCGCGCCATCGGCCTTGATGTCGGCGATCCCAGAAAGGACGGATTTCGCGGCCGACTTGGAGCCTTCGCCCATGTGGTGGCGCAACGAGCCGACCACGTCGTCAGCGGTCAGCGACTTGCCATTGTGGAAGGTGACGCCGTTCCTGAGCTTGAATGTCCACTTCTTATTGCCGTCGGAGCCCTCGAAGCTCTCGGCGAGGTCGGGCGTGACGTTGCCGTTCGCGTCGATCTCGGTCAGCGAGTTCGACATCGAGCCCCAGCAGCAGGTGCCGGTCATCTGGTCGGGATAGGTCGCGGGATCGAGCGAATCGGTGGTCGCGCCATGACCGAGGCCGACGCGCAGCTTGCCGCCGGCCTTGGGCTCGGCGCGGGCGATCTGCGTGAACATGGTGCTGGCGGCCGATGCCGTCACGCCGGCGGCGATGGCGCCGACGATGAATTCGCGGCGGCTGAGCTTGCCGGCGAGGGCGAGCGATTTGAGGCGTTTGATATCGGACATGCGGATGTATTCCTCCCAGAACAACAGACCTCGGATCACTCCGAGGCCAACACGAGCGCTGTCATTTCGCTGCTGACATGAAAGAGCGCAGCCTGCACCCTTCAGCATCAGCTAGCAGCAGATGTCAGCCCAATATGGTCCAACAGCGATGGGTCTGTGTCGCTTTCGCGGCCGCACGTCCGAGGATCCCGGGCGGGCAGGCGAGCCCGCTCGCCCGGTTCGATCCTCGGATCAGGCGAACCACCAGCGCTCACCGATCCTCAACCCGTCGAGCTCCCAGTTTGGCGCGATGTCGCCGTGGGCCAGCTTCTTGCTCTGGGCTTCGACGATGTTGTTGAAGACGATGACGATCTCGCCGCAGTCGTCGTGGCAGAGCTGCTGCATCTCGGCATACATGCCGCCCCGTTTCTTCTCGTCGGTCTCGGCACGGGCCGCGACGAGCAATTCGTTGAAGCGAGGATTTGCCCACTTCGTCTCGTTCCACGCTGCACCGGCCGCGTAGACCGTCGTGAACATCCAGTCGCAGGTCGGCCGTCCGCTCCAATATGAGGCAGAGAACGGTTTCTTCAACCAGACCACGTCCCAATAGCTGTCGGCCGCCTCCTTGACGACATTGATCTCGATGCCGCATTTGGCAGCGCTCGCCTGGTAGAGGACGCCCGTATCGACGCAGCCGTTGAAGGCTGCATCCGAAAGGTTCATCTCGACTTTCAGGCTCGAGAGGCCGGCCTTCTTCAGGTGGAACTTCGCCTTGTCCGCGTCGAAGTGGTAGACCGGCTCCGGATTGATGCTGAACTTGACAGCAGGCGAGATCGGGTTGTCGTTGCCGGGCGAGGCGTGGCCGAGGAAGATCTTCTTGGCGATCTCCTCGCGGTCCATCGCCCATTTGAGTGCAAGGCGCACGTCCGGATTGTCGAAGGGCGGCACGTCCACCAGCATCGGGAACGTGTAGTGGGCATAGCCCACCAACTCGTTCACCATGAGGTCTGGGTTCTGCTGTAGCAGACCGAGCGTCTTCAGGTCGGGCCGGATGATATGATCGACCGCTCCAGACACGAGCGCGCTCTGGCGGGCCGCGTGGTCGGCGATGGTCGTGAAATCCACCTCGTCGAACCAGGCACGATCCGAATGATGGTAGTTGGGGTTGCGCTTCATGTTGGCGCGCACGCCGAAATCGATGCTGTCGAGGATGTAGGCGCCGGTGCGGACCTTGCCGTCGATATCGGCTGTGCCGTCCTCCTTGGCCTGCAGGATCGGGATGTGGTAGTCGCTCGTGATGTAGGGGAAGTCGGCATTGCCACCGCTCAGCGTGAAGACGACGGTCTCCTTGCCGTCCGCCTTCATGTCGGCGACCGCGGCCAGCAGCGATTTCGCCGCGGACTTCGTGCCTTCTCTGGTGTGGTGGCGGAAGGAGGCGATGACATCGTCGGCGGTCACGGTCTTGCCGTTGTGGAAGGTCAGCCCCTTCCTCAGCTTGAACACCCATTTCTTCGCGCCGTCGGAGGATTCGAAGCTCTCCGCGAGATCGGGCAGGATGTTGCCCTTGGCGTCGACCACGGTCAGGCTGTTCGAGGTCGAGCCCCAGCCGACGGTCTGCATGAAGGTGTCGTTGTAGGTGCCGGGATCATGGTTGTCGGTCGTCGATCCGTGCGGCGTTGCGATGCGGAGCTTGCCACCCTTCTTGGGCTCGGCGCGGGCAATCGAGGTGAACATGGTGTCGGCGATGCCGACGGTCAGGCCGGCGGCGACGGCGCCGACGATGAACTCGCGCCGGCTGAGCTTGCCGGCCTTGGCGAGACTGCTGAGGCGACTGAGAGCTGTCATTTCAGAACCTCCCACTTGCAATCACGAGGCCCCTTGTTGGGGATGATCGATGCTATGCGCGATGCACGGTCTTGGCCAGAGCCATATTGAATCGCCTGCAGTCGCGCTGTCTCAACCTGCATTCGCCTGCACGACCTTGGCAACGGCGGGCCGGGCGGACACTGCTCCCGCAAGTGCGCCGATCTTTGGATAGCGCCGATAGATCGCCTCGGGCGTCGGGTCCCACCAAGTGGTCAGCATCCAGAGATAGAGATCGGCGGCGGAGAGGTCCGTGCCGAGTAGATGGGGCGAGAGCGCATTCTCGACGATGGCGAGTTGACGATGCAGGTCCGCCTCGGCCTTCGCCTTGACGCCGGCAGCTCCCTGCTCGCCCGCGCTGGTGTAGCGGTCGCTGTAGAAGAAGCGCAGGAATGTCTCGTAGAGATTGGCGGAGAGGAACACCATCCACTGCAGATACTTGGCATGCCCCGGCGTGCCCGGGGCGGGGGCGAGGCGGGACGGGTGCGCCGAGGTCAGGTGAATGACCATGGCGGCCGATTCCATCATGATCTCGCCGGTGGGAAGCCGGAGCGTCGGCACGACGCCCAGCGGGTTCATCCGCAGATAGTCGGGTGACCTCGCGGTCTCCTTGTCCACCAGCTCGAGCTCGTAGTGTTGGCCCAGCTCGGCCAGCACCAGCTCCGGCGCCATCGAGCCCGAAGACTTGCGGCCATAGATCGTGTACATCGGCACTTCTCCTCGTGTTTGGGCGTCAGCGAGTGCTGAACGCCACCGATCGCTGTCTGCTATCGCCGCTCGCGGCATCGCGGCCGAAGCCGGCCTCATCGAGGCTCGAATGGATATGGTCGATGAGCCGGAGGCCTCCTCCCGACAGCCGTGGGTGCTTGTAGAGCAGGCCCGCCCGGATCGGCTCGAGCGGTGTGAAGCCGTCGGCTGGCGTCAGCGTCCGCATGCCGGGCAGCAGCGTGCCCCGCGTCAAAGCCGAGACGCCCAGGCCGCGCTGCACGGCGGATTGCAGGCCTGAGATGCCGGGGCTCGAGAAGGCGATGCGCCAGCGCCGGTGCGCGGCCTGCAGCGCCGCGATCATGCGCGAGCGGTACTCGCAGCCCTCGGGATGGGCGACCAGCGGCACCGGATCGAGCTGGTGGACATGGCCCGACTCCGCGCTCACCCAGACCGGCGTCTCGACCCAGCTGCGCGCCAGATAGGCGATCGCCGGCCCGCCGATCAGCGCGATCGCGATATCGATCTCGTTGCTCGCCATCTGGCCGAGCAGGCGGGCGGAGAGGTCGCAGCGGATCTCGATCACGATCTCGGGATTGGCCTCGGCGAAGCGCGTGACGATGCCCTGCAGCAGCGCCACCGCATAGTCCATGGGCAGGCCGACCCGCAGCGCGCCGGCCGCATCCACCCGGTCGAAATGGGCGACCACCTCGTCGTTGAGGCGCAGCATCTCGCGGGCATAGCCGTCGAGCAATTCGCCATCGCTGGTGAGGCGCAGGCGGCGGCCCTCGAGGCCGATCAGTCGCGCATTCACGAGCTCCTCGAGCCGGCGCATCTGCAGGCTGATCGCGGGCTGAGTGCGCCCGAGCGCGATGCCGGCCTTGGTGTAGCCGCCGAGATCGACCACCGCCACGAAGGTGCGCAGCAGATCGATCGGCAGATTGAGGATACGCATGACGAAGGCCTCGGGCGGCTGCGTGGCGCCCCGACCATAGGGTGTCGCGGCGCGATTGCGAAGTGGCGGCAGCCGCGGCACGCGTGATCGTTTGCGCGAGCCCGACTTGCCGAGCCAGCGGCCATGACGGCTGCAGCGGTGCGGCTATTCCGTCGGCACGGTCCGAACTGGGCTTGCCGATTGAGCACTCGACGGCGGAGTACTCGACTGGGAGAGCGGCGCTGGGTCGCGGAACGGAAATGTGAGGGTCAGCGTCGCCAGCCGAAAGTAAGCGAGCGGGCCCAGGAAGAGCGCGAGCAAAATCGCGGCTATCAGAGCCGCGAGGAAATTTCTTCCGGAAGCGATTGTATTGCCGATCCAAGAGCAAACTAACACGACGATTGTAATGATAACAATCGGTTCGGCCCAAATGTATTGCTCAGAAAACAACATAGCGAGCTCCAAGCATGCAATCAAGGAAGGATGTAGAGACTGGTCTTGTCTTTCAAGCCCCGCAGCTGGTGCTCACGCCTGATCGGCTCGATCTGGCTCTCGTTCAGGATACGCTGCGCTTCGGTGTCCTCGACGACGGTATGGGTCGCGATGATTTCCTGGCTCTCCACCAGAGCATGCACGCGGGCGGCCACGTTCACCGTCTGCCCGAAATAGTCCTGCCGGTCGTTGAGTGTCACTGCCAGGCAGGGCCCCTCGTGCAGGCCGATCTTCAAGAGCAGCTCGTCCTTCTCCTCGCCATGCTCGGCATTGAACCGTCGCATCGCCCGCCGCATCTCCAGCGCCGCCGAGATGGCATGCTGCGGGGTCGAGAAGGTCGCCATGACGGCGTCGCCGATGGTCTTGACCACTGCACCGGCGTTCGCGGCCACGATCTGCTCGAGCACGCGGAAGTGAGCGAGCACGAGCTCGAAGGCGGCAAGGTCACCGACACGGTCGTAGAGCTGTGTCGAGCCCTTGAGGTCCGTGAACATGAAGGTCAGCGACGTGATCTTCAGTCGCTGGTCGAGCCCGAGAAACCCGGTCCGGTAGAGCTCACGAAACGTCTGATGGCTGAGCAGCCGTTTGGCGGTCAGGAAGCTCTTGCGCTGCCCGAGGAGATCATGCAGGGCGTCGTTGGCGATCCAGACGCCGGGAAGCGTTCTCCGGTCGCTGCGATTCTCGATCGTGAGGCGGAGCGGGCCCGGCCGGATCGTGATGGTGTCGTTCTGCTTCAGCATCTCATCGAGAACGACGTTGACGGCTTGGCGCTCGCGCGTCGGGTCGCCCGTGACCTCGAGAAACTGGGTTGCGTGAGTGACCGGATCGAACACGATCAGGAATTGCGGCTCGAGATTGAGCGAGACGATCGCCCGCTCCTTGGCCGGCAGCTCGAGCCGCTCTAGCGTCATGTCATCGAGCAGATGCTCGAACTCCTCGGGTAGGGCGATGCCGCAGGCCCAGAAGATCTGGCGAAAGTACTCGGCAAAGGGCAGCCGGTCGGGATCATGGGCCGCAATCGTGCGAACCCGTGGGCTCACCGTGAACGAGACCTCCACCATCTCGTCGAGCGTCGGCTCGTAGCCGGCCGAGCACAGCGAGCAATTGTACTCGTCCCGATCGACCGTCTTGAGCGTCGTGCCAGCTGCGAGCACACCGCCGCAACCGGGACAGAGCACATTCCACGACATATCGAACAGGCGCAGCCGGGTCGCCTGCAGGAAACCGCCGATCGTGTTGGTCTCATCGAGACCGTTGGCTCTGGCAAAATCGAGCACGTTGATGCGATTCAGTCGACGCTCGACCGGATCGCCGATCAGCTTCTCGATCGCGGCGGCGACTTTCGGATCGGCCGATTGGTGCAACATCGTAAATACTGTCGCCAGATCTTCCGCCATCGCAGCAATCTCCGCGTCGATTAGGATTGTACTCCTACGTGGTTTCTTGACCTAACGCGAGTCGAAGCAATGATCATAGCTTGCGCGCACCCGCCTGGACGCGCGACATTCGTGATCGGATTGCCGACAGGGATGGCCCCGATCCGGGGCATCGATCAAGTGTGCGTGTGATCCGATCTGGCATAGTCGATCATGCCCTGGAAATCGACGACAACGACTGGCTCGTCCCCCACCACCCAGGCGTCGTGGCCGGATGGCAGCAGCGAGACGTCGCCGGGCTTGCAGTCGAGCTCGGTCCCGTCATCCATGAGGATGCGCAGCACACCAGAGACATGATACTGGAAGTGTGGAGCCTCGCAGCTCTTGGTGTTGACGAGCGGCTGGACAGAGGTTGCCCAGCGCCAGCCCGGCTCGAACACGGCGCGTCCGATCGTGGCCCCGCCAATGGTGATGAGCTCGAGCCTGCCTTTGGGGAACTCACGAACGTCGTCCGGTTTGGCAAAGTCTTTGATCTCAGCCTTGCTGGCAGTGAAGAGTGTTTGGGCCATGCTTGCCTCCTGTCGAACGGCAATATCTCCCGGGCCGACTTCCAATCTGGCAATCCGTGCACTATCCGTGCACTCTCCGTGTACGCATCCTGCGTATCCGGAGTTGATCTGCCAGATCGGCACGTCGATCGTGGCGATCCGTCACCTTCATTGACATCTTACTCCCCTCGCACCAGCGTTGCCAGCAGTTATTGGCCCGGATGCTCGTGTCCGGCCAACGCTTGCTGGTCAGGGCCTCCTGCATGACGCAGCGCCGGCCTCATTTCCATTTCGAACAAGTGGGGCCACCTGAGGCGTCGCTTCCCTTGTTTCTGAGATTGAACGGTAACGGAAGCAGGAGTCTTGGTGGTGGCCGGCAGATGGGCGCGACACGCTCAATCCAATCGAGCCGACCTGAGCGACCTGACCCCCGGCTCGGCCTTCACCTGGGCGAGCCAGCTGAGGATTGCTGGATACCGCTCGAGGTCGAACTCACCTTCGTCCGCCACGTGGGTGTAGGCATAGAGGGCGATGTCGGCGATGGTGAAGCCGTGATCCGTCAGGAAATCGTGCCCCGAAAGCCGGCGCTCCATCACGGCGAGCGCTTTGTACCCGCGCTGCCAGATCTCGGGCAGCCGATCGGCGTAGCGATCCTTCGCCTTCTGATTGGCGATCCAGTTGCGCGCCACTGCAATATAGGGCTCGTGGCTGTACTGCTCGAAGAACAGCCATTCGAGCACGCGGGTGCGGTCGAGGCCCGGTGGGGGCAGAAGGCGCGTTCCCTCCGCGAAATGGCACAGCATCGCGTTCGATTCGGTGATGACCTGTCCATCGGCCAGCTCGGCGATGGGCACCTGGCCGTTGGGGTTCTTCGCGAGGTACTCGGGCGTGCGGGTCTGCCCGGAGCTCGAGTCGATCTCGACCCAGCGAAAGGGCGCTCCCGTCAGCTCGAGTATGGTCTTGACCTTCCAGCAATTGCCGGAAGGCGAGTAGCCATAGGCAGTGATCATGGGGAGCCTCCTGTGGTGATGTGTCGGCTATCTGGCGGAAGGGCATCCCCGTCGAGCAAGGATGGGTAATGCCGTGGAGTAGCAATGGTTATGGTCGTGCGGCGCCTACAGTTTGAACACCGATTCCGCCGCCTCCCGCGCCGCGCGCTTGGTCTTCACCTCGGCATCGATGCGCGCCAACTCGGCTGCCACGAGCTGGCGTCGCTCCTCCAGCAGCTCGACCGAGAGTGCGCTCAGATCCTCGCCCAGCGACACGAGCTTGGACTGCTCGACCCGGAACAGCTCATCGAGATCCATGGACGCCACCCCACCACTGATTTCCTCTTCGACCTTCGCCACTCCCGCAGCTAGTGTCTGGCGCAATCATGGGGCCAACTTCCGCCTCGGGCAAGTCCGCGGACACGTAGGAGAAATGGTGCGATGACGACATTGCCAGCGACTATGACCGGAATCGCGATCGACAGGCCGGGCGGCCCCGAGGTGCTGGTCGCGCGGAGTGTTGCCGTGCCGCGCCCTGGCCCCGGCCAGCTGCTGATGAAGGTCGCGGCCGCCGGCGTCAACCGGCCCGACGTGCTGCAGCGCTCGGGCAGCTATCCCCCGCCCAAGGGTCATTCGGAGTTGCCGGGGCTGGAGGCAGCGGGCGAGGTGGTGGCGCTGGGCGAGGGAGTGAAGCGCTGGAAGGCCGGCGACGAGGTGACGGCGCTGCTGAATGGCGGTGGCTATGCCGAGTACTGCCTGGTCGAGGAGGGCGCTGCTCTGCCGGTACCGGCCGGCCTCTCGATGGTCGAGGCGGCGGCGATCCCGGAAACCTATTTCACGGTCTGGCACAATGTGTTCCAGCGCGGCGGCTTGAAGCCGGGCGACTGGCTGCTGGTGCATGGCGGGTCGAGTGGCATCGGCACTTGCGCCATCCAGCTCGGCAAGGCGTTCGGCGCGCATGTGATCGCGACGGCCGGCTCGAAGGCGAAGTGCGAGGCCTGCCTCGCGCTCGGCGCCGATCGGGCCGTCGACTATTCGGCCGAGGACTTCGTTGCCGTATCTAAGGCAGCGACTGCCGGCAAGGGCTGCGACGTCATCCTCGACATGGTCGGGGGCGACTACATCAGGCGTAATATCGAGGCGGCGGCATCGGATGGCTGCATCGTGCAGATCGGCTTCCAGAAACCCTCGAAGGTCGAGCTCGACGTCATGCCGATCATGCTGAAGCGGCTCACCTTCACCGGCTCGACCCTGCGCATCCGCACCAATGAGTTCAAGGCCGGCCTCGCGCGTTCCCTCGAGCAGAAGGTGTGGCCGCTCCTTGCGGCAGGCCGCTGCAAGCCAGTCCTGGATCAGACCTTTCCCCTCCGCGAGGCCGCCGCCGCCCACCGGCGCATGGAAGGCGGCCAGCACATCGGCAAGATCATGCTGGTGGTGTGAGGCGCGCCCGGACTATAGTCCCAGATCTGACGTCGCGCGGGGAGCTGGGTCATGGCCGGCAAGATCTTCATCAACTACCGGCGCGGCGACGATCCCGGTTTTACCCAGGCGCTGTATCAACGGCTGGAGGACGAGTTCTCCGCCGGCGATCTGTTCATGGACGTGGAAGGCCACATCAAGCCGGGCGACGACTTCGTCGAGGTGCTGCGCCGGCAGGTGGCGTTGTCCGACGTGGTGCTCGCCGTCATCGGGCCGCGCTGGGGCGAATTGCTGGCGGCGCGCCAGAGCGATCCCGACGACTTCGTCGCGATCGAGCTGCGGGCCGCGCTCGAGCAGGGCAAGCGGGTCATTCCGGTGCTCGTCGGGGGCGCCGCCATGCCGCGCGCCGACGGCCTGCCCGAGCCGATCCGGCCGCTCGCCCGCCGCAACGCCCTGGGCCTGCGCCCCGAGCGCTTCAAGGCCGACTGCCAGGGTCTGATCGCGGCGCTGAAGGAGCAGTTGGCGGCGGCGGAAGGCGAGAAGGCCGCCCGCACGGAGGCCGAGCGCACGGCCGCCGAGACGGCGCGGCGCGAGCAGGAGGCGGCGGCGGCACGGCGGGCGGTGGAGACCGAGCAGCGAGCGCAGGCGCAGGTCGCCTCGGGTCTATCGCCCGAGGAGATCCGCAAGGCCGAGGAGCTGGCCAATTGGCAGTTCGTCGAGGGCCGCAACGATATTCCCGAGCTGCGCGACCACCTCGCACGCTTTCCGGGCGGCGTGACGGAGAAGTATGCTTCGACCAAGCTCGAAGCGCTCGCCTGGGCGGCGATGGGCGCGGCGCCTGGGATCGAGGCGCTGAAGGCCTATGCCGACGAGTTCCCCAAGGGCGCGAATGCGGCGCCGGCACGAGCGCGGCACGCCGAGCTGGAGCGCCAGGTCGAGGCTGCGCGCGCCGCCGAGGAGGAGCGCCAGCGCGAGACCGCCGAATGGGGCGCGGTCGCGGCGAGCACCGACAGGGCCGCGATCGAGGGGTTCCTGAAGGACTGGCC
>JANPDA010000204.1:0-2012 GCA_031431235.1 Hyphomicrobiaceae bacterium
GATCTCGTGGGCGACGACGGGGCCGGGCAGCCGCCCCCCGCGGACAACGGCGACGTGGCGGGTGCTGGAGCGACCAACGGCTTCGGCGGCACCTGGGACATGCGCAACGCCGGCGGCACGCGCTTCATGCTGACGCTCGAGGTCAAGGGCACCCGGGTCTCCGGCACGTTCTTCACGCCCGGACGCCCCAAGAACAGCGGCACCCTCGCGGGCCGCATCACCGGTGAGAGCAAGCTGGACTACACCTTCGAGCAGCCCAATCTAGGCGTCCGCGGCAAGGGCCGGATGACCGCCTCCGAGGATGGGATCGGGGGACCGTTCTCCGTGGCCAACAGCTCGAAGCGCTACTCCTGGAGCGGCGTGCGCACAGGCGAGGGCGGGCAGTCCCAGGATGACGAAGGCGACGCCGCCGGGCAGCCTTTGCCGGCGGATGAGGGCGTCGCGGCCGGCAACGACAACGCCGGCCAAGCGCCGTCGGGCAACAATGACGCCGGAGCCGGCGGCGGGCTGGCCACCGCGAAGGAAGCGACCGACGTCTACCCCACCAACGACGGCAACAGCTCCAGCGCCTGCACCATGGACGTCAACGACACCGGAGCCTTCGTGAAGAAGAAGCAGGGCGAGCCGGATTGGGTGTTTCTGAAGAACATTACCGGTCAGTGTGGCGGAAAGCGTGGGTGGGTCTGGAATGGCGGGTCGCTGAGCATGGATTGAGGATTGAAACGTCGAGGAATCATGCCCAGTTTGGTGATGCTGCTGATGGCGAGCCATGATTGGAAACAAGTCTCCCACCGGTTTAGATCGGGTTCGATCGGTCCCATCACCGCCTCGGATCAAGTGCACGAGCAAGGAAACAAACCATGAAGGCTGTCGTGAGGTGGATGACAACCGTGCTGGCCGCTCTGACCATGTCGATGGCAGCGGCATCGGGCAGTCTCGCCGAGGACATCGAGGGCAGCAAGGACCATCCCTTGGTCGGGCGCTACGACGGCTCGACGATCGTCTACTTCAAGTACGCGAAGTTCGACGAGGCCACGCTGCTGCAGGCGCCGCACGACTACGGCACGCTGCTGGAGAAGAACGCGACCGATGACCGCTCCGGCAGCGAGTGGCTGAAGGCGCAGGGCAGTGTCACGGAAATCCGCTATCAGCTTCCCGAGGACCGCTCCGCGCTCGAGGTCATCCGTAATTTCGAGGCCGCGCTCGAGGGCGAGAACTTTACCATTGTGTTCTCTTGTGCCGACAAGGCTTGTCTGACCGGCTCGATGCGCGATCTCTATTTGCTGGGTGAGCAACTGGACCCCGGGAATGGCATCTCGACGGCCTATGCGGACCACGCGCGTTACCTGCTGGCCAAACTCGATCGGCCCGAAGGTACGGTCTATGCCAGCATCATCACCGGTGAGGACCAGCAAAACCGTGTTGCCTTCGTCCGGGTGGTCGAAACCAAGGCGATGGAAGGCGACAAGATCCAGGTCGTCAAGGCCGTGGAGATGCAGGCGACCATCGAAAAGGGAAACAGCGTCAATCTCTATGGAATCCAGTTCGATTTCGACAAGGACACGGTGCGCCCGGATTCGAAGCCTACGCTCGACGAGATTGCCGAATTGCTCGTCGACAAGGCAGATCTCCATCTGCGCATCGTCGGCCACACCGATAACAAAGGCGCCGCCGACTATAATCTGAGCCTGTCGCAACGCCGCGCCGCCAGCGTCGTCGCAGCGCTCGTCACCGGCTACGGCATCGATGCCGCCCGCCTGACCTCCGAGGGTGCCGGCATGACGAGGCCGTTGACGTCGAACGATACCGAGGAAGGACGTGCCGAGAATCGGCGCGTCGAGCTCGTCGCGCAATAGCTTCCCAACCGGCTGCGCCGGAATGCGTGTTCGAGGAAACGTCTCGCGCACACCCATCCACCCGTCATCCCGGACAAAGCCGAAGGCTTTGATCCGGGATCTCAGCTACAGATGCCGCGCCCGTGGCCAGGATCCCGGATCGCCGCTGTCGTGCCG
>JANPDA010000205.1:0-8737 GCA_031431235.1 Hyphomicrobiaceae bacterium
CGGTAGATGTAGCAGCCGGTCGGCAGCATGTTGTGCTTGGTGCCCTTCAGCATGTAGCCGGACCAGGGCACGCACAGCTACCAGCGTCCGGTGTTTCCGGCGCTGCGCCTCAGCAACGACAAGCTGGAGGACGGCGCGGCGACGGTGCTGCGCTCGATCCGCGACCATGTGTTCGACCTCGCCGACGACTGGGACAATTGCACGCCGACCGACAACATCCATTGTGCCTACAGGGACGACCAGTTCTCATCGCTCGGCTGCCAGACCATCAAGGGCACGAAGGACGGGCCCGGCCTATGGCGGGATTTCCAACAGCACTTGCGTACGCTGAAGCCGAACGACCGGGTCGACTATCTGCTGTTCACGGGTGCCGACGTCGCGATCGCGGGTGCGTTGGTGAAGGCCGGCAAGAGCGCCAACGACCCCGAGGTGCAGCGGCGCCTGGGTCGATTGCGCAATGGCTCGGAAGGCGAGGAGGTGAAGCGCCTTCAGCTGAAGCTCGGCCTCAAGGATACCGGCTATCTGGGACCCTTTACCAAGAAGAAATTCGCCGACCTGCAGAAATCGAGCAATCTGCCTTCGGATGGCATCTATTCGCCGGCACTCGACGCCAAGCTCGGCTGGGGCGTGCTCGGCGGCGGCACTACGGTCGCCCAGCCGCAACCGCCCGCCGTAGCCCCGCCAAAACCATCCGTGCCCGGCGGCAGCGGCCCTGCTGTCGTCTCACCCCTGGCGCCACCAGCAACGATCTCTGCGACACCCGCGGCAGCCGTTGCGGCAGGTCCCGCCGACTCGGCCGTCGCGTCGCCCTATTCGACGGCTGCCATCTCGACGGCTGCAACCCTTGCGGCCGCCGCGGTTGCCGCCGCTGCCGCCAAAACAGCGGCCGCCGGCCCAGCCGTCGTCTCGCCCTACATGCCCCCGACGCCGATCCCGGTTCCCGGTGGCGCCAGGCCCGCCGAGCCGGTCAAGCCCGACCCCAACTCGGCCGTTGCCTCGCCCTACCAGCCGCAGCCGCCGGCGACCCCCGTGAAACCCGCCACACCCTCGCCCGCGCCCCCACCCCAAACGGCGACGGTCACGCCCGCAACGCCGCCGCCGCCGGCCGGACCGAAGCACGCCGTCATGCTGAGCGTCGCGACTTTGAAGTCGTATGCTCCGACCGCCAAGCCCGAATATCTGAAAATCCTCGGCGAGCAGGGTGACGAGGTGCTGTCGAAATTCGGGATCAACAAGAACAGCCGGCGCTTCTGCCACTTCATGGCCCAAGTCGGCCACGAGTGCGGCGGCTTCACCATCAGCGAGGAAAGCCTCAAATACCGGGCCGCGCGCATGGTCGAGGTGTTCGGACCGGGTAAGCACTCGGCTAGGCTCACACTCAGCGAAGCCCAACAACTGGAAGGCCATCCGGAGGCGTTCGCCGAGCGGGTCTATGGCCTCGGCAACCCCAAGAAGGCCCGCGACCTCGGCAACACCCAGCCCGGCGACGGCTATCGTTACCGGGGTCGCGGCTTCCTGCAGATCACCGGCCGCGGGGCCTATCGAGAAGCCAGCAAGCGCACCGGAGTCGATTTCGAGAACAACCCCGACCTCGCCGGCCAGCCGCTCGGCGCGCTGATGACCGCCGCCGACTTCTGGAGCAGCCGCAAGCTCAACGACATTGCCGATGAAGGCAACATCGAGCGCATTACCAAGCGCATCAATGGCGGGCATAACGGCCTTGCAGACCGCAAGGCCCGTTTCGCCAAGGCCAAGCAGATCTGGGCCCCAGCCGGACTCGAGAGCCTGCCGGGTCCGGGCCTCGAATCGCTCGGCGGTCGTCCCGTGCTCGAATATGGCGATCTCAATGCCGATGTCGTGAAGCTGAAGCAGCTGCTGGCCCGGGCCGGCTACGGCGGCTTTCGCATGGACGAGGACTTCAGCCGGGCGACCCACATGGCGGTGGTGCGCTTCAAGCTGGATCACGGGCTGCCCGGCGACGGCGTCGTCGATGCGGCGACCTGGGACCGGATCGAGCAGGCGGCCAAAGCCGCCAAGCCCGCCATCGAGGAGAGCGTGCCTTCGGGCACAGCGGGATCGCAGGAGGCCTCCGGCTTGTGCGGCCGTGGTCGCTGGGTCTGGATCTGGGGCCTGCTGCTGCTGCTGGCTGGCATCGCCCTCGTCGCCGCCTGGTTCGCCGACCAGGAAGGTGCCTTGCCGCCGCCGCTCGTGCTGGAGCTGGTCGAGCTCGGCTTCATCGCTCTCGTTGCGATCGCCTCGCTGTCGCTGATGGTGCTCGGCAGCGGCATCGTCAATGCCGGCCGCAGGATGATCGAGGCAAAGCCGAGCCGCGAGGCGCCCGAGCCCGAGATCGACGAAGGCATCCGACCGGAGGTCAATCTCGACGGCGTCGGCTGAGCGGGCATCGGGGGGGGGGCCGAGCTTCCCCTTGCCGTTGGCGCATCGCACGGCTACCTGATGGCGCACTCGTTCAGCGAATGCGATCAGTCAGGGACAGCCGTGCCGCAGGACGCAACCAAAGCCGCAGGCGCCTCTGACGCCGCCATTGCGCGCGGCAAGGCTGCCTCGACCATTCCGGCAAGCCTCGGCTTCGAAGCCGTGGAGCGGCGCTATCGCGATGTGCAGGCGCTGGCGGGCGTGACGCTCGCGATCGCCCCTTCCGAGGTCGTCTGTCTGCTCGGGCCTTCGGGCTGCGGCAAGACCACGTTGCTCAGGATCGCTGCCGGCATCGAGAAACCGTCGGCCGGGCGGGTGCTGATCGATGGCCGCGTGGTCGCGGGCCCCGAGCGATTCGTGCCGCCCGAGCGGCGCAATGTCGGGCTGGTGTTCCAGGATTTTGCCCTCTTCCCGCACCTCTCGATCCTGAAAAACGTTGCCTTCGGGCTGACCTCGCTGCCCCGCTCCGAGGCCAAGCGCGTGGCACTCGGTCTGCTGGAGCGAGTCGGCCTCGCGCGTGTCGCCGACGAGTTCCCCCACATACTCTCGGGCGGCGAGCAGCAGCGCGTGGCGCTGGTCCGGGCGATCGCACCGCGACCGGGTGTCCTCCTGATGGATGAGCCTTTCTCCGGTCTCGATGTGCAACTCAGGGCGGCGATGCAGGAGGAGACGCTCGGCATCCTGCGCGAGACGCGGGCAACGGCGCTCATCGTCACCCACGATCCCGAGGAGGCGATGCGTCTAGCCGACCGCGTCGTCGTGCTGAGTGCCGGGCGCGTGGTGCAGGAGGGCAAGGCCGAGCAGCTCTACCGTGCTCCCGCCAGCCTGTTCGTGGCGCGCCTGTTCTCCCAGATCAACGAGATCCGCGCGAGGGTCGAAGGCGGCCGGGCCATGACGGCGTTCGGCGAGGTCGAAGCACCCGGCCGGGCCGAGGGCGAAGCCGTCGTGCTGTGCGTGCGTCAGCGCAGCGTCGGGCTCGGCCCCTCCGGCCAGGGCCGCGCGGGCCGGGTGATCGATGTGAAATTCCTGGGCGATGCCGGCGTCGTCGATCTTGCCGTCGAGGGCGTCGATGTCGTCCTGCGCGCTCGCATCGGCGACGGCCACTGCTTTCGCCGCGGCGACGAGGTCGGAGTCACCGTCGATCGCTCGCAGATTCTGGTGTTTCCCGCGCCTGTCGAGCGCTCTTGAGACGGCTGCCTCAAATCACCACGTCGATCGCGGCAAAGCCGACGAGCGTCACATGCTCGATCAGCACACCGGTGTCAGCATCGAGCAAGAGCCGGACGCCATCGGGGCTGGCGGTGATGATCGATTGCAGTCCAGCAAGCGATCCGAGGTCGAAGGCTCTCAGATCGAGGACGTCGAGACCCGCAGTGAAATCGACGATGCGGTCGATGCCGCTGACAGCTCCGATGACGAAACGGTCGCTGCCGGCGCCGCCTTCGAGCACATCGGCACCCCGACCGCCAACGAGGCGGTCATCGCCCTGACCGCCCAACAGCTCGTCGTCGCCGCCGCGCCCCAGGAGACGGTCGTTGCCGCGCCCGCCTTCGAGCACATTGTGGGCCTGATTGCCCTTCAACCAGTCGTTGCCGCGGCCCCCGATCGCATTCTCGATCAGCGCACGCTCGTCGCCCTCGAACAGAAGTGCGTTCGCCACGCTCCCGCGTGCGAGCTGATCGTGACCGAGGTCGGCGAGCTGGCTCCTGGCCAAAACCGACCAGCCGCCGGGCGCCAGATCGATGGTGACGCCCTTGCCGTAGCGCGAGAGGTCGTAGGTATCCTCGCCGCCGCCATCCCACACCGTCATGAAGACCTTGCCTTCGACCGGCCGGCCTTGCTTGACGCCGTCGATCGCCAGCTCGCCCGATTTCTCCGACCACGAGTAGACGGTATCGCGTGAGCGCGTGGTGTAGTTGGCTCCGTAGAGATGCTGCAGGGCCTGGATGTCGAGCATCATGTAGGTGGCCGGGAAGCTGCCCGCCTCGACCGTGTAGCTGCCGAGCGGGCCACGCTCGTAGGAGCGATAGGTCATGACCGTGAGCTCGAGGCTGTCATGCGCTGGAGCAAGGCTGACGCCTTCGCCCGAGAATCCCTCCCGCTCATGGGCGTGTTTCAGACCGAGCCCATGGCCGATCTCATGCAGGATTTGCATGTTGGCGAGGCTGCCGATGGCTGGACGGTTGTAGTCGCTCCGGTTGAACCAAGTGTCGCCCGAATAGCTCTCGTTCTCCGGAAACGTCCCGTGTGCAGTTGCAACCGCGCGGCTTTCGGCAAAGCGGAAATCGGCGATCGTCGTATCGGTCTCGACGACCTGCCGGAACTCGAGCGCTGTGATGCCGGCAATCTCGGCCAGTGCGTGCTCGACAGCGACGATCTGGCGGGCATTGAGCTCCTGGAACCCGTGCCGCGGCTCGTCGAGGACGAAATAGGCCTCGGAGCCATCGAGGAATGCAGCCTCGCTCGAGTAGTAGTAGGAAGGCCGGCTCGGAAAGCTGTAGCTGAAGCTGCGTGCCGTGTAGGCCGTTCCCCAGAGTAGTGCATCGACATCGCGGTTGCCCGAAAGCGCCACGGATAGGGCATGTGACATACGGGTGCTCCGGACCCAGGTTGCTCGACCCGGTGATCTTGCAAGAGCCATGCAAGGGGTTTGGCCATTCGATTTGCGTCATGCAATGTCGCCCCCGTTGGTTGACGCCACCGCCCCGGCTGCCTACGCAACCCATGCTCACTGTGCCGTGAACACCCGGCGGAGATGCGGCACATGACTGGGCTGCACAGCCCTGCTTGGGGAGACTTGAGAGTGATCAGCATCGAGGGCTTGAAGCAGCAGCGCGCCAACTCGCTCGAGGCGACACGCTCAGGGCCGCCCAGGCGAACCGCCAATCAGTTCTTCGGGGTCGGTCCGATCACGGACGGGGCTCTCGACGAGGTGGATAGCCGGCTGCTGCGCTTCGAGTTCGAGCACTGGCTGGAGAAGAACTACCGCAAGCTCGATGACAAAGGCCGGGACCTTGGTCCCTATACCGTTGCCGAGGTCGGCCGCTCGATGCATCGCGGCTACCCGGCCGACAAGTTCCTGATCGACATGATGCGGGAGATCCATCGCTATTTCGAGTTTCCCAAGCAGAACAAGATGGCGGTCGGGCTCGGCGGCGGCCACTCCGGCTTCACCGTATGCGCGCTGCACCTGATCACGGCAAACGACAAATCCCAGCACGTCTACGTCGATACGCCGGCGCCCGAGTCCGAGGCCGCCAAGGCTGGTGGCTTCTTCCGCCAGTCCTGGGGCGCCCAGATCGTCGAGATGCAGCGCTATGCGAGGAACGGCGACGAGAGCCGCATCCATTTCGCCGGTGCCGAGGGCGGCATTCCCTCGGCCGACGCGCTCGAGCGGATGGGGGTGAGGCTCTTCATCGGCGTCGGCCACGAGACGACGGGCGCGACTACGTACTCGCAGACCGAGATCGCCAATTTGATCGCCTGGATCGACCGCAACCCGGCCGAGCACCATGCCGTCCTCGACGCCACCTCCATGCTCGGCGCCATGCCGTGGAGCCCGGAGACCGTTCGCGACGCAATGACGAAATGCTGCCTGTTCATGCCGTTCCAGAAGGCGATCGGGGGCATCTCGGGCTATTTCGTCGTCTCGTTCACGCCCGACGCCCTCGCGCTCGTCGAGCGCAACCAGAAGGAGCCGTCCTGGGCCATTCCGCGCCAGCTGAAAATTGCGGCCCCGATCGATCCCAAGCGCCCGTTGACCGGCGAGCGGACCGTCAATGTCGGACCGTTCTACGACCCGGCACAGGACAAGATGCTGGGCGGCGTGATCAATACCTATTCGACGCTCGCATTCGCCGAGACGACCTTCGGGCTGCTGCGCGCCGAAAGACGGATCGGCCCGGTCGCCGAGCTCAACCGCCGCTCGGTCGCCAACCGGCAGGCCGTCAACGATTGGGTCGCCGCGCAATCGCTGCTCGAGCTCGGCGTCGCCGATGCCGAGCATCGCGGCGCGGCGGTCACCCTGCTGAGGGTCGCCGATCCCGGCATCACCGACCCCGCCCTGCACGCCAGGATCATCGCCCGATCGAAGCAGGTGCTCGGCCCCGACGGTGTCACCCGGCCCAATGGCGAGCACGAGCGCGGGCTCGACGTGGCACGCTACGTCAATGCCTTTCCCGGCACGCCCGGCGACTATCGCGCCTGGATCGGCGGCATCCGCCCGGTCGCGGACATCACGGCGCTGCTCGACAATCTGGCCTTTGCCTATCACCGCGGCAAGATCGTCGTGTTGGAGGAGGAGCTGGCGAAGGCCGGTGTGACCTTCGATGCTGCCGCAGAAGGCTCGGCACGCCCGCGCAAGGACGACCCGAAGCGGGCCTACAAGGTGCTGATCGCCGACCTGATCGGGCTGAAGCACGATCGGGCTCGCCAGTGCGACCATTCCGCCGTCGAGAGCACCATCGAGGCGAAGGGCGGCGTGTTCCACGCGGGACCGATCGCGGACGGCAAACCGCTCGCGCCCGGCAGGATCCATTTCTTCTACCAGCCCGATCTCTCGACCGAGGCCGAGATCCTGCCCCAGACCGACAAGGGGCAGTTCGACGCGGTCATCTGTGCGGCGACCTTCCTGCCCAAAGCCTCGGTATTCAGGCTGGGTGGCGTGCGGATCGGCGCCGGCACCGGCAACATGGGCTCGGCCTCGTGGGGCGGCGGCAATGGCGAGGGCGGCGAGGCTGCGCTCATGAACACGCCGAGCTTCAACAGTCGCGCGACCGCGCAGATGGCGATGAAGGCCTTGCTGAAGGTCGCGCCGGATCTGCCCGTCGACGAGCTGCATGCCCGCGTCTGCGCCGGCGATTTCGACACCGGCAAGAACCTGCGCGAGTTCCCGACCGAGAAGCTCGAAGGCAAGAAGCTCGCCGTGATCGGCTATGGCAACATCGGCCGGGAGCTCGCACGCATCGCGACCGCCTTCGGCATGAAGGTCGCGATCCACGCCCGGCCAAAACACAAGAACTGGATCGAGTCGGAAGGCTATGAGTTCGCCGCCACCGCCGAGGATGCGGCCAGCGGCGCCGATGTGATCAGCCCCCACACCGGGCTCGGCGCGCTCGATGCCGCGACCGGCACGTACGCCAATGCCGGCCTGGTCGGACGCTCGGTGCTGTCCCGCCTGAACGAGGGGGCGATCGTCATCAATTACGACCGGGGCGAGGTGGTCGATGCGGCGGCGCTCGATGAAGCGCTAGCGAGCGGAAAAGTGCGATATGCCGCGATCGACGCCGACCTGTTCAAGGATGCGGCGACCGGCAAGCTGTCCGGCCCGATGCTGCCCTATCTGGCACTCGCCGAGCGCCACCAGGGCAAGCTGGAGCTGCTGCCGCATGCCGCCGCCGATACCGAGCATTGGTCTCGCGTCGAGGGCGCACGGCAGGCGGTCGACCAGATCTTCGACTGCATCCAGTACCGCGAGGTGACGAACCTCAAGGGCAGCCTGCCCGAGGGCTACACCAATTCTGGCGCCCGGACCGTCGCCGGCGTGGGCAAGGTCCTGCCGGGCGATCTGGCAAGGGCGGTCGGACATGGGGAGACGCTCGCCGGAGCCCGCAAGGCGGCCGAGACCATTGCCGCCATCTGGGGCGCGCTCGAAGCGACGACCGATCCCGCCCGCCGGCAGGAGCTGATCAACCGCTATGGCGCGACGCTGCTCGAGAGCACCAACCGCTTCGCCACACTGATGCGCCAGCACGGCCTCGAAGGGCCATACGCCTGATCGAGCCCCTCACCCGGCCCTTCGGGCCACCCTCTCCCGCCAGGGGCGAGGGAAAAAAGCGAGGCCGCGCGGCAAGTCAGCCGGTCCAGGACCGGCCGGACGAGGGGTCGTGCGCTGCCCTCGTTTCAAGCCTCGATCGCCTCGCGCCGGAACGGTGGACGGTCGGGGTCGGGGGTTTCGCCCCATTGTTGCGCGAAGCGGTAGCCGGCATAGACGGCAGCCGCGACGGTCGCGAGTGAGACTATTCGATGGGAGACGACTGTTTTGCAGGCTCGGCCTGAGGTATCTTGCGAGCACGAGGGAGAGACGGAGGACAAACGGCTTGCTTTTGCAGTGTTCTAATCTCCTTGCATATTCCTAGTGCTCGGACTCATTCATTCGGTACCCCAAATGAATGGCCAGCCCACTAGCCAACTCTCTGTTCGTGCTCCGTCTTTCCATTCATCGATCCAGCTTCGCCGGAATCGAATGAATGAGTCGGAACACTAGCCGCGGGAGATCATTGCCCGCTATCGAGCACCGCTT
>JANPDA010000206.1:0-4230 GCA_031431235.1 Hyphomicrobiaceae bacterium
TGCTCGGCGCCGGGATCGAGGGGAAAGAACAGGCCACGGTCGCGCAAATGGTCGTTCAACTGCTTACGCGTGACGCCGGGCTCGACCACGGCGTCGAGATCGCCGTCGTTGACCGCGACGATACGGCTCATGCGCGAGAGATCGAGGGAGAGCCCGCCGTGGGGAGCATTCACCTGCCCCTCGAGCGACGTGCCCGCTCCAAAACTCACGATCGGCATCCGATGCGCCGCGGCGATTTCAACCGCCTCGCGCACTTCCTCGGCGTCTTCCGCGAACAGCACCGCCTCCGGCGGCTCGTTCCCGAGCCAGGTCAGCGTATGGGCGTGCTGCTGCCGGATCGCCACCCCCGTCTGCAGCCGCTCGCCAAAGCGCTGTTTGAGGATGGGAAGGGCCAATAGGGCTGCGGGATGGCGACTGCCGCCGGCTCGTGTGGACTCTGACGAGGGTGCCAATGGAAGCTCCTGGCTTGCTCGGGGACGAGGACTTGCGAGCGATGCCACGCCGCCATGCACCCGCGCAAGGCCGGGATCGGCGCCTGACCCCGCGCATGCCACAAATTGACGTCGCCCCGCCACCCATGTTCATCGTAATGACCAAATTGCGGATTTGGATGTCGGCAGGACGTTCGCGCCGGCGGTCGAAAAGGAGTTTGGCCAATGATGAGACGCAGCAGTCGGATCGGGCTTTGGCTCGCCTTGTGGCTGGCGATGCTGGCCTCGGCCTTGCCGGCAGCGGCTGAGGACGAGAGCTGGGTCTCGCTCGGCGTGACGCGGGTCGGCCTCGGCATCGACCGCGACAGCATCGATCTCTTGGGCTCGCCCAAGGTCGACGGCCTGCGCTTCGTCGTCTCGCACCAGGGCATTCGCGTGCTCCGCATGACGATCGTCTACGAGGACGGCTCGACCTATGAGGTTCCCGCCGAGCGGCTGGCATCGGCTTCCTTCGGCGAGCGCGAGATCGAGCTGCCCCCGTTCGGGCGCGGCATCGATCGCATCGACCTCGTGCAGCGCCGGCTGGTGCTGTTCCCCAGCACGCAGCCCTCGGTCGAGATCTATGGCCGCATCCAGGACGAGGGCCGCCGCCTGCCACCCGATTTCGGACCGGGCTGGGCGCTGCTCGGCACCAGCAGCGTCGACATGGGGCTCGATCGCGACGTGATCGAGCTCGACCATGGCGACGGACCATTCGCAGCTATCGGTCTTTCGGTGAGCGGGCGCGACATCGATCTGCGCTCGCTGCGCGTGGTCTACGGCAATGGCGAGACGGAAGCCCTCGAGGTCCGCGCGCTGCTGCGCGATGGCCAGCGCTCGCGGCCGCTCGACCTCACCGGCTATCGCCGCTTCATCCGACGCATCGAGCTCGTCTATTCCTCCGACCGGCGCCGCGGTCCCCGCGCCGAGGTCGCGGTGTTTGGACGCAAAGCGCCACCCAGGCCGCCGGCACCTGCGCCGGACTTCGGTCGTGGCTGGGAATTGCTCGGCAGCCGCAGCGTCGACATGGGTCTCGACCGCGACGCGATCGAGGTCAGACGCGGCGATGGGCCCTATAGTGCCATCGGTCTTGCGGTGCGGGGGCGCGAGGTAGAGATTCTTTCCCTCCGTGTCGTCTACGGCAACGGCCGATCGGAGGAGCTGCGCATTCGAACGCTGATCGGCGACGGCGAGCGCACACGCCCGCTCGATCTGGCCGGCAATGTCAGAGGCATCCGCCGCATCGAGCTCGTCTATGCGTCCGATCGGCGCCGTGGTCCGCCGCCGGAGGTGTTCGTGTTCGGCAGGATCGCCGAGGTGGCCCCGCCACCGCCGCCACCTGCTCCCGATTTCGGGCGCGGCTGGCAGCTGCTCGGCAGCCGCAGCGTCGACATGGGTCTCGACCGCGATGTGATCGAGGTCGGCCGGGGCGAGGGACCCTTCAGCGCCATCGGGTTGACCGTCAGCGGACGCGAGGTCGAGATCCTCTCGCTGCGCGTCATCTATGGCAACGGCCGCTCGGAGGAGTTGCGCGTCAGGGCGCTGATCGGCGATGGCGAGCGCTCGCGCCCAATCGATCTCACCGGCAATGCGCGCGGCATCCGGCGGATCGAGCTCATCTATTCCTCAGACCGTCGGCGCGGCCCGCGGGCCGAGGTGGCGGTCTGGGGCAAACCCGGCGTCATCGAGGTGGAGCCCGAGCCCGACGGCATCGTGATCCCCCGGTCGGCCGATTTCGGCAAGGGCTGGGACCTGCTCGGTGAACGCAGCGTCGACATGGGTCTCGATCGCGACGTGATCGAGGTCGGGATCACCGAGGGTCCGTTCACGGCACTCGGCCTCTCCGTGCTCAATCGCGACATCCAGGTGCTGCAGGCCCGGGTGATCTACGGCAACGGACAGTCCGACACGATCAACGTCCGCACGCTCATTCCCGAAGGCGAGCGGACCCAGGCCTACGACCTCCGGGGTGACCGCAGAGCGATCAGCCGCGTCGAGCTGGTTTATGTGGCGGAGCGCAAGCGCGGCCCCCGTGCGGAGGTGCTGCTCTGGGGCAAGCTCGCGCCGGCTGCCAAGCGGCTCGAGGCAGCGCCCCGCGTGAAGCGCAAGTTCCAGCGCAGCCCGGATGCTGGCCGGTAGGCGACCAACGGGCCGACCCGACCATCCGGGCCGGCCTGCCCGTCTGCCTTGCGAGTTCGGGCCTTGCGAGTTTGAGCTTGCCCGATCCCGGCGGTCGTTGGCATAAACTGCTGCAACGTCATCAGGGAGGACGAGCGAGATGAAGACCCGTGCAGCCGTGGCCGTAGGCGCCGGCAAGCCGCTGGAGGTGATGGCCGTCGAGCTCGAGGGCCCCAAGGCCGGCGAGGTGCTGGTCGAGATCAAGGCGACCGGCATCTGCCACACCGATGCCTACACGCTCTCCGGCGATGATCCCGAGGGCCTGTTCCCGGCGATCCTGGGCCATGAGGGCGCGGGCATCGTCGTCGATGTCGGCAAGGACGTGCGCAGCCTCAGGAAGGGCGATCACGTCATCCCGCTCTATGTGCCCGAATGCCGCGAGTGCGACTACTGCCTCAATCCCAAGACCAATCTCTGCCAGTCGATCCGCCTGACGCAAGGGCGCGGCATGATGCCGGACGGCACCAGCCGCTTCGCCCGCGGCAAGGAGCCGATCCTGCACTACATGGGCACCTCGACCTTCTCGAACTTCACCGTGGTGCCGGAGATCGCACTCGCCAAGATCCGCAAGGATGCCCCCTTCGACAAGGTCTGCTATGTCGGCTGCGGCGTGACGACAGGCATCGGCGCGGTCATCAACACCGCCAAGGTCGAGCCCGGCTCGAACTGCGTCGTGTTCGGCCTGGGTGGCATCGGCCTCAACGTGCTGCAGGGCCTGCGGCTGGCCGGCGCCAACATGATCGTCGGCGTCGATACCAATCCCGCCAAGAAGGCCTGGGGCGAGCGCTTCGGCATGACCCACTTCGTCAATCCCGAGCAGGTCGGCGCCGATCTCGTGCCTCATCTCGTCAATTTGACGAAGGGGGGAGCGGACTACTCGTTCGAGTGCATCGGCAATGTCAATGTGATGCGCCAGGCGCTCGAGTGCTGCCACAAGGGCTGGGGCGTCTCGGTCATCATCGGGGTCGCCGGAGCTGGCAAGGAGATCGCGACGCGCCCATTCCAGCTGGTGACGGGCCGGGTCTGGAAGGGCACCGCGTTCGGGGGCGCCAAGAGCCGGACCCAGGTGCCCAAGATCGTCGACTGGTACATGGAGGGCAAGATCCAGATCGACCCGATGATCACCCACACCATGCCGCTCGACGACATCAACAAGGGCTTCGATCTGCTGCACAAGGGCGAATCGATCCGCGGCGTCGTGATCTTCTGACGGACAGCGCGCTACGGCTGCGACAAACGGGGTCGCTCGAGGCTATGGCGACCCCCGCTCGGCTCGCCTAGGCTTGGCGATGGTGCGGCGCGCGCGGCCCACCGAAGCTTCAACGCACAACCGAACTGTCGACAGGGATCGAGCCAATGGCTGACGTGCAGGATAGGAAACGGCGCAAGGCCCGGCCCTTCACCAAAGGCCGCCAGCTCGATCAGACGGCGCTCGGCGATATCCGTGCGCTGATCGGGGAGCGGTCGCGCCGGCGCGACCAGCTGATCGGGGTGCGGCATCTGATACAGGACCAAAATGGCCATCTCTCGGGCGCGCCACTGCGCGCGCTCGCCGCGGGGATGAACAAACCCCAGGCCCAGG
>JANPDA010000207.1:0-2512 GCA_031431235.1 Hyphomicrobiaceae bacterium
CGCGAAACCGCCGAGAGGGAGAGCAGCCACCATTACGGAAGGAAAGCGGCTGGAGATGCGTCGGCGCTCCGTCCGGTTCACTATTGCGTCGTGTGCTGCACGTTCAACGGAGAGGTCGTCGATCTGCGGCCAAATCTTGCCGATTGGCCAGAGCTGGTGAGCGAGGACTACAGATTCTGCAACGGCTTGGGGAAGGAGGCGCGCGCCATGGGGCTCGGCGGCTTCTTGGCTCCGTCAGCCCGGCATCCCGGCGGCACGACCGTGCCAGTGTTCGCGGCGAGCATGCTTTCCAATCCGGCCATCGTGTCGACGGTGCGACTCTCCTACGACCCGGGGAGCACCATCGTCGAATTCAAGAACCTGCCCGCTGCCTGATCGAGGCTTCGCTGGTCGATGTGAAAGAGCGAACTTCGACCCTGCATTTTTCTGGCGACCCGCATGACGTTGGTTGCAGCCCATGTCGCGGGTGCGTGCGCGCGCCTGCGTCCTTCAAGTTGTCCTCGTTGGTGGCAGCCGTTCGGCCTCGCGGTTGGCCTTCGACGCAGAGTTCGGTGTTGATGATCTGCAATGGCAGTCTGGCTCACGCTCCAACATTGCCACTCGCCGAATTCGGCCGCATGGCTCGAGGAGCGGCCGGCATGATGACGTTTGGTCTGGATGACATCCGCCACCCCCGCCCTTGACGCCCGCCACGCCCGCAGCCCAAATTGCCAGCCGCGACGCGCGAACGGCGGAGATTTTCATGCAGGATCGGTCCCACCCCAACCTCAACCGCTGGCAGCGCTTCGCGGATTGGGACGAGCGGCCGTTGCGGCTCGACCGGTTCGCCGTCGAGGACGCGGAGAATGGGTTTTCCGCGTTCAAGAGCCCGCACGATCCCTCGCCCGCGATCGTGATCGAAGCTGGGAGCGTTGCCGCCATGGACGGCGTGCCGGCGGCCGAGTTCGACATGATCGACACCTTCGTCGCGCGCTATCACCTCGACACGGCCATTGCGCCCGAAGCCATGGCGATCCCCTCGCAAGACTACGCCCGCATGCTCGTCGACATGAACGTGCCGCGCGAGCAGCTCACCCGCCTTGCCCATGGCCTGACGCCCGCCAAGCTCGCCGAGGTGGTCGGGCAACTCTCCGCGATCGAGATCGCCTTTGCCTATTCGAAGATGCGTGCCCGCAAGACGCCGGGCAATCAGGCGCACGTGACCAACGCCAAGGACGATCCCCTCCAGCTCGCGGCGGACGCGGCAACGGCGGTCGCCTTCGGGTTCGATGAGATCGAGACCACCATGCGGGTCTCGCGCAACGCCTGGTCGAATGCGGTCGCCTGCGCGGTCGGGGGGGCGGTCGGGCGCTGGGGCACGCTGTTCCAGTGCTCATCGGAGGAGGCCGAGGAGTTGCGCATCGGCATGGCGGGATTCACCTCCTATGCCGAGACGGTCTCGGTCTATGGCACCGAGAAGACCTTCATCGACGGCGACGACACGCCCTGGTCGAAATCGTTCCTGGCCTCTGCCTACGCCTCGCGTGGCATCAAGATGCGCTGCACCAGCGGAGCCGGCTCCGAGCTGCTGATGGGGTTCCACGAGAGAAAATCGCTGCTTTATCTGGAAGCGCGTTGTCTGTGCATGCAGCGCGCGATGGGCGTGCAGGGCACGCAGAACGGGGGCATCGATGGCGCGCCCTTGACCTGCACCATGCCGGGCGGCATGCGCGAGCTGATGGCGGAAAACCTGCTGGCGGTCTGGCTCGATCTGGAATGCGCCTCGGGTAACGACGCACGCGCGAGTGAATCCGAGATCCGCGTCGGCGCCAAGATCCTGCCCTATCTGATCGCTGGCTCCGATCTCATCTGCTCGGGCTTCGGCTCGATCCTCAAATACGACAACTCCTTCAATGCGTCGCTGCTGAACGGGGAGGAGATGGAGGACTATCTCGTGCTCCAGCGCGACTTCGAGGCGGATGGCGGTTTGACCCCGGTCGAGGAGACGCGCGTGCTGGAATTGCGCAAGCGCGCGGTCGAAGCCTTGTCGGCAGTGCTGGAGGAGCTGGAGCTGGCCGAGCCGACGGCCGCCATGAAGGCGAGCGTGGTGGCGGCGTCGGGGTCGGATGACACGCGCAGCTACGGCCCGCGCGAGGCCGCCGTCATCAGCGGCAAGATCGAGGCGCGCGGCATCACCGTGGTCGACGTGATCAAGGCGCTCGCCAAGCGCGGGTTCGGCGAGGAGGCCGGGCACCTGCTCAACCTCGTCAAGCTGCGCGTCTCGGGCGACTATCTGCAGACCTCCGCCGTCGTGCGCAACGGCCGCGTGCTCTCCGCCGTCAACGATCCCAACGACTACAAGGGTCCGGGCACCGGCTATCGCCTGAGCGAGGCGCGGCGCCGCGAGATCGCCGGCATTCGCAACGTGCTCGACCGCAAGGAGGTGCTGCGCGCCGAGGCCGTGCACCGTTTTGCCGAGGAGGCGCGGGTCTCATACCGCAGCATGGGGGAGGCGACGGTGGGCAACGACCCG
>JANPDA010000208.1:0-2144 GCA_031431235.1 Hyphomicrobiaceae bacterium
GGGTCATGGTCTCCACCGGATGGGCCTGGGCATAGTGCTCGGCGATCCACTCCTGGTTGGGCTTGATGGTCTGGTCTTCGCCCTGGATCTTCATCGCCATGTCGGCGAAGGGAAGCTGGCCGTCTTCATGGCCCGAGAGCAGGTAGACCTTGGCCGTCTGCAGCGCATGCTCCGGGCTGCAATAGCGGCTGATCAGCCGCAGCGCAAGCTCCTGCCACGCGGTGACACCGCCCGCGGTGATCACGCCCTCGGCCTCGCTGTCCAGGCGCAGGATCGAGTCGGCGCAGTAGTTCACCTTGGGGTACTGTCGGCGGAACAGCTCGCGATAGGCTCAGTGCCCGGCGCACTGGCATCCATCGAGCAGGCCCGCCTCGGCCAGCACGAGCGAGCCCGAACAGACCGACCCGATCAGCGCGCCCTGGGCGTGCATGCGCCGCAACCAGGCGATCTCCATCGCGTACCGCCCACGCGGCGCGGTGTCGATCGGGGTGTACATGTCGCACGCCACTGCGGCATCCACGCGGTCGAGCCTGCCAATCTCCGCGTGGGGCTCGATCAGGGTGTTGCCGAAGCAGCGAAAGGGCTGGGCTTCGACAGCCACGATCTGGACGTCGAGCAGGGGTTTGCCGACCTGGCGCGCCGTCATGTCGGGATAGACGGCGCCGACGGAGATGAGCACGTCGTACAGGCCGAAGAGCACCGCCGGTGTCGTCTCCGGCGCGGCGAGCAAGGCAATGCTGAGTTCGAGGGCCATCGACGCCCGGGCTGACCGCTCTCTCGCGAGTGTCGATTTTGACCTGTTCTTGCGCCGATCGGCTCTTCGCAAGTTCGGCTGGCCAGCTCAGGGTGCTGAGCATCAGCACCTTGCCTGCCAAGAAGCACCATGAATTCCGAGGCACATGCCAGATCCGCCCCGGCAGCGCTCGCCACCCCCTTCGCGACGCTCGAGGCAAGCCTAAGCAGCGATCTGCTGGCACCGCCCGACGCAGCGTATGACCGTTGCCGATCGATCTGGAACGGCATGGTCGACCGTCGTCCAATGGCCATCAGCCGCTGCAAGTCGATTGCCGATGTCATTGGCTCCCTCAGGTTGGCGGGCGAGCTGGGCCTACCGGTGTCGATCCAGGGTGGCGGCGCGCCGCATCGCGCATTCGCGCGATGTCGGGTCGGCGCGTCGTGCCTATCATCGACCCGGTTGTTGTCGCTGACGCGAAGGACGGTGCATGACGACGGTGATGGTGGTGGAAGACGACCCGGTGTTCCTCACCCGATTCTGCGGAATCGTGGCGTCGGAGCCTGAACTCGCGCTGCTCGCCGCCGTTGGCGACCTCGCGTCGGCGCGCCACATGCTGGCGCGACAGGCGCCCGACGTGCTGCTCACCGACCTTGGCTTGCCTGATGGCAGCGGCATCGACCTGATCCGCGAGACCGCGCGCGCGTACCCGCAAACCGACATCATGGTGATCTCGGTCTTCGGCGACGAGGGGCACGTGCTCGCAAGCATCGAGGCCGGCGCCACCGGCTACATCCTGAAGGACAGCCTGCCCGAGGAATTCGTCGGCCTGATCCGGCAACTGCGCGCCGGCGGGTCGCCCATCAGTCCGGTGATCGCGCGCCAGCTGCTCAAGCGCTTCAGGCCCGCCACACCTGCGCCCGCAGCGTTGGGCGCCTCGCCTCCGGCTGCCGCGGAAGCCGGGCTGTCCCCGCGCGAGACCGAAGTGCTGTCGCTGATCGCCAAGGGCTTCAACTTCGCCGAGATCGCGCGGCTGCTCACCGTCTCGCCACACACGATCACTGCGCATGTGAAGAAGATCTACCAGAAGCTCGCGGTGCATTCGCGCGGAGAGGCGGTCTATGAAGCGACCAAGATGGGGCTGGTTTGAGGCAGCACGGTTCCTAGCTCGGTTCCTACTGCCAGCGCTGCTGATCGTCGCGTTGCCGGCAGCCGTGAACGCCGCACGGCTGGACGCCGACGGCGTCCAGCATTTCGACCGAGCCCAGTTCGTGCTGAGCGACGCCGCCGAGCCGCCAGGGGACTCGGCGGCCTGGCAGCCAGTGACACTGCCAGATCAGCGGCAAGTCGTGCCGCCCGAGACTCGAGGCGAGGGCTGGTATCGCTTCGCCGTCGATCTAACGGCGCCACC
>JANPDA010000209.1:0-2466 GCA_031431235.1 Hyphomicrobiaceae bacterium
CCCGAAACCGCCGCTGCCGACGACCTTGGCCACATTGGCGCGCGCCTCGGCCTTGACCTCGCTCGCGACCGGATCCTCCAGGTCGAGGATCAGGCAGTCCGTCGGCAGCGCCTTCGCCTTCTCGAGCGCCCGCTCGTTGGAGCCCGGCACATAGAGCACGCTGCGGCGTGGGCGGATCCTGTCGGTCATGGCTTGGCGATCCCTGCTGGTCGGCGTCCGGCCAGCAGACTAGTCGCTGCCGGGCAGCCATGCCAGTATCGGTGCAGAAAGCAGCTGGGGAGCAGGCAAGCGTGCGCGAGCAATCGGCTGACGTCGTGATCATCGGTGGGGCGGCCATGGGGTCCTCGACCGCCTTTCACTTGAAGCATGAGCTGGGCTTTCCCGGCCGTGTGGTCGTGGTCGAGCGCGATCCGACCTATGCGCGAGCCTCGACCTCGCTGTCGGCAGCCTCGATCCGGCTGCAGTTCTCGACCCCGCTCAACATCCAGCTCTCCGCCTTTGGCGTCGAGTTCCTGCAGGCGATGCCCAAGCGATTCGGTCCCGAGGCCGACCCGCAGTTGAAGCTCAGCGGCTACCTGATCCTGGCCACGCCTGAAGGCCGCGAGACGCTCGCTTCCAACTACGCGATCCAGCGCACAGCCGGCGCCAAGCCCGTGGTTTACGAGGGCAAGGCGTTGAAGCAGCGGTTTCCCTGGCTGAACACGGAGGGGATCCACGGCGGCTCGCACGGCACCGAGCGCGAAGGCTGGTTCGATGCGGTGACGCTCTTGCAGACGCTGAAGCGAATGGCGCGGTCGGCTGGCGCCGAATACATCCACGCCGAGGCGAGGGGGATCGAGCGCACGGGCGGCCGGATCGAAGCGGTTCGCCTGTCGACGGGCGAGCGCATCGCGTGCGGCGCGGTCGTCAATGCAGCGGGGCCGCGCGCCGGCCGGCTCGGCATGCTGATGGGGATCGAGCTGCCGGTCGAGCCGCGCAAGCGCACGGTGTTCGTCATCCATTGCCGGGAGGCACCCGAGGGCATGCCGCTGACGGCCGACCCCTCGGGTGTCTGGGTCAGGCCCGAAGGCACCCACCACCTCTGCGGCTGGTCGCCGGAGGAGGCCGCGGACGGTCCCTATGACATCGACGATTTCGAGCCCGATCACCACATCTTCGAGGATACGATCTGGCCAGCGCTCGCCCATCGCATCCCGGCATTCGAGGCCGCCAAGGTGGTGCGGGCCTGGGCCGGCCAGTACGAGTACAATACGCTCGACCAGAACGGCATCATCGGGCGCCATCCCGGCGTCTCCAATCTCTATCTCGCCAATGGCTTCTCGGGGCATGGCGTTCAGCAGTCGCCGGCGGTCGGCCGCGCCATTGCCGAGCTGATCGTGCATGGCGAGACACGCACCATCGACGTCGGGGCGCTGGGCTATGAGCGGATCGCCGCGGGCCGGCCGCTGCTCGAGGTCAACGTCATCTGAGCGGGAGCGCGAGCGTGGCCGTCGTGCTGTCCATCTCTTCCGACGTCATGCGCGGCCATGTCGGCAACGCCGCGATCCGATTTTCGCTGCAGCGGCTCGGCCACGAGGTCTGGGCGGTGCCGACGGTGGTGCTGTCGAACCATCCGGGGCACCCCCATGTGGCGGGCATGCGGATTCCAGCCGAAACGATTGCGGCAATGCTCGGCGCGCTCGAGGCCAATGGCTGGCTCGGCCGGATCGACGCCGTGCTGACCGGCTATCTGCCGAGCGCAGAGCATGTGGAGATGGCCGCCGACGCGGTCGAGCGGATCCGCCGCCTGCGCCCCGATCTGCTGGTGCTATGCGATCCGGTGCTGGGCGACCATCCCAAGGGGCTCTATATCGACGAGCGAGCGGCGCGGGCGATCCGGAGCCGCCTGTTGCCGGGAGCCTCCCTCGCGACGCCGAACCGGTTCGAGCTCGAATGGCTGACCGGGGAGACGGTGACCGGGGTCGAGAGCGCAGCCTCGGCGGCTGGGCGTCTCGGCGTCGCCATGGTGCTCGTCACCTCGGTGCCCGTCGGCGACAGCCGGCTCGCCAATGTGCTGCGTACGACGGCCGAGACACTGGTCGAGGAGGTGCCCAGGCGGCCGTCGGCCCCGCACGGAACCGGCGATCTGATGTCGGCGCTGTTGCTGGGATGGCTGCTTGAAGCCAAGCCCCCTCGCGCCGCACTTGCTCTGGCCGCTCGAGGGGTCGAGCAGGTCATCGATGCGTCGGCGCTGTCGGACGAGTTGAACGTCGTGATCCACCAGCACAAATGGTCGACGGCAGATCCCTGAAGGAACTGCCGTTCGACCGTCACTAAAATCGCGATACCGACCTCGGCGATTACGGGCTCGGCGGCTTGTCGTCCTTGGTTGCCTCGGTGATTGCAAACACACCTCCGGCGACGACCGCGCCGACGACCGCGACCGTGCCCAATGTACCCAAGCCGGCAATACCGCCGCCACCTCCG
>JANPDA010000210.1:0-4830 GCA_031431235.1 Hyphomicrobiaceae bacterium
CTCGGCATCATGGTTGTTGAGCGTACCGGTCCTCGATGCAAGGATCATATCCGGACTGAGCGCCAAAGCCCGCTGGCGATCCGCGAGTGGCCAGGCGCCGACGTCCGGCAATGCCTCCCAGCGACGCAACCGCAAGTCGCACGCGTCTCCCGAAAGCCCCCAGACGTCGCGATAGTCTGCAATCGATGACGGGCAGTATTGGGTTCGTCCCACGACCATATCATCGGCGCCGAGCGCGAACAGGATCATCGACACGTTGGGGGACAGCGAGAGCAGGCGCTGGGTTCGTTTCATGCTCAGCTCTTCGCCTCTCGCGATCTCGAGTGTGGAGCCGCGCAAAACCATGGCGCTCCTGCCGCGTCCTGCCTCACGCCTGCAGGGCGCCGAAACTGCGCTCGAAGCCGCCGGTGCGCTCGGCGAGGTACTGGGCGAAATCGAAATTCGGCCGCTCGAGATGGCTCAGGTGCCCGGGCACGGCGGCGCGCGCCGACAATCCCTTGAACACGCGCTCGGTGCAGCCGCGATCCTCCACGTTCACCTCATCGAGCAGCGTCTTCAGCTTGGTGAAATGCGACTGTGCCTCTTGCGAGTGCGCGAACTCGGGCGCCATTCCGCCGCCGAACGTGATGTGGACCTGGCCGGTACCGTGGGGATGCAGCGAGAGGTACCAGAAGTATCCCGGCGTCAGCGTGATCAGCAGGCTGGGATAGATGGCGAGCAGATAGGTCGTGCGCCGCCGCTCACCTTGCATCCGCGTGTTGCTCGGATGGGCAAGCGCGATCTTCAAGGTGTCGTCCTTCAGGATCGTGTGGAAGTTGAAGGCCGGCCGGCCGGCCGGGCAGATCATCTCGTCGAGCTTGGACAGCCCGCCGATGGTGCCGCTGTGGCAGACCGGCAGATGATAGCTCTCCATGAAGTTCTCGGCCAGGATCTTCCAGTTGGTGTTCCATATGTGGGTCTCGCGGAAGCTCTCGACATAGTGCTCCAACTGGTAGTCGGCGATCAGCCCCTCGACCTCGGTCAACTGGCTGGCGACCGGGGGCGCGTCCTGGTTGAGCGTGATCATCACCCAGCCGAGCCATTGCTCGCAGCGGATCTGGGGCAGCCGGTAGCTCTCCTTGCGGAAGCCCCCGTTCAGCGTCATGGCGGGCGCCCCGCGCAGGGTGCCGTCGAGATTGTAGGTCCAGCCGTGGTAGGGGCAACTGATTGCCCGCTTGTTGCCGGTGCCTGCGAGCAAGGTCGACATGCGGTGGAGGCACACGTTCGACATCGCTCTGATCAGGCCGTCGCTGTCGCGAATGACGAAGATCGGCTGCCCGGCAAGCTCATAGGTGAGGTAGTCGCCGCGGTTGGCGAGTGCGCTCGCCCGCCCGACCGCGATCCAGTCGCGGGAGAACACGTCCTCTCGCTCGCGGGTGAGGAATTCGGAGCTGGTATAGACGCTCGGCGGCATCGCTCGCGCCCGCTCGAAAGGCAAGCTGGCATTTGCCACCAGCTCTGCCACCGGTCCGGTCGATGTCATGCGCGATTCTCCTTCCGCCAACGGACAAGTGTTCTGACTCATTCATTTGGTACCCCAAATGAATGGCCAGCCCACTAGCTACCTCCTTGTTTGTGTTCCGTCTTTCCATTCATTGATCCAGCTTCGCCGGAATCGAATGAATGGGCCGGAACACAAGACTTGCTCCCGCCGTCCGCGGCATGCAAGTCAGCGTCCCGCGCCAACCAGCTCGAGCTTCTTGTCGAACAGAGCGAGCACGCGCTCGAGGCTCTGGCCGCGTTTCAGGATCAGGCCGGTCGCGGTAACGATGCTGTAGGCGCCCTGCTTGCGCGCGAGCTTGGGATCCTTGACGATCCGATAGAGCGGGAACTCGCTGGTGCGCCGGAACACGCTGAACACCGCGCGATCCCGGGTGAAATCCATCGCGTAGTCGCGCCACTCGCCGGTCGCAACCATCCGCCCGTAGGTTCTCAGAATCTGATCGAGCTCGCCCCGATTGAAGGCGACGACTGGCAGATGCGGGCCGCCGCTACGATTGCTGCTGCCCGAGCCGCCAACGGATCCCTCGTGGCGGGGGCGTAACTCTAGTGGCTCGGCATCGCTCAAAAGTGCCTCCTCGCTCAAGGTCGGAACGTGTATGATTGCCACAGTGCAAGCGAATTGCAATATCGCTTGCAATCTGCCGCCTTCTGTAATATCCAGCAACATAAATCACGAATTCGCCCGGTTTCGATCCCGATGGTGCCGAATTCAATCGATACATCGGGATCGTCGGCACTGGCCCGGTTCACTTGCAAGGCTTCGGATCTCAGCCCCCCAGTCCCCCCCGAGTCTTCTCTCCGTGAACCGGGCCTCCTTTCTCGATCAACGAGAGGGAGGCCTTCGCAACGTAAGGCACGAACGGCAGGCGGTGCCGCGCCTGCCGTTCACTGTTTCTGCTTACCCGCTCGGTTCTGGCCGGCCTCACGCAAGGCTGCCGATCGCCTTGCTCAGCCAGGGCCAATGGCGGGTCACGGCCGTATTCTCGACGACAAAGACCGTCTGGCGCAATACCGGCGCTTGGGACAGCACCCGCACCCCGGGACCCCCCGTCAACCGCTCCGCCTGCCGCAGAGGCAGATAGCCCGAGCCGCCCCAGCGCGACAGATAGTCGATCGCCCAGCGCGAGGAGGCGAGCGTAATCGCCGAGGACGGGGAGCCGGCATGGGCAACTGCGTGGTCGCGCCGGAACTGCTCGCCATAGTCGACATAGACATAGGCGGGGTCGCCGGCCCGCGGCTGCGGCGGCTCGAATGCGACATGGACGAGCTGATCGACCTTCACCTCCCGCGTCGCGAAAGTGCCGCGCGCCTGGGGACTGTAGCAGAAGGCGAGATCGACGAGCCCGGTATCGAGCCAACGGTCGATTGCATGCTGGTCGCCGGGCCAGACCGCCACCGCGATATCGGGCCGCTCGGCGCGGATATGGTCGAGGAAGCGGTCGCAAAGCCCCTCCCACAGGTCGAAATAGCAGCCGATGTTGCAGACGCCGGTGAAGCCTTGCGGCAGCCCGATCTCGTGCTGGGCCTGGCGCCAGAGCTGGGTCACGACCTCGGCATAGCGCATCAGCTTGAAGCCGGCCGAGGTCAGCTCGGTTCCCGACTTGTGGCGGTGGAGCAGCGTCTGCCCGAGCTTTTCCTCGAGGCTGTCGATCCGCGCCGTGACCGTCGATTGCGTGACGTTCAAACGCCCGGCCGCCTTCACGAGGCTCTTCAGCTCGACCACGGCGAGGAAGGTCGAAAGCTCGGCGAGGTTCATGGCGTTGGTCTCTCGAATGCAGGAATGTGCGACGTTCTTTGCCCGATCATCGCTTTTTCCGAACCAAATCCCAATAAAAATTCGCTTTCCAGAACTCCACGCTCACGGCATCCTGCAGCGGATCACCGCTTCGTCTCACTTTCCCCGGAGCCCGCTGCCCATGGAATTCAACCATTTCCTGTCCGCATACTATCCCGACAAGTCCTATGGCGGCGACCGGCTCTACGGCGACATGATCGAGCAGGCCAAACTCGCCGAGAAGCTCGGCTTCAAGGGCGTGACGATCCCCGAGCACCACTTGGTCAATGTGCTGCTGGTGCCTGATCCGCTGCAGATGGCGGTGAAGGTCGCGTCGGTGACGAGACACCTCGAGCTGATGACCTCGGTCTCGGTGCTGCCGCTGCACGACATGCGCATCTTCGCTGGCCAGAGCATCCAGGCCGACATCCTGTGCGAGGGCCGCCTCATTCTCGGCGTCGGTCGCGGCGCATTCGCCTACGAGATGGCGCGCATGGGAGTGCCGATCGAGACCAGCCGCGAGAAGTTCGACGAGAGCCTCGATTTGCTGATGGCGCTCTATGCGGGCGAGGAGGTCTCCGCCAACGGCAAGCATTACAAGTTCGATTCGCTCACGGTGATGCCGCGGCCGGTCGGCAAGGGCCGTCCGGTGCTGATGATGGCGGCTCTCGTGCCGGAGGCGATCTATCATTCGGTCAAGCGCGGCTTCCACATCCAGACAACGCCCTTGAATGCGACGTTCGAGAAGATGAAGGAGCAGGTGGATGCCTTCAATCGCGGCAAGGCCGAGCTCGGCGACAAGGGCAAGCACCTGCGCCTCGCACTCTCGCGCGTGTGTCTGGCTGCCCGCGACCAGGCCCACGCCCGCCGCCTGCTCGAGCACGCCTATTCCTACTATTGCCGTTTCGACAACGTCTTCACCGGTCCCGGCATCGTCTCGCACGGCGAGATCGCCGAGCTGCCGGGCACGCGCACCATGGAGCAGCTGAACGACAATCTGCTGATCGGAACGCCCCAGGAGCTGGTCGAGCGCATCGCGCCCTATGCCGAGCTCGGGCTGCACGACCTGATCGTCAACGTCAATGTCGGCATTCCGCAGGAGGAACGGCTCGAGGCGATGCAGCGCTTCGCCGCCGAGGTGATGCCGCATTTCGCTCAACGCGCATCCGCACGCCTGCCGATCGCGGCCGAGTGACGAGATCTTTCCCAAACGACATCGGATACAGATCATGCCCATCATACGCGTGGAGATGTTCAAGGGTCGCAACCGGGAGCAGAAGCGCGCGCTCGTCAAGGAGCTGACCGACGGGTTCATCCGCACCTGCGGCGGCAAGCCCGAGAGCGTGCACATCGTCCTGACCGAGGTCGACCAGGAGGACTGGGCGAGCGCCGGCGAGCTGGTGGTCGACCGGCTGGCGAAGCAGGCGAAGTAGGCCCGAACGGCCAATGCCGATGGGTCCGCGGCGGAGCGTTTGCCGCCGCCGTGACCCCCTGGCGAGCCCCACCGCATCCGA
>JANPDA010000211.1:0-6517 GCA_031431235.1 Hyphomicrobiaceae bacterium
TCCTGCTCTATCCCGAGCCGGTGAAGTTCAAGCGCCGCCAGCCCCTCGACCCGCGCCGCTTCCAGTATCTCGACGGCTGCGTGCGCCAGGACAAGCCCTACACGGTGCCGACCTTCAAGGCGAACAACGAGAAGCCGCTCGTCTATGTGAGCTTCGGCTCGCTCGGCGCCGGCGATACGCAAACCATCGAGCGGTTGATCGCGGCGCTCGGACGGATGCCGGTGCGCGTCCTCATCAACATCGGCGACTATGGCTCGGCCTACGAGAGCTTCCCCGACAATGTGATCGCCGACAAGTGGTTCCCGCAGCCCTCCGTGATCCAGCAGGCCGACGCCGTCATCCACCACGGCGGCAACAACTCGTTCACGGAATGCCTTTACTTCGGCAAGCCCGCGATCATCATGCCCTACGTCTGGGACGGCCACGACAATGCGACACGGGTGGAGGAGACCGGCCACGGCAAGAAGATGCACCGCGCCGATTGGAGCGAGGACGATCTCTGGGGCAATCTGCAGGCGATCCTGACCGATCGGGTGATGAAGGCCCGCCTCTCGGCGACGCGGGTCTACATGCAGAGCCGGCACGGTCCGACGAAGGCCGCGGGGATTCTGGATGAGCTGGTTGAGTCGAAAAAAGCGTGAAATCGTGAAGTCGCCAATTCGCAAAATCGGGCGCCACGACTTGGCGACTTCACGACTTGGCGACTTGGCGCTTTTTCACTCGAGGCCGTTCACCCAATCCCGGACCAGCTGCCGCGAGCCGAACTCGGCGTGGTAGATGTGCCCGCCTTCGGGGTAGGCGACGAGGCGCTTGGCCACGGCGGCACTGGCGGCTGCGAACAGTCGACGGCTCATGGCAGCAGGCACGATCTCGTCTTTTTCCCCGACGATGACGAGTAGGGGCGCTTTCAGCTGGCCGATCCGCGCCATGTTGTCATAGGGATCGGTAAGGAGCAGCCGCACGGGCAGCAACGGATAAGCACCGGCAGCGAGGTCGGCGATCGAGGTGTAGGGCGCGTCCAGGATCACGCCGCCGGCCTCTCGCTCCGCCGCGACCTGCACGGCAACGCCGGTGCCGAGCGACTCGCCGTAGATCACGATGTCCTTGGCTGCGACGCCCTTGGCCCTCAGCCAGTCGTAGGCGAGCTTGGCATCGGCGACGTTGGCCGCTTCGCTCGGGGCTCCCGTTGAGCCCGAATAGCCGCGATAGGCCAGCATCAGCATGCCAAAGCCCACGCCTCGATAGGCCTTGATGCGATCCTCGCGCTCGGTGAGGTGGCCGGCATTGCCGTGGAAATAGAGCAGCGTTTTCTTGCCCACGCGGGCGGCGCCCCACCAGGCGACGAGCTGCTCGCCATCGGGCGTGGGCAAGATCACCTCGGCGACGCTGTCGAGGCCGATCGAAGCCGGTGCGATATGGCGCTTGTCGGGAAAGTAGAGGAAGCGGCGCTGGCCCACATACATGCCGGCGGCAAACAGCATATAGAGCGCGGCGAGGAGGGCCGTGCCTTTCCACAGTGCGCCGAGAATGATCGACATGGCCGAGCGCCGCGCCTGCATTCGCCGAGCCGGCTAGGTTCGCGCCACCAAGCGTTTCTGGTGGCGGTAGCGGAGATAGGAGAAATAGGCTGACAAGAGGGCACCGAAGCCAGACAGGATCGAGCCGGCAATGCTGATGAGGCCCGCCAGATCCTGGGTCTTGGAGGCCTGGCGAATCGCCTTCCTCGCTGCCTGCTTCAGATCCTTGGCGGCCGGCACCGATTCCTCGACGCCGGTGCTCTTGGAGTTCGCCTCGTTCGTGCTCGGCGCCGACGATGGGGACGATCCGCTGACGATGTCACCCTCGGGATGCTGGGTCTTCCAATAGTAGATGCCGCCCGAGGCGAGGAGGCTGAGAACGAACAGGATGACGAAGAATCGGGTCATGGCGGGCCCTCGCGGCTCAGAGTGCGGACGATGCTGGCGGTGATCATAGCTCCATCTGATGACGGCGCAAGGAAGGCTGACGGCGACCCCGGCACCCACACCCCAATTCAACGTCCTGCCCGCGAGCGCGGGCATCCAGACGACTGACACCGAGTGGAGCGACCATGATCGACAGGCCCGTGCAACTCGAGTTTGCGCGCCATCTCGGACTTGTCTGGGCGCCCGCCTCCGCGCGCGTGACGGAGCTCTGAGCTACTCCTTGCCCCTCAATGCCCCATCGCCTTCACGATGCCTTCGGTCATCTTCTTGGCGTCGCCGAGCAGCATCATGGTATTATCGCGATAGAACAACGTGTTGTCGATACCGGCGTAGCCGCTCGCGAGGCTGCGCTTGACGAACATCACCGTCGCCGACTTCCAAACCTCCAACACCGGCATGCCGTAGATCGGCGAGGTCGGGTCCTCTTTCGCGGCCGGATTGGTCACGTCGTTGGCGCCGATCACATAGACGACGTCGGCCTGGGAGAACTCGTTGTTGATGTCCTCGAGCTCGAACACCTCGTCATAGGGGACGTTCGCCTCCGCCAGCAGCACGTTCATATGGCCCGGCATCCGACCGGCGACGGGATGGATCGCGTACTTCACCTCGACGCCCGCCTTCTTCAGATTGTCGGCGAGGTCACGGACGGCGTGCTGGGCCTGCGCGACGGCCATGCCGTAGCCCGGCACCACGATCACCTTGGAAGCATTCTTCATGATGTAGGCGGCATCGTCCGCCGAGCCGAGCTTGACCGGGCGCTGCTCGGCGCCTGCCGCCGGGCCGGCAACCTCGCCGCCAAAGCCACCGAGGATGACCGAGACGAAGCTGCGGTTCATGCCCTTGCACATGATGTAGGAGAGGATCGCGCCCGAGGAGCCGACGAGCGCGCCTGTGATGATGAGCGCGATGTTGCCGAGCGTGAAGCCGATGCCCGCCGCCGCCCAGCCGGAATACGAGTTCAACATCGAGACGACGACGGGCATGTCGGCGCCCCCGATCGGGATGATCATCAGGGCGCCGAACACGAGCGCGGCCACGACGATCGCCCAAAACAGCAGGCCAGAGCCGCCGGATGAGCAGAAAAGGTAGATCAGAATGAGGATGCCGGCAAAGAGCCCGAGGTTGATTGCATGGCGCAACGGCATGATGATCGGCTTGCCTGACATGCGCCCCGAAAGCTTCATGAAAGCGATCACGGACCCGGTGAAGGTGATGGCGCCGATGGCCACGCCGAGCGACATCTCGACGAGGCTCGCCGTATGAATGTTGCCGGGAGAGCCGATGCCAAAGGCGTCGGGCGCATAGACGGCGCCGGCCGCGACGAGCACGGCCGCGAGACCGACGAGGGAATGGAAGGCGGCGACCAGCTCGGGCATCGCGGTCATGGGAATGTTCTTGGCCGTATAGGCGCCGATGCCGCCGCCCACCAGCATGCCGGTGGCGATGAGGCCCCAGGTCAGCGCGCTCTGCTCGCCCAGCAGGCCCGCGGTCGTCACCACGGCTACGCCCATGCCGAGCATGCCATGGATGTTGCCGGCCCGGCTCGAGGCGGGGCTCGACAGGCCGCGCAGCGCCATGATGAACAGCACGCCGGCGACGAGGTCGAGGATGGCGACGAGGTTGGGTGACATGTGTGAGACCAGTTAGCGAATAGGGAGTAGCGAGTAGCGAATAGGGTGGCCCTACTCGCTACTCCCAATTCGCTACTCGCTCCTTTTTCTTGCACATCGCCAACAACCGGCGGGTGACGAGGAAGCCGCCGAAGATGTTGACCGAGGCCATGGTGAGGGCGAGGAAGCCGAACAGCTTGGCCAGGACCGAGCCTGAGGAGGCGAGCGATACGCCGACCGCCAGCAGCGCGCCGACGACGATCACCGAGGAGATGGCGTTGGTCACACTCATCAGCGGAGTGTGCAGCGCCGGCGTGACGCTCCAGACCACGTAATAGCCCACGAAGATCGCCAGCACGAACACGGCGAGGCGATAGACGAACGGATCGACCTCGCCCCCGACCCCCTCGGCGGCGAAGGCGGGGAGGAGAGGGAAAACCAGCAGGAGGGCAGCTGGCAGCAGGCAGCGGGCAGCGCGGGCGCACAACTGCTGCCCGCTGCCCGCTGCTTGCTGCCTCATGTCGGATTTCGAGCTCATGGCCTCATCCTTTCGCCTGCAACCCCGGATGCACGACTTTACCGTCCTTCATCACCAGCGTGCCTTTGATGATCTCGTCGTCCCAGTTGATCTTCAAGGTGTCCGCGCCCTTCTCGATCAGGGGATCGAGAAAGTTGAAAAGGTTCTTGGCATAGAGGGCAGACGCATTGGCCGCGACCTCGCCCGCGAGATTGAGCGGTCCCAGTATGGTGACGCCGCCCACGACGACCGTCTCGCCGGCCTTCGCCAGCTCGCAATTGCCGCCGCGCTCGACCGCCATGTCGACGATGACGGAGCCCGGCTTCATCGCGGCGACCATCTCTTTCGTGATGAGACGCGGCGCCGGGCGGCCGGGGATCAGCGCCGTGGTGATCACGATATCCTGGGTGGCGATGTGCTTGGCGACCAGCTCAGCCTGCTTCCTCTGGTAGTCCGCCGACATCGGCTTGGCGTAGCCTGCCGTGGTCTCGGCGGCCCTGAACTCCTCGTCCTCGACGGCGACGAACTTGGCGCCGAGCGAGGCGACCTGCTCCTTGGCGGCGGGGCGCACGTCGGTTGCGGTGACGATGGCGCCGAGGCGCCGCGCAGTGGCGATCGCCTGCAGCCCGGCGACGCCCGCGCCCATGACGAAGGCCCTGGCCGCCGGCACGGTGCCGGCCGCCGTCATCATCATCGGCAGCGCGCGATTGAAGATCGCGGCGGCATCGATCACGGCCTTGTAGCCGGCGAGGTTCGATTGCGAGGAGAGCACGTCCATCGACTGCGCGCGGGAGATCCTCGGCATCAGCTCCATGGCAAAGGCCGTCACGCCGCGGGCAGCGAGCGCGTCCAGATCCGGCCGCTCGCCATAGGGCTCGAGCATGGCCACGACGATGGTGCCGGGCTTCAGGGCTGCTGCCTCAGCGGGAAGCGGCCGGCGCACCTTGAGCAGCACGCTCGCCTCGCCGAGCACCTCGGCGGCGGTCGCGACGATCCTGCAGCCCGCCGCTTCCAGGTCCCTGTCGAGAATGCTCGATTGCAGGCCGCAACCCGCCTCGGCGATGAGCCTGCAGCCCTTGGCGGCGAGCTTCTTCACGGTCTCGGGGGTGAGCGCGACGCGCGGCTCGCCCGCCCGTTCCGCCGTTACGCCAATCGTGATCATGGGGCCACTTGCAACGACTGAAAAACGAGAGACCGGGCAGCGGCCCGGCAACGGGGACGCCTCGACGCCGTCATGACGTCACGAGGTCAGGAAATAGGCCATGCCGGACAGCAGAATGACGAGGAAGACGACCGACACCTGCGTGAATTTGAGGAAGCCCGCATAGGTCCGTGCGTGCTCGCGGTAGTCCATGGCCGGATGGCCTTTCGAGGAACCGATGTCCATTCACCCCTCCAGAATTCCCTGCGCGCGATGCCAAAGCACCTGCCCTTTAGACAATTCGTGGCCAAACGGCAATGCGCTGGCCGAGCAAACAGGCCACGATCCCCGGCAGGTGACGGCGATCTGTCGCAGGCCGGGGGCCGCATTCCATTGTGGGCATCCCCAGCGCCTGCCAGAAAGCTGCCACGATTGAGGGTCCTTTGCTGCGCGGATCCGGGCCGGGATTGGGGCGCCGGGGGCCAATTCTCGATCAATTGAGGGGATCACGATGCGTGTTTCTGCCCGGGGCTTCAGCCCCGCGTTCCTGGCTGCCGCCTCCGGTGCGGCGATGCTCCTGCTGACGACAGTGCCGGCGTTGGCCTTGGAGGTGCCGGCCGACGAGAAGGACAAGCTGAAAGCCTGCGAGAAGGATATCTGCGCGATCATCCTGAAGAAGGAGGCGACCGGGGCCGACCTCGCCTGCGCGCTGTCGAAGACATGGGCGAAGGACACGATCAAGGAGGGCATCGAGGCGAAGTCGATCGACTGGTCATTGGGTGATGCGCGCTGCAGCGTCGACCTGTCGGTCAAGCGCGAGATCCTGCTGAAAGCCTTGACCGAGCCGACCTACGAGCTGGTGATTCCGGAGCACAAAATCAGCTGCGCGGTCGAGCGCGAGGGCGAGGTCACCGACATCGAGCTGTCGCTGGCGCCCAAGCTCAGCTTCGAGGCCGGCAAGGCGATGAGCGCGTCGCTCGGCATCGGCAACATCGAGGCCCCGAGCGTGCTGAAGGGCGCGATCTGGACGGTTGCCAAGCTGGAAGAGACGTTCGGCCTGTTCCAGGGCCAGCTCGTCTCCGAGATCAACGAGTTCGTGCTGGAGAAGTGCCAGAAGCGGTATGGCGCGGGGCAGTAAGGAAGGACTGAGTTTCCATGCGCGCTTTCGCGCACGTGACCGGCATGAAACGACCTCCTCTTCCGTCATGCCCGCGAAGGCGGGCATCCAGGCCGGGTGCGGTCACCGCGTTGAGTTGCGGCTCGACTGGACGCCCGCCTGCGCGGG
>JANPDA010000212.1:0-4786 GCA_031431235.1 Hyphomicrobiaceae bacterium
TGCTGCAGGCCCGCCTGATCCAGACGCTGGAGAATTCGGGCCGCTTCCAGGCTGTCGGCGATGGGAGGGAGCGCATCGAGGGCGATATCGAGCTGATGACCCACATCAGAGCTTTCCAGCTCGAATTGACCGGCGGGCGCCCCACCGCCACGATCGCGCTGTTTGTGAAGCTGGTGGAGGCCAGCTCCGGCCGGCTACTGGCCTCCCAGGAGTTCGCGACGATTGCGCCGGCCGCAACCGACACGGCACCAGCTGGCGTCGAGGCGCTCAACGCCGCGGCCGGAGCGGTCTTACCCGAGATCGCCGCCTGGGCCGGCAAATTCGCTGCCCGCAATGCCGCCGCTCTCGCCGAGAGCCGGCGCGCGCCGGCAGGTGGGAGCGAGCCGGCGATCACTGGCAGCACGACCCCGCCCGCTGCCACTGCGCCGCCAACCGCGGCGATCCTTCAGGATGGCTGATCTGAGATCGTGGTCGCGGGAAGGATGCGTGATGCGGTTATGCTTAGTGAATGGTTGAGCGTTGCCCCACACCACGGCTCCAGAATCGGCAAATCATTGATCGGAAACGGTTTCAAGAAATCGCCCCAATCCCGCTCCATAGTTGCTCCCCTGTCAGGAAGCAGCTGATTCGGGCCCTGTGACACTAGTTCACGCCAGGGCTTCAACCCGACCGATTAAGACTGTATTAAGGCTAGCGAATCGATGGTTGGGGCGTGCGCTTCCGTGGCGGCCGGCAGGGTGGGGGTCATCCCGCCGGGTCATCGGGTGAGATGGAGGCGTGGACCACTGGTCCGCGCAGGGCACCGCATATGTTGGGAACCAATCGGCCGGTCATGAGCAAGCATTCGTTGCGCGTATCGCTTGCTGCACTCGCCACGCTCCTGCTGGCGGCCTGCAGTCAGGTGGATGAGATCGCGCCTGCAATGAAGCCCCTGTCGAGCGATGCGATGCATCTGCTCGGCACCAAGGGCATGAATGTCAACGCCCCGATTTACGTGAGGATTTTCAAGGAAGAATCAGAGCTCGAGGTCTGGAAGGCCCGCGACGACGGGCACTACTACCACTACAAGACCTATCCGATCTGCACCTGGTCGGGGGAGCTGGGTCCAAAGACCACCCAAGGCGACCGGCAGGCCCCGGAGGGCTTCTATTGGATCTCGACGGGTCAGATGAATCCCAACTCGCAGTACCACCTGTCGTTCAACTTGGGATTCCCCAATGCCTACGATCGCGCCTATGGCCGCACCGGCAGCGCCCTGATGGTGCATGGCAACTGCCTCTCCGCCGGCTGTTACGCGATGACGGACGGCCTGATCGAGGAAATCTACGCGCTTGCCCGCGAGGCCTTCAACGGCGGCCAGGAGCGCTTCGCCGTGCACGCTTTCCCATTCCGCATGACGGGTGAGAACATGGCGCGCAACCGCAAGAGCAAATGGTACGGCTTCTGGCGCCAGATGAAGAGCGGCTACGACCATTTCGAGCTGACGCGGCAGGTCCCCGAGGTGCAGGTCTGCAACCGCTCCTATCTGGTGAACGCCAAGTTCGTCGGCAATCCGGGCCGGATCGATCCAGCGGGTCCGTGTCCCCAATTCGTCCGCCCGACACCGCAGATATTCGCAGCCGACGGCATCAACGCAAAACTCGCCGAGGTTCGCGACTTCGCGCCCGGCCCCAAGAAGCGCAATCTGGCTATGGAAAGTGGCCAGCAATCGCTGCCCGGTGGCCCGGTCGGGTTCATGAAAGAGGTCGAGGATGTTTTCGCGCCCGGTCAGTGACCCGCAAGCAATAAATCGAGGATTTGGTTGACGAGTGCCATCGCCGTCTGCCACACGGCGGGTCGGATCGCCATCATGATAGGACAATCCCCCATGCGGAAACAATCGGAAGAGCAGAAGCAGCGCCATACGCGCTCGACCGTGCGCAATCACGCCAAGCTCCTGCGCCGCAAGAAGAAGCTGAAGGAGCGCGCCCAAAAGGGCGAGTAGCGGTCGCGCCTTGTTCTCGCTCGCCCAGCTCGAGCATGCGGCCGAGGTCGTGCATCGGCGAATGGCACCCACCGCGGCCTATGACTGGCCGCTGCTGGCGGTCCGCAGCGGCACCCAAGTGGTCGTCAAACACGAGAATCATACCCCGACCGGCGCCTTCAAGGTGCGCGGCGGCTTGGTGTTTATCGACGAGCTGATGCAGCGCCACGAGCCGGTCGCAGGTCTGATCGCGGCAACACGCGGCAATCACGGGCAGTCGATCCCGTTCGCCGCGCGCGAGCATGCTATCCCGGTAACCGTTCTGGTGCCGCATGGCAATTCGGTGGAGAAGAACGCCGCCATGCGGGCGCTGGGAGCGCGGCTGATCGAGCATGGCCGCGACTTCGACGAGGCGCGAGCCGAGGCGGCACGCCTCGCTGCCGAGCAGAGCCTGCGGTTCGTGCCCTCGTTCCACGAGCATCTGGTGCGCGGCGTCGCCACTTACGCGCTCGAGTTGTTTCGTGCGCATCCCGACCTCGATACGGTCTATGCGCCGATCGGCATGGGGTCAGGCATCTGCGGCCTCATCCGCACCCGCGATCTGCTCGGGCTGAAGACACGTATCGTCGGCATCGTTGCGCGTGAGGCGCCGGCGGTTGCGCTGTCCTTCAGGGCCGGCCGGGCCGTGCCGACCAACGCCGCGCGCACATTCGCCGACGGCATGGCCTGCCGCGATCCCGACCCTGAAGCCCTGTCCATCCTGCGCGCTGGCGCCGAGCGGATCGTCGAGGTGGGCGAGGACGAGATCGCAGCTGCGATGCGGATGCTGTTCGAGGATACGCACAATGTCGCAGAGGGGGCGGGCGCCGCCGCTTTCGCCGCGCTGATGAGCGAGCGAGAGAGGATGCGCGGGCGCAAGGCAGGCGTCATTCTGTCGGGCGGCAATGTGGATCGCCTCGTGTTCGCCGAGGTGCTGGCGGGAAACACACCGCTGGCGGCTTGATTGGGGGAAGCCCCGGACAACCTGTGACGAAGCTTTCCGAAGGCGGCCAAACACGTTAACGTCGCGCCAACGTTCGAACCGACCGAAGGGAGCCTGCTTGTGCCCAGATTGTGCCACCGGAGCGCCGAGCTTCAGCCGACCCTCGGCGCCAAGGCCTGCCGCAGCGCGGCTGCCCGCTGCTGCCTCGGGTTCCTGCTGGCGGCGAACGCCATGCTCGCGCCAGCGATTGTGGCGGCCGAGGAAGCAAAGCTGGTGCTGCCTGCGCCGGTCGTCTCGGGCTCGCTGCTCGGCGGTTATCTGGCGGGCCGGATCGCCCAGGACGAGAAGGACCTGGATGCGGCATCCGCGCTCTATGGTCAGGCACTCGAGCGCGATCCCGGCAACGAGATCATCCTGAAGCAGGCTTTCCTCACCGAGGCCGAGGCCGGCAACTGGGAGCGCGCCGATCTGTTCGCCGAAAAGGTGGCAGGGCTCGAGAGCAACTACCGGCTCGCCCGCATCTATCTAGGCGCCAAGGCCTTCAAGAGCGCCAACTACACGCTGGCCGAGCAGCACTTCAAGGAAGCGGGTGTCGGCCCGATCGGCGAGCTGACCTCGACCATCGCTCGCGCCTGGGTGCTGGCTGCCAAGGGCCAAGGCAAGGCCGGCATCGACCTGCTCGACGGCCTGAAGAGCCTCGACTGGGCAAGCTTCTACCGCATGTCCCACCGCGCCTTGATCGCCGATGAGACGGGCGACCGCGTGGCGGCTGGAGCTGCCTACGAGGAATTGTTCGACCAGAACCCGAAGATCATGAGCGTCGCTCTGGCCTATGCGCGCCAGGCGTCACGGGCTGGCAATCCCGATCTCGCCCGCCAGATCATCGAGCGCCACAGTGTCGATGGCCGGCCGGCTCACATGTTGATCGAGGCCGACCTCGAAGCCCTGCGTCGCGGCGCGCAACTTCCGCCCTACCTGACCAGCCCGGCCGATGGCCTGGCGGAGGCATTCTTCGGCCTGGGCGAAGCCCTGGTCACGGAGGGCGGCATCGATATCGGCACGATCTATCTCCAACTTGCTCTCTATCTGCGCCCCGACAACGCCCTCACACTGTCCTCACTCGCCAATGTTCAGGAGCAGACCCGGCAGAACGAGCGTGCGATCGCGACCTATGCCCGCATTCCGGCAAGCTCGCCGCTGAGTTTCGGCGCCAACCTCCGGCGCGCCTTGAATCTCAGCGCACTCGAGCGCACCGATGATGCCAAAGCCGTCCTGCTCGAGCTGCTGAAGGTCCTGCCGGCAACAGGTGGGGCGGTCACGGTCGATGCCGCCGCGATCGAGGCTGCCGTGGCCAAGCTTCCCAACCTGAAGGCCGGCAATCGCAGCGAAGCGGTGCGGACCCTGCAGGGCCTGCTCGGCCGGGCCGGCTACAATGCCGGCACACTCGATGGAGCCTTCGGCAGCACGACGGTCAGCGCCCTGAAGGCGCTGCAGAAGGCAGCCGGGCTGCCCGACAACGGTGTGTTGGGACCGCTAACCCGCGCGACACTGGTGAAGCTCCTGGTGGCAGCCGAGACGGCGAGTGCGCGAGCCCCCTCCATCGACAGCCGGATCCAGGTGTTGTCCTCGCTCGGCAATATCCTGCGCGGCACCAAGGAGTTCGAGGAGGCGAGCAAGCACTACAGCGAGGCGATCTCACTGATCGGACCGAACCCACGCCGCGAGCAATGGAGCCATTTCTATTCGCGCGCCGTCTGCTACGAGCGCCTGAAACGGTGGCCCGAAGCGGAAGCCGACTTCAAGAAGGCGCTCGAGCTCGATGGCGTGCAGCCGCTCGTGCT
>JANPDA010000213.1:0-6218 GCA_031431235.1 Hyphomicrobiaceae bacterium
CGCTCGAGCAGCACCTGGGCGCCTGGGTGGAGACGCTCGCGTCCCACAGGCTCGAGGACATGGCCTGCGCCCGCAAGGTCGTCTACGACATGGACGCCAACTGGAAATGCTTCGTCGAGAACTACATCGACGGCTACCACATCCCCTACGTACATAAGGATTCGCTGGGTCAGTGGAAGGCGGAGAGCTACGTCGGCTATGCATCGCGGGGCCAGGAATACCTGATTTTCGCCGTGCACGACGGCAGCCAGCTGCTGCTGCCGCTCCCCGGCTACGAGGGCTTCCCGGCGATGCCCCAGATCGAAACGGACAGGGCGCGGGGCACCTTCTTCACGACGTTGAAGCCCGGAGTGCTGATGACGCTGGGCAACGATGGCGCCCTCGTCTTCCAGAGCGAGCCCATATCGGCGAGGAAGTCGCGGCTGACGGTCAGCTCGCTCTTCCCGAAGTCATACTTCCAGCGCGACGACTTCGAGCGGCTGACCCGGAGCTACTACCGGCGCAACGAGATCGTCGTGGTCGAGGACAAGGACGTCTCGATCCGCCAGTATGCCGGCATCCAGTCGCCCTATGCCCGCATCGCGCGCCTCTGCGACCAGGAGACGATGATCAGCGGCTTCGCCAACTGGATCGTCGACCAGGTCGCCGGGCCGGCGGGCGAAAGTTCGATGGCCGCGGAGTAAAGGCCGAGGATTGCAGGCTGTCGGGTGGCTGGACGGCGCCTAGCGCTTCAACTCGCACCCTCCCGATCCCACAGCCCCTGCAGCCGCAGCGCGGCGGCATGGGCACACCGCAGCGTCACGGCCTTCCTGCGGGCGCCCGCGAGCGGCGTCACGGGAGCCTCGCGGAGAATCTCCGCGCCGTAGCGGTCGGCGACGATCAGGCCCGTTTCGACCGGCAGCAGCTCGCGGGGAAATTCGGTTGCGACCGCGAAATAGAGCCGGTCGCACCACTGCCGATAGTCGGGCCATTTGGTGTCGCCGCGGAAATCCTCGACGCTCGACTTCACCTCGACGATCGCGATCTCGCCCGTGCGCGACAGCGCGACCACGTCGGCTCTGCGCCAATCCGCGAGCACCAGCTCGGTCACGGTCGCATTTCCCAGGTCGCGCAGCAGCCGGCTCACGCCACGCGCGATCTCGAGCGCGCGCGCCGACTGCCGGCCATCCACGGGGCCGGCCGCAAGGCCATTGGCCGGCACCTTGCTGTCGTCGTCTGCGCTCGCCATGCCAAAATCCTGTGATGCTGTTCCCATGTCCGCTCATTCTGCTCTATGGTGTGGCGCAAAGTTGCCGTGCGTTGCGAGGGGTCGGTAGTCCTAATGAGCTCACCATCCGATTGGATGAAGTACCTGATGCCGTTCAAGCGCAACAAGCCGGGCGAGGGGGCAGCCGGTTCTGGGCTTCCGTTTGCAGCCTTGCGCCGCACGGTCGAAGCGGCAAGCCTCGGCTTCGATACGACCGCCGACCTCGAGCCGATCGAAGGGCTGATCGGCCAGGATCGGGCGCTGCAGGCGATCGAGTTCGGCGCGAGCATCCGCCAGCGCGATTTCAACCTGTTCGTACTGGGGCCGCCCGAATCCGGCAAGAGCACGGCCGTGCGAGGTTTTCTCGAGAAGAAGTGCGCGGGCGAGCCTTCGCCGCCAGACTGGATCTATGTCAACAACTTCCAGGATCCCGATCGGCCGCGCGCCTATGCGCTCCCCAAGGGCCGCGCCGATCGCCTCGCCAAGGCGATGATCGAAACCATCGAGGAGCTGAAGACGGGTCTGCCGGCGGTGTTCGAGGGCGACGAGTACCAGGCCCGCCGGCGTGCCATCGACGAGGAGTTCCGCAGCGGCCACGAGCACCAGTTCGAGGTGATCGCCGAGCGGGCCAAGGCCCAGAACATCGCGCTGCTGCGCACACCCAACGGCTTTGCGATGGCACCGATGGCCGAGGGCAAGGTGATCGAGCGCGAGGTGTTCGAGACACTGGTGGAGGCGACCCGCAAGGAGTTCGAGCAGAAGATCGAGGCGCTGCAGAAGGAGCTCGAGCTGATCCTCGAGGAGATGCCGCGCAGCCAGAAGGAGCGCCGCAAGCGCCTGCAGACCCTCAACGAGGAGGTCGCCGAGCTGGTGGTCCGCCAGGCCATCTCCGATGTCCAGGCCGAGTTCGAGGATTTGAGCGAGATCAAGGCGTTCGTTGCCGAGGCCAAGCACGATCTCATCCGCAATGTCGGAATTTTCCTGGCCGAGGGCGAGGAGGCCAACGGCATGGTGAGCCAGCCCGTCGATACGGTGCGCGACGCCCGCTTCCGGCGCTATCTGGTCAACATCGTCGTCTCGAACGAGCACCAGCCCGATGGCGCGCCCATCATCGAGGAGCTCAATCCGGTCTACGGCAACCTGATCGGGCGGGTGGAGCATATCGCACGCATGGGGGCGCTTCTGACAGATTTCCTGCTGATCAAGCCGGGCGCGCTGCACCGGGCGAACGGGGGCTATCTGCTGATCGATGCGAGGAAGCTGCTGACGGCGCCGTTCGCCTGGGAAGCGTTGAAACGTGCGCTCAAGTCGAACGAGATCAAGATCGAGCCGCCGGCCGAGGCGATGGGCATGATCTCGACGCAGACGCTCGAGCCCGATCCAATTCCCCTCGACGTCAAGGTCGTGTTGTTCGGCGACCGGCAGCTCTACTACCTGCTGATCGCCCATGATCCGGATTTCCAGCGTCTGTTCAAGGTGCAAGCCGATTTCGACGAGACGATCGATCGCGACAATGGCAATCACCTGGCCTATGCGCGCCTCATTGCCTCGATCGTGTCGAAGCACGAGCTGAAGCCGGTCGATGCGAGCGGGATAGCCCGCCTGATCGAGGAGGGGACGCGCCTCGCCGACGACAACCGCAAGCTCTCGCTGGAGATCGGGCGGCTGGCCGACATCGTGCGGGAGGCCGATTATTGGGCGACCGCTGCCGGGCGGGCCACCATCAGCCGCGCCGACGTGGCGCGCGCGGTCGCCGAGAGCATCCGCCGCGCCGACCGAGCCCGCGACAAGACCAACGAGAGCTTCGAGCGCGAGATCATGCTGCTCGATACGAGCGGCGCCAAGGTCGGACAGATCAACGGGCTGTCCGTGCTTTCGTTGGGCAACTTCGCCTTCGGACGGCCGAGCCGCATCACCGCCCGCGTGCGCATCGGCGCCGGCCGGGTGACCGACATCGAGCGCGAGGTCGAGCTCGGCGGGCCGCTCCATTCCAAGGGCGTGATGATCCTCTGGGGCTTCCTCGCCGGCCGCTATGCCCAGGACGTGCCGCTCGCGCTCGCCGCCAGCCTCGCCTTCGAGCAGTCCTATGGCGGGGTCGATGGCGACAGCGCGTCCTCGGCCGAGCTCTATTGCCTGTTGTCGGCGCTGTCTGGCGTACCGATCAAGCAGTCGTTCGCCGTCACCGGCTCGGTCAATCAGCTCGGCGAGGTGCAGGCGATCGGGGGCGTCAACGAGAAGATCGAGGGCTTCTTCGACATCTGCAAGGCCCGCGTCCTCACCGGCGAGCAGGGCGTGCTGATCCCCAAGGCCAACGTCCAACATCTGATGCTGCGCGAGGACGTGGTGGAGGCGGCGCGTGCGGGGAAGTTCGCCGTCCATGCGGTCGCAACGATCGATGACGGGATCGAGCTGTTGACGGGAGTGGTCGCCGGCGAGATCGGCAAGGACGGTCTCTTCCCCAAGGGCAGCATCAACCGGCTGGTCGAGGATCGCTTGCGTGGCTTCGCCGAGACCCGCAAGAGTTTCGGCCAGAGCGAGGAGACGGCCGGGAAGTCAGTATCATGATGAAGCGAGCGCGAGCGAGTGCATCCTGTGTGATCCTCCAGACCCGCTCGGCGGTGCCGAACCGGCTGGCGGTCGAGGCAGCGTTCGATCTGGCGCGGGGGCTGCGTTTCGAGCTGCAGAGCCTGTTTGTCGAGGACGAGCGGCTGTTTTCCCTCGCCTGCCTGCCGTGTGCGCGCGAGGTTACGATCGGGGGACGCCCCAGCGGAGCCTTGTCGCTCGAGCGGCTGCAGCAGGAGATGCGGCTCGCCGCGAGTGCGGTCAGGCGCGAGTTCGAGCGCCTCGCCAAGGCGGCCGAGGTCCCGTTCCGGTTCGGGATCGTCAGGGATGACCCTGCCGCGGCGCTCGACAATTGCTGCCGGCAGGGCGCCATTCTGACCTTTGCCGAGCCGGTCGGGGCCTACGAGGTGGCGCGGATTGCCGGTCTGATGGCCGGCGAGCGCGGCCTCGGGGGCGTGATGCTGGTCGGCCCGCGCGGGCGACGACGATCCGGGCCGATCGTGATGGCGGTCGAGCGGCTCGAGGACGTGGGCGAGCTGCTGCGTTTGAGCGAGCAGCTCCGCTCGCCGGTGCATCGGCGGATCGTCGTGCTGCTGTTGGCCGAGGACCGCGCGCGCCTTGCCCGGCTGGAAGCCGACACCCGCCGCATGATCGGGTCCACGAGCGAGACCCAGTTGGCGATGGCGGAGACCAGTCGCGGCACCGCAGCCGTGATCGCGAGCGCCCTCGACCGGTCGGCTGGCGGCTTGCTCGTCACCCGTCTCTCGGGCGAGCTGGCCCCCGAAAGCCGCCAGCTGGCGCTGCTGATCGCCGCGATCGAATGCCCGGCGCTGCTGATGCGCTAGTGTTCCGGCCCATTCATTCGATTCCGGCGAAGCTGGATCAATGAATGGAAAGACGGAACACAAACAAGGAGGTAACTAGTGGGCTGGCCATTCATTTGGGATACCGAATGAATGAGTCGGAACACTAGTGTTCCGTCCCATTCATTCGATTCCGGCGAAGCTGGATCAATGAATGGAAAGTTGGAACACAAACATGACGTGGGAGGATGCGTGTTGTGACTCGCCGACTGGAGATGGCGAGTACAAGCAGAGGCGAGCGAGAACACACACCAGCGAACCAATGCCGACATTCAGGTCGCGTTTTCGCCGTGCTGGCCTCACGCGCTTTCCGGCCACATGTCGCCGACCCGGAAGCCGGTCGGGAACGGATCGCTCGGGTCGAGCACATATTGGTGGAAGGCGGTGATCCAGCCGCGCCCGGAGATCTTGACCCGCACGGTCGCCAGGCTGCCGATGCGGCCGACCTCGTAGACCTCGCCGAAGAATTTCGTTCCGATCAGGCTCTCGTGGATGAATTTCTCTCCCGTCTCGATCTCGCCCTTGGCATGCATGATGGCGAGGCGCGCGGTGGTGCCGGTGCCGCAGGGGCTGCGGTCGTGGCGGCCGGGCGAGACGATGACGGTGTTCTTGGCCGTCTTCACCCCGTTCTCGACCCGCATGGGACCCGCGAACAGCGTCTGGTTGATGGTGTGGATCTCCGGGTTCTCCGGATGCACCGCCGGCAGCTGCACGGCTGCCGCCCGCTTGATCTTCTCACCCAGATCGACCATGTCGCGGGCTTCGGAATTGTCGAGCTTCAGGCCAAGCGCGCTCGCCTCGACCATGACGTAGATCATGCCGCCATAGGCGACGTCGGCCGTGACCGTGCCGACGCCCGCCACCTCGACCGGCTTCCGCAGATGGAACGTGAAAGCCGGGACGTTCTTGAAGCCGACCCGCACGCACTTGCCGTCCTTGCATTCGGCCTCGACCTCGACGAGGCCGCCCGGGGCCTCCAGCGTCAGGCGCGTCACCGGCTCGACCATCTTCAGCATGCCGGTCTCCAGCAGTGCCGTCACCGTGCAGATGGTGTTCGTCCCCGACATCGGCACGTAGTAGTCGCTCTCCATGATGACGAAGCCGGCGTCGGCTGCCGGATTGGACGAGGGCAGCACCAGGTTCACGCACTGCATGACCTTCCCGCGCGGCTCGTTCAGCAGGAAATTGCGCAGGTCGTCTGCTTTCGTCTCCAGGTGCTTCATCTTGTCGAACATGGTCTTGCCCGGCACGTCGAGCACGCCGCCGGTGATGACCTCGTTCAGCTCGCCCTCGGCATGCACGCCGACGACAGTGATCATTTTGGAGAAGCGCATGGGGGCCCCTAGTGTCCTGTCTCCGAAATACGCTCAACCTCGCAGTGTCCTCTGAAGCGTATTTCGGAGATCAAAGGACACTAGCAACTCTATGATTCTAGTGTGGTTTCGCCTCGCAAATGCCATCTCCGAGCCAGCCGCGGATGCTGGATGGCATTTGCGAGACACCACACTAGTGGCCTGAATCTCCTAAAGCGAGGGATACAGGCTTTT
>JANPDA010000214.1:0-7660 GCA_031431235.1 Hyphomicrobiaceae bacterium
AAACGGCGGACCTCTAGTCCGCCGTTCGTATTCTTGAGAGTTGACCGTTGTCAGTTATCGAGAAAGCTCCTCAACTTCCTACTTCTACTCGGATGCTTCACCCCCGGGTCAAGCCCGGGGGCTAAAGGCTTTAGTTGTCCAGGAAGGACCGGAGTTTTCTTGAACGTGAAGGGTGTTTCAATTTTCTGAGCGCCTTGGCCTCGATCTGGCGGATGCGCTCGCGGGTCACCGAGAACTGCTGGCCGACCTCTTCGAGCGTGTGGTCGGTGTTCATGCCGATGCCGAAGCGCATCCTGAGCACGCGCTCCTCGCGCGGCGTCAGGCTCGCCAGCACCCGCGTCGTGGTCTCGCGCAGGTTCGACTGGATGGCGGCATCGATCGGCAGGATCGCGTTCTTGTCCTCGATGAAGTCGCCGAGATGGCTGTCCTCCTCATCGCCGATCGGCGTCTCCAGGCTGATCGGCTCCTTGGCGATCTTGAGGACCTTGCGCACCTTCTCCAAGGGCATGGCGAGCTTCTCGGCCAGCTCCTCGGGCGTCGGCTCGCGGCCGATCTCGTGCAGCATCTGGCGCGAGGTGCGCACGATCTTGTTGATCGTTTCGATCATGTGCACGGGAATACGGATCGTCCTCGCCTGATCGGCGATCGAGCGGGTGATCGCCTGGCGGATCCACCAGGTGGCGTAGGTCGAGAACTTGTAGCCGCGCCGGTACTCGAACTTGTCGACCGCCTTCATCAGGCCGATATTGCCCTCCTGGATCAGATCGAGGAACTGCAGGCCGCGGTTGGTGTATTTCTTCGCGATCGAGATGACGAGGCGGAGGTTGGCCTCCACCATCTCCTTTTTCGCCTGTCGGGCTTCCCGCTCGCCCTTCTGCACGGCCTTGACGATGCGGCGGAACTCGGGGATCTCGAGGCCGGTCTCGCCCGCCAGATTGAGGATCTCGGCGCGGATATCCTCCATGGTCGAGCGCTCGTGCTTGACGAACTGGCCCCAGCCTTTGGACTTCAACTTGGCGACGCGATCGACCCAGCTCATATCGAGCTCGTTGCCCTGGTGCTGCTGCAGGAACTCGGTCCGGTTGACGCCATAGGAGTCGCCCAGCCGCATCAGCCGGCCCTCGAAGCCGATCAGCTTCTTGTTGATGGCATAGAGCTGCTCGACGAGGGCCTCGATCCGGTTGTTGTTGAGCGACAGGCTCTTCACATCGGTGATGATCTCGTCGCGCAGCTTCTTGTAGCGCTTCTCCTGGGAGGCCGAGAGGGCTTCCTCGTCGTGGGAGGCGCCTTCGACCTTCTGGTCCTGCAGCTTGCGCAGCTTCTTGTAGGTCTGCGCGATGCGGTCGAAGGTTTCGAGCACCTTGGGCTTCAACTCGGCTTCCATGGCGGCAAGCGACATCGAGCCTTCGAGGTCGTCGTCGTCGAGGTCCTCCTCGCGCGGCGCCATCTCCTCGCCAGTGGCGGATTCGGCGCTGCTTTCGAGCAAGCGCGCGCTCGGGCCCATCACGGCCGGTCCACCGGGACGGTACTGGTGCTGCGCTGGCGGCATGGCGCCAGTAGCGCCGGGGACCGAGGTTGCGTCGGCCGGCGGCAGCTCGGGCGCGGCCTTGCGGTCGGGACCCTCATAGGTCGCTTCGAGATCGATGATGTCGCGAAGCAGAATCTTGCCTTCGTTCAGCTCGTCGCGCCAGATGATGATCGCCTGGAAGGTGAGCGGGCTCTCGCAGAGGCCAGCGATCATGGCCTCGCGGCCGGCCTCGATGCGCTTGGCGATGGCGATCTCGCCCTCGCGCGAGAGCAGCTCGACGGCGCCCATCTCGCGCAGATACATGCGGACCGGATCGTCGGTGCGCTCGGTCGGCTCACTGGAGCGCTGGGTCTTGACGGGGAGTGCTTGCGGCGCGATCGCGCGCACCTCCTCGGCGTCGCCATCCTCCTCCTCGGCGGCCGGCTGCTGGGCCTCCTCCGCCTCCTCTTGCTCGACGACATTGATGCCCATGTCGGAGAGCATCGCCATGGTATCCTCGATCCGATCCGGGGACGTCTCCTCGGACGGCAGCACCTCGTTCAGCTCCTCATAGGTGACATAACCGCGGGCCTTGGCGAGCTTGATCAGCTTCTTGACGGAGGCATCCGACAGGTCGAGCAGCGGCCCATCGGGGGCTTCCGCCGGCGCATTCGCTTCCTCGTTGTTCGTCGTCGTCGCCATGATCCATGCTCCGATTGGCTGACGCGCGCGTCTCGATCCCGCCGCGTGGCCCGACTTCTAGTTCCGCGGGCCGCGCACCGATCGCCCCGTCGATGCCTCAAGATGATGCCCTTCGCCGGACGGCGCGACCGGACGAGGCTGCGCTCGTCACCGGCCCGGGCTGCTCCCGGTCGACCGGCCGGCGGCCGGCGTGTCCTCGGAGCTTTCGGCCCTGCTCAACTCGGCGAGCCTCGCCTGCAGGTCCTTGAGCTGAGCGAATGCCTGCTCGCTCTCCTCGTCGAAATACATTCGCTCGGCGCTCCGGATCTGCTCGGCAATGGCGGAACGCTGGTGGCGCGCGAGTGTATGACGGAAGCCGAAATCGGCATCTTGGTGGCTCGCATCCGGCTCGGCGAAGGTATCGCTCTTGTGGGTGAGTGCTCGATCGACCATTTGCAGGGCGTCGCCCAGACCTGATTTCCTCAAATGGGATGCGAGGCCAACGCTGTCAAGGGGGGATTGCGACGCTGTTTCGAGGATCGCATCCCTGAGGCGGGCGAGCTGGGGGCTGCGCAAGGCGAGGATCGCCATTTCCTCCGCATAGTGCTCTGCCAGCCAGGGATGACTGACGAGGGTCTTCAGTAGTAGCGCCTCGCGCTGGCCGGCAGCGTCCTCCCCATCGACGACGAGCAGGCTGCGGCGCAATGAATCTCCCGCAGGTGCGGCCGTGGGCTGCGGTCGGAGGGAGCGCCGGTCGGCAGGACCCTGGCCGCCATTGCGGGTCCGCTGCCGCCAGTCGGCTGGCGCGGGCGGGCGGCGGCCGTCGCGAGCGGCGCCGTCGCGTGTGCCGTGCGACTTGATCGCCTGCCAGTTGTGAGCGCGGACGAGTTGCCGCAGCTCGCGGCCATATTGCTCGCGCACGGCCGGCTCGCGGATGGTGGCACCGAGCGTGGCGACACGTTTCTCCAGCGCCGCTCTGCGCTCGGGTGTGTCGAGCGGCTCGCGGTCGCGCTCACGCGCCCACAGCACATCGATCAGGCTGTCGGGACGGGCGAGCACCCTCGCCATGCTGGCGGGGCCTTGTTGGCGGATCAGGTCGTCGGGATCGAGGCCGTCGGGCATGAAGGCGAAAGCGAGGCTCTTGCCCGGCTGCAAGAGCGGCAGCACCGTATCGACGGCCCGCCAGGCGGCCTTGCGGCCGGCGGCATCGCCGTCGAAACAGAGCACTGGCTCGGGCGCGAGGCGCCAGAGCAGGCCGATCTGGTTCTCGGTCAGGGCCGTGCCGAGAGGCGCTACGGCGTGGGTAAAGCCTGCCTCCACCAGCGCGATCACATCCATGTAGCCCTCGACCACCAGCACGCCAGCGCCGTCGTGGGCTGCTTGGCGGGCACGTGCTGCATTGAACAGCACGGAGCCCTTGTGGAACAGCGGCGTCTCGGGGGAGTTCAAGTACTTGGGCTTGCCGTCGGGATCGAGGATGCGCCCACCGAAGGCGATGACCCGGTCCTTCAGGTCGGTGATGGGGATCATCAAGCGCCCGCGGAAGCGGTCATAGGGGGTCGCGATCTCGGGCCCGGCAACGAGCAGGCCCGCCTCGATCAGCTCGGCCTGCGTGAAGCCGGCACGCATGAGACTGTCTTTGAGGACGCTGCGATTGTCGGGGGCGAACCCGAGGCGGAAACGCTTGCGCGCTTCCCCCGACAGACCCCGCCGGTCGAGATAGGCACGCGCCTCGCGAGCGGATGCGCCGGCTCCGGCGAGAGCCGTCTCGAACAGGCGGCAGGCCGCTTCGTTCGCCTCGTGCAGCCGCGACCGCACGCCCTCCGCCTGGACCACCTGCTCCGACACCGCGGGCATTGGCACGCCCGCTTCGCTGGCCAGACGCTCGACCGCCTCGGGGAATGTGAGCCCCTCCGTCGCCATCACGAACTTGAAGATGTCGCCATGCTCCCCACTCGAGAAGCAGTGATAGAAGCCTTTCAGGTCGTTGACGGTGAAAGAGGGGGATTTCTCGACCTTGAAAGGTGACAGCCCGATGTACTCGCGCCCCTGGCGACGCAGACTGACCCGACGGCCGACCACCTGGGAGACAGGCAGTCGGGCACGGATCTCGTCGAGCAGCGAGGGCGGAAATCGCATGGGGGCCGCGGGGTGAGCGTTGGATGTCTGGACGTGGCGCACGATAGCTGATTCGCGCCATCGCCCTGCTGCGACCTGCCACGGTCAACAGGAGATCAACAGGATATCCACGCGCTGGCTGTCGCTGGTGACACCGAGGCTCGGGCGGCCCCGGCGCGGATCAACGCAAGGATAGCCGGTTTTTCCACACTGGTGCCCGGGCAGGTCTTGGTCGTCAGAGGCACCTCGCGGTGGAAGAGGAGCGACTCGGGCGGCAGCCGGAAACGGCGCTGCACGGAGCGGATCACGACAATGGTCGCGGCCAGCTGGTCGCCCTCGAGCCGGTCGTGACCAGCATCGAAATTGCCGATCATCTCGAGCATGAACACGCCCTGGTTGAGCACGCCGCCAACGCTCGCGGGCGTCAGGTTCCAGTCGCGACCGGTCCAGATCGTGCCGTCGGGGGCAATCGAGACGTGCTGGGCGATGTCGACAAAGCCGCGCTCCTCCACATGGAAGCGCGCCATGGCCTCGATCGAGTCGAGCCCCCGATAGTCGGCGTGAGCCGGAAAGAACGTGTGGTGCATGTCGACCCGCCAGACCCGCCGCGACCAAGGAAAAGCTGCGACTTCGGCAACAAAACGATCTGGGCTCAACGAACGAAACGGGGATTGCATGTCGGCTCCACTGTGATTTGGCTTGATAGCGGGGTGCGAATCAACTTCTGCTAGAACCAGTTTCAGGAAATGCTTGTCGAATTTTTGGCTGAACTGGAAAAGGATGCGCCATGAAGGTCGTCTTCAATCGGTCCTTTGGCAATGGGGCAGAGCCCAAATTCTTCGAGGGTGAGGTCTCTTCCCCCTCGCCGACGGGGTTCAGGCTGAGCGATGGCGGTTCCCAGGTCAGGTGGCGTGGCACCGACCTCGTCTATGACGAGGAGGGCATTCCGCAGTCCGGCACGCTGACCGGTCTCGACTATGTGCGCGATGGCCAGATCAAGCTCACGCTCCGGGATTTGCACGGCGATGTCGAGGAGATCGTTGCGATCCTGAAGGCGGCAGAGGAACCGGGAGCCGAAAGCCCGCACGATGCGCAAGAGCAGATCTTGGAGGATATGCTCGCCGGCAACGATCTGGCCACAGGCTCCTCGGGCGATGACGACGTCGGGCTCGGCGACGGTAATGACACTCTCAACGGCCATGCCGGCAACGACGAGCTGTTCGGCGAAGGCGGCCGCGACGAGCTGTTCGGCGGCGCAGGCCGCGACCTGCTGAACGGGGGCGAAGGCCAGGATTTTCTCAATGGCGGCGCCGGCAAGGATCTGTTCGAGATCGAGGCCGCCGCCGATTCGAGGCGTGGCTCCAAGCGCGACGTGATCGATGACTTCGAGAGGGGCTCAGACCGGATCGGCCTCGCCGGCATCGACGCCAACATCGACCGCGGCGGCGATCAGAAATTCAAATTCATCGGCGACAGAACGTTTACTGGTCACGCCGGGGAATTGCGCTTCGACCACGACATCCTCGCCGGTGACGTCAACGGTGATGGCAGAGCCGATTTCGAGATCAAGGTGAATGGTGACGATGTGGCAAAGGGCGACATATTCCTCTGAATGGCAGTGGCGCAGCTGCTATTTCAGCAGCTCCTTCACCATCCCGCTCGCTTTGCCGAAATCCATGCGTCCCGCAAAACGCTCCTTCAGTGCCGTCATGGTGCGGCCCATGTCCTTCAGGCCAGCGGCTTCGATCTCCGCGATCACCTGCTCGATGGAGGCGCGGGTCTCGGCGGCATCCATGGCCTTGGGCAAAAACTCGCGAATGATGGCGATCTCCTCGATCTCCTGATCGTGCAACTCCATCCGGCCGGCCGATTTGTAGATCTCGGCCGACTCGTGGCGCTGCTTCACCATCTTCTGCATCACCTCGAGGATCTCAGTGTCGGCGAGCACGTCCCGGCCCGAGCCTTGCGCCGCAAGATCGCGATCCTTGATAGTCGCCATCATCAGCCGCAGCGTCGTCAGCCGCCGCTTGGCCTGGGCTTTCATCGCCGACTTCATTTCCGTCGCCAGCCTGTCGCGCATCGAGAATCCTACCTATGAAAATCGACGAAACTGTCGGCGCAAACAGGGCGACCCACAAGGGCTGCCACGGTCGCAACCCTGCAGTTGCCCATGTGCCAGCTACGATGGCGACTGGAACGAAGTTTGCAAAGCCTTACCGCACCGAGGGTTACCGCGCTGTCGCGGCGGCCTGATCGCGGCATCGAGGCAGCAAGCGGCCAAAGTGAGCGACGAGCAAGCAAAAAATCATGCGACAGCGCCCGATCGGGCCGGCGTTTCGAGTGCTCTCGATCGTCTGTGCGATGTGGCGACCGGAGCAGCCATTGCCGCCACCGTGATCTTTCTCGCCATCGGTTGGCACGAGGCGCATCGGGAGGGCGGTCCGGCGAGCGCCTTGGCGGCTGTCGTCGCCCTGGGCGAAGAGCTGGTCGCCGCGGCGGAGGCCGAGCAGGGCGCCGGAGCGTTGGCCCGATGCAACGGCGACGCGCTGACACCGTCGGCGCTTGGCGCTTTGCAAACGGCGATGGCCGATGATGGGCGCACGGCTCAATTCGGGCTCGACCGCATCGCCGGGTTCCTGGCCTGCGCCATCCAGACCGACCCGGCCCACTATTGCGAGGCCGGGCCACGCCAGGGTTTGCTCGACCGCGTGCGCGCGACACTGGCGCTGCGCCGTGCGCTGAGCGGAGTGAGCCTGCCCGATCCGGTCGACGATCCGGAATCGGGTGGCGAGCAGTTGGCTGCTGCCATGGCAGGGCTCGTTGCCGACGGCATTGTGCTGCCGCAGCACGTCGCGACGCTGCTGACGCCGGTCTGGCCCGACGACCTCGACCGCCTCGCCGCGGGCGTCGAGCCAGGCGCGTCGAGCTGCCCCTAGGCTGCGTTGCGCCACGACATCCGCATGTGGGTTGCTGCTGAGTTGTCAGTTGGGCATCAATACAGAGGCGAGAGTAGCGATGCGATTGGTCAAATTCTGCCATGTCTGATTTGGTGCCTTCCGCAGACCGCTGCGCTGCAGAAACACGCTGGGTTGTTGCCGATGGGCTTGCAAACCGAGGCTGTCCGTGCCGTAATCGTAAGTGATTTACGCACCAGCGACCTTGGGGCGATCGGGTATGGGTGAAATGCAAATCGAAGGAGGTGTCGCACCGACAGAAGCCGATCGGTTGCGCGTCTTTGTTTCGTATGCCCGCGCTGATGCCAGCGATTTTGCGGAGTATCTTGTCGTTGCGCTCAAACTTGCAGGTTTCCACGCATATCTCGACCGGCATGACATTGCAAAAGCAGAGGCTTGG
>JANPDA010000215.1:0-3235 GCA_031431235.1 Hyphomicrobiaceae bacterium
CGTGAGATCGATCGGCAGATGACGCCGCAGCTGCAGCGACGTGTGCGTGAGTGCCACCCCGAGGCCGCCTTCCGGGCGATGAATGGCGGGAAGGCGCTGGGCGAGCCCAAGAAGGTGAGATCACGGCCCTTCGCGCCCGGGCTCGACTTGCGCCGCAACCTGCTCGCGGCGGCCGGCTTCGGTGGCGATCTGATTGACCGCGCGCCGCCGCCGGGTGCTGGAGCCGACGATCTGCTCGACGCCTGTGCGTGTGCCTGGAGCGGGCTGCGCATCCTTGCCGGTACAGCACAGTGCTTCCCCGCCCTGCCTCCCCACGATGCCCGTGGCTTGCGGATGGAGATCTGGGCGTAGCGCGGGTCTCGGCCGTCGGGCTGCGCCCAAGAGTCTTAGGGCGACGCCTTGCCCGACCCAATGACGCGTTCGATCCAGTCACGAAATGCGCTCACTCGGGTATAGACACCGAACTTGAGCTTGCGGCCACACCCGACACCGAACGAGACGACACCGACCAGCGTCGGTCGAGCGGGGCCTCGCTCGACCAGCGGGCCACCGCTATCTCCCTGGCAAGCGTCGACACCCCCAAACACCTCGCCCGCGCACAGCATGCCGGCATGGACGCGGCCGTTGAGGGATTGGGGGGCGTTGCACGTCGGCGTATCGACGTAGGGAACCACGGCCATCATCAGCATGGGGGATTTCTTGCCGCCCTCCACGGTCGCTCCCCAGCCGGTGACCATGAGAGGCGTGCCCGCCTGAATTTGCGCATCGGCTTCCGGCAGGGCGATGGGCGTGCCTTCGGTCGCAACCGCCAGCTCGACCAGGGCGAGGTCGGCCTCGAATGTCGTTGGGTCGTAGCGCTCGTGAATGACGATCTGCTCGATCGGCAACCATCGTCCACCATCGGCGTCATCCGAGCCGGTCCTTGCGAGCACATCGGCCACGGCAACGCGCGGCAAGAGGCAGTGAGCCGCGGTCAGAATCCAGTTCGCCCGTATGAGCGAGCCGCCACAGAGCGAGCTGCGATCCCCCCGCGTGATGCGCAGCGCAGCCTGCCAAGGGACGTCGCGGATGTCGACCGGCTGGCCGCCCATGATCTGGGCTTCCGCCACGCTCGGCAGAACGAGGATCGCCGCCAGCGACGCGACCGCCAGCCACGAGCGGCCGATCGGCCCCGGTTGCTGGCGGCAATCGGGATGCGCGCACCCATCATTGTCGGTCATGAGGATCCTTCCCCGCCAGCCAACCTGTCGCGCCGCTAGTGGAGCGAATTTGACATTCGAGTCCCGGTTGCCGCGAGGCTCGTGCTCAAATGTCAAATTCAAAAGCTCCACTAGAATCATAAAGTTGCTAGTGGTCCTCATAGATCCGACATTTGCTCGGGAGTGGGCCGCTAGCGGATGCAAATGTCGGATTTGGACCACTAGTCGCCTTGAATTCCGATCCGGCCGATCGGCTCCTCCTCATATCACCGTTCCCCCCGCCTGCGGGGTCGCGGCGTGCGATGGTGATCGAACGAGCCAGCTTGCTGTAGAATGAACTCGATTGTCGCCTCACCTCCGCGGACGAGCCCCATGCCAGGTACGCTTTGCAGGGATTGTTGCGGTCTCGTGCCCTTGCTTGTGGCAGGCTGTCCGGCCTGCGGCTCGGTGCGCGTGCTCGCCCATGCCGAGATCGGGGAACTCGCGATCGGCCACATCGACTGCGACGCATTCTACGCCTCCGTCGAGAAGCGTGACCGGCCCGAGCTCGTGCCGATGCCGTTGATCGTCGGACATGGGGGTGGACGCGGCGTCGTCACCACGGCCTGCTATGTGGCGCGGCGCTTCGGCGTGCGCTCGGCGATGCCGATGTGGAAGGCGATGGAGCTCTGCCCCCAGGCCGTCGTGCTGACGCCCGACATGGCGAAATACAAGGCGGTCAGCGCAGAGATCCGCGCGATCTTTTCGCTTGCGACCGATACGATCGAGCCGGTTTCGCTCGACGAGGCCTATCTCGATCTGTCGACCGGTCATCGCAAGGCCGAGCTGCCGGCGGCGCGGCTGCTCGCCCGGATCGCGCAGCGGATCGAGCGTGACGTACGCATCACCGTCTCGATCGGACTTGCGCCGAACAAGTTCTTGGCAAAGCTCGCCTCCGAGCTGAGGAAGCCGCGCGGCTTCTCGGTGATCGGGCGAGCCGAAGCGCGCACCGTGCTGGCGCCGATGCCGGTCGGCAAGATCCATGGCGTTGGCCAGGCCACCGCGCAGCGGCTGGAAGCGGCGGGTATCGCCACCATCGGCCATCTGCAGCATTTGAGCGAGATGCAGCTCGTCATTCAGCATGGGCGGTTCGGGCGGCGCCTCGCCCAGTTCGCCGCGGGCGAGGACGATCGCGCGGTGACGCCCGACCGGCCGACCAAGAGCATCTCGGCCGAGACCACGTTCGATCGTGATACGGGCTCGGGACCCGAGCTGCTCGAGGTCGCCGGCCGGCTCGCCGAACGGGTCGCCGCCAACCTCGTGCGGGACGATCTGGCCGGCGGCAGCGTCGTCGTCAAGCTGAAGACGTCGGACTTCCGGATCCTGTCGCGCAGCCGCCGCCTCGCCCATCCGACCCAACGCGCTGCCGTGCTGATGGAAGCCGCCCGGCCGCTGATCGAGCGGGCTGCCGACGGCCGGCGCTTTCGCCTCATCGGCATCGGCGCCGACCAACTCGCGCCCGCCGCCGAAGCCGATCCGCCGGACCTGTTCGGGGCGGGCGAGGGTTGACGTGGGCGGACCCTGCCGGCCGCGGTCAACCGGTCCGCTTTTCCCGTGTCTCACGTGTGGGGTGCAGTCCACCTCGGCGTAGGGTGCAATAGGCGCCTTCGCCGTATTGCACCTTCGGCTGGCGTTGCGATCCGGGGTGGTGCAATACGGCCTGAAGTAGGCCTATTGCACCCTACAGATCCCGTCCTCGACTTGACGACAGGACGTAGCGGTTATTGTTGGGAGTGTCCTTAGGGTCGTTAGCAACGAGGCCGCGAGCGCAGTACCGTAATGGCCGCGGGCGCAGTACCGTAATGGCCGCGGGCGCTGGCAGCAATGGCGAGCGGCCCCAGTGCTTTGAGCCCGTCAGCGCCAATCGAGGCGGCGAGATAGGGGTAGGGAAGGGCTTGCGCCCTCCCCTCCCTCCGAACCGTACGGGCGGTTTTCCCGCATACGGCTCTCCAGTCGGTGGTTTCCACATCGGGGATGTCTCGCCGTCGGGCCGGGTA
>JANPDA010000216.1:0-22506 GCA_031431235.1 Hyphomicrobiaceae bacterium
CGGCATCGGTCGGGCGATTGCCGAGCGGTTCGTGGCCGAGGGTGCGCGGGTCGCCATCTGCGCACGACGGGCCGCCGAGGTTGCCACCGCAGTCGAGGAATTGTCGCGCACCGGCGCACCCGCGCTCGGCAGCGCGCTCGACGTCGGCGACAAGGCAGCCCTCGACGCCTGGGTCGCCGACTGCGCCAAGTCGCTCGGCGGCATCGACGTGATCGTGGCCAATGCCAGTGGGCTCGCGTCGAAACCGACGCCGGATGAATTCCGCAAGGGCTTCGATGTCGACCTGATGCATACCGTCAACATGGCTCACGCCGCGATGCCCCACCTCGAGAGATCGGGGCAGGGCGCCATCGTCGCCATCGCCTCGATCTCGGGGATCGAGGATTATGGCTACGGCGAATCCGCCTACGGGGCGCTCAAGGCCGCGCTCAACTTCTATGTGAAGTCGCTGTCGGGCAGCGTGGCGGCAAAGGGCATCCGCGCCAATGTGGTGAGCCCGGGCCCGATCATCTTCCCCGGCGGCTTCTGGGACGAGCTCGAGCAGAAGAACCCGACCGAGTTCGGCGACGTCATCGCCAAGAACGCCATGGGCCGCATGGGCAAGCCTGAGGAGATCGCCAACGTCGTCGCATTTCTTGCCAGCCCGATGGCCTCCTATGTGACGGGCACCAACGTGGTGGTCGATGGCGGGCATACCAAGCGGATTCAGAGCTGAGGGGAGCGATCGAGGCAAGCCATGGCCAAGCCGAGCAAGTCGAAGCCAGCCCCCGCCGCCGCAACCCTCATCGCGGGCGGGATCATCGTCGCTTTCGACGGCACGCAGCACCGTATCCTGAAGGACGGCGTCGTCGCCATCTCTGGCGACAAGATCCTGCATGTCGGCAAGAGCTATGACGGCCCGGTCGCGCGCACCATCGATGCGCGCGGCGACCTCGTCATCCCGGGCCTCATCAACACCCACGTCCACATCGGCTCGCAGGCGGGCGACCGGATGGTGCTCGATGCCGGCCGGCGCGATCTGTTCCGCTCGGGCTTCTTGAACCACTGGCCGGCCAAGGGGGTCGGCGGGCCGAACCTCTTCACCTACGAGGACCACGAGGTCGCGATCCGCTACTCGATCGGCTCGTTGCTGCGCTTCGGCTCGACGACCGTCGTCGAGATGGGGGGCGAGTGCGGTGGCGGGCCGATGGCGCTCGCCGACATTGCAGCGGAGGCGGGCCTTCGCCTCTATGTGGCTCCGGGCTTTTCCTCGGCGAGCCACTACTACGATCAGGCCGGGCGGCTCAATCGCATCTGGGACGAGAAAGCTGGGCTGCAGGGCCTGGAGAAGGCTGTCAGGTTCTCGCTCGACCTGGATGGCCGACACGACGGCCTCATCCGGCCGATCCTCGTGCCCTACGAGTTCTACCTCTCGTCCCCCGATCTGCTGCGCCGCACGAAAGCCGCGGCCCAGAAGCACGACCTGCCGATCACGATCCACACCGCGGAAGCCGTCATCGAGTTCCACGACACGCTGCGCGAGACCGGCCGGACCGTGATCCAGAACATGGCCGATCTGGGCTTCCTCGGGCCCGAGGTGATCCTCGGCCATTGCCTCTATACGGGCGGCCACAGCCAGATCGCCTACCCCTTCGACACCGACCTGGCGCTGATCGCTCAGAGCGGCGCCAGCATCGCCCATTGCCCGGCCGTATTCGCGCGGCGCGGCCTCACTCTCGAATCCTTCGACCGTTATCGCAAGGCCGGCATCAACATCTCGATCGGCACGGATTCCTATCCCCAGGACATCATCGAGGAGGTGAAGCTCGCCGCGATCGCAGCGAAGCTGACGGACCGGAGCCCCGAAGCCGGCAACGCGCGCGACGTCTTCAATGCGGCAACGCTCGGCGGCGCCAAGGCCCTGCGCCGTCCCGATCTGGGGCGACTCGCGCCGGGCGCCAAGGCCGACCTCGTCATCGTCGACCTCGATCGCCTGCGCATCGGCCCGTTCCTCGATCCGATCAAGGCGCTCATCCATTGCGGCTCGGGCGAGATGGTGAAGCACGTGCTCGTCGATGGCCGGCAGGTGGTCGAGGCCGGTCGGCTCACCGCCTGGGACGAGAGCGAGCTCCTGGCTGGTGTGCGGACCTCGACGGATCGCGCCTGGGGGCACTTCGAGAAGTTTCACAACGGCCCCGAGCCGATCGAGACGGCCTACCCATCCGCCTTCGAGCCTTGGACGTGAACTGAGCCTCGCTTTCTTGTATGAGAGCGATCATGCAGTCCGGCGCGTTGCCGGCCGAGGATCGCCCATGCCGACACTCATCCATTTCCGCCTGTGCGCTTTCAGCCGCTCGATCCGGCTGCTGCTGGCCGAGCAGAGGATCGAGGTGGAGGCGCGCGAGGAGCGGCCGTGGGAGTGGCGGCGCGAGCTGCTCGACATCAATCCGTCCGGGGCGCTGCCGGTGCTGCTGCTGGAGGGTGAGCCCGCGCTGTGCGGGTCCTATGTCATTTCCGAGTATCTGAGCGAGACCATGACGGCCGGCGATCTGGGCCTGGCGGACTGCCGTCCGTTACCCGGCACCGCCACGGAACGGGCCGAGGTGCGCCGCCTGGTCGACTGGTTCCACCTGAGGATGCAGGGCGACGTCACCCGCCACCTGCTGGAGGAGAAGGTCTATGCCCGCTTCCATCAGGGCGGCGGCAAAGTTCCCGATGTGGAGGTGCTGCGAGCGGTGCGCGACAATCTCAAATACCACCTGTCCTATCTGGAGCACCTCGCCGGGCAGCGGCGCTGGCTCGCGGGCGAGGAGCTGTCCTTCGCGGATCTCGCAGCGGCGGGGCATCTGTCGGTCGCGGACTATCTGGGCGAGATCGAGTGGGAGGGCTTCGAGGCTGCACGCAGCTGGTATGCCCGCATGAAGTCGCGGCCCTCGCTTCGGGCGATCCTGGCCGAGCGCCTGCCCGGCGCTCCAACCCCGCCGCCGCACTATGCCGATCCCGATTTCTGAAGCGGATCGCGGCCTGAGGGCGCGGATCGAGGAAGAAGCGCGCGCGGCCGGGTTCCAAGCCCTCGCCGTCACCCGGCCGGATGCGATCCCGCTCGCCGCCGCCCGGCTCGAACGGTTCATCGCCCTCGGCCACCATGGCGGGATGGATTGGCTCGCCCGCAATGCCGACCGGCGTGGCAACCCGCTGGCGCTCTGGCCGCAAGCGCGCAGCGTCGTGATGCTGGCGCTCAGCTACGCGCCAGAGGCGGACCCGCTCGACGCGCTCGCCGTGAAGGATCGGGCCGCGATCTCCTGCTACGCCAAGGGGCGCGACTACCACGACATCGTCAAGCCCGGCCTGAAGCGGGTCGCGCGCCTGATCGCGGCCCTGACCGGCGCCGGCGTCAAGGTGTTCGTCGACACCGCGCCCTTGCTGGAGAAGCCGCTCGCCGCGGCTGCCGGGCTCGGCTGGCAGGGCAAGCACACCAATCTCGTCTCGCGCAGGCTCGGGAGCTGGTTTTTCCTGGGAGCGATCCTGACCACGGCCGAGCTTGCAGCCGACACGCCCGAGAGCGACCACTGCGGCAGCTGCCGCCGCTGCCTCGACATCTGCCCGACCGATGCTTTTCCCGCACCCTATCAGCTCGATGCCAGGCGCTGCATCGCCTACCTCACGATCGAGCATGCGGGCCATATCGATCGCTCCTTCAGGGCGGCGATCGGCAATCGTGTGTTCGGTTGCGACGATTGTCTCGCGGTCTGCCCGTGGAACAAATTCGCAACCGCAGCACACGACCAGCGCCTCGCCGCACGGACACAGACCGACAACCCGCCTCTCGCGGATCTGCTCGCCATGGACGATGTCGCCTTCCGTGAGCGCTTCCGCGGCACGCCGGTGAAGCGTACCGGCCGCGATCGCATCGTGCGCAATGCGCTGATCGCAGCCGGCAACTCGAGTGACGCGACGCTGCTGCCGAACATCGAGCGGCTACTGGACGACCCGGCCGCGATCGTACGCGCGATGGCGGTCTGGGCATTGGCCCGGCTAGCGGGTAGAAGTCGCTTCGAGGAGCTTCGACCCGGTCGTCTCGGCAGCGAGAGCGATCCCGATGTGCGCCGCGAATGGCAGGATTGGCCCTGATGCCCCATCTCTTCTGTTTCGGTCTCGGCTATTCGGCCGCGGCGCTTGCGTCACGCTGGCGGGCGAACGGCTGGCCGGTGACGGGCACCTCCCGCAGCCGTGAGGGCGCTCTGCGCCTGGAAGTCGCCGGCTATTCGGGGATCGTGCTCGAGGGATCCTCACGCCAGCCCGATGTCGCGGCGGCATTGCAGGCGGCAACGCATGTGCTGGTCTCGGCGCCGCCCGATGGTGATGGCGATCCGGTGCTGCGCTGCCATGCGACCGATCTGGCAGCGAGCCCTGGCATCGGCTGGATCGGCTACCTCTCGACAGTCGGCGTTTATGGCGACCATGGCGGGGCGTGGGTCGATGAATCCTCTGCCCTGCATCCGGTTTCCGAGCGCTCGACGCGCCGCGTCGCGGCCGAGCGCGCGTGGCTCGATTTCGGCGCGGCAAGCGGCCGGCCGGTGATGATCTTCCGCCTCGCCGGCATCTATGGACCCGGTCGCAACACGCTCGAGAACGTGCTGGCCGGCGAGGCGCGGCGCATCATCAAGCCTGGGCAGGTGTTCAATCGCATTCACGTCGCCGACATTGCGACCACGCTGGCAGCCTCGATCGCGCGACCGCGGGCGGGCGCCATCTACAACGTGACCGACGACGAGCCGGCCCCGCCCGAGGATGTCGTCGCCTATGCGGCGGACCTGCTCGCAGCGACGCTTCCGCCGGCGCTCGATTTCGCGACCGCCGAGCTTTCTCCGATGGCACGCAGCTTCTATGGCGAGACCAAACGGGTCTCCAACCGGCTGATCCGTCGGGAGCTCGGCGTGGAACTGGCTTATCCGACCTATCGCGAGGCGGCCAAGGCGCTGCTAGTCGACCTGCGAGGACGCATCCCGTAGGCGGCCGCAATGGCGCCGCCGTCAATCATCCGGCAGCGGAACGCTTGTTGCATCGATGCTGAAGGCGCTACGATGGATGTCGAAATGGCAGCCGGGCTGTTGCCCGCAGCCTCTCGCCACCGAGCGTGAACCGCAAGACATTGATTGGGGAGCACGATGTCTGACGACAGCCAGCCGGAGGAAAACGAGATCGGACCAGAGCGAGCCGGAACGCCGGCAGCTCCGACGCCGCCCAGATCCCGCGGCCTGTCCTTGCGCACCAAGCTGATCACCTCGTTGCTGCTGACGAGCCTCTTGAGCGTCGGCATCGTCACCTACCTGTCCTATCGCGGCGGCAATACGGCGCTGACGGCGGAAGCGGCCAACAAGCTGAACGCACTGGCCAGCAGCAAGAAGCAGCAAGTCGAGTGGTATCTGAAAAACATGCGCGACACCTTCGGCGTGCTCGGAGAGGATGTCGCGGTCGTCTCGGCGCTGCAATTGCTGCGTGACGGCTTCGGCCAGCTCGGCGCGACGCCGGTCCCGCCGGAGCACAGGCAGGCGCTCGAGGCGTTCTACCGCAGCGATATATTGCCAAAGCTCGCGAGCGCCAGCAGCGGCATTCCGGTGCTCGAGGATCTGATCCCGGCGAGCGACAAGGCCGTCGAGCTGCAATGGCTCTATCTCGCCCAGAACCCGAACCAGGACGACCGCAGCAAGCTCGTCGCACACAAGGAGAACAACGCCTATACGCTCGCTCACTCGATCTACCACGAGTGGTTCCGTGAGGTGAACAAGCGATTCGGCTTCTATGATCTGATGCTGATCGACGGCGAGAGCGGCGATGTCGTCTACACGGTCGCCAAGGGAATCGATCTCGGCAGCAACCTGCTGACGGGATCACTGTCGCGCTCGAACCTGGGCCAGCTCTACCGCGACGTGCTGCAACAGAAGCAGCGCGGCCTCGTCAAGATGACGGATTTCGCCTTCTATCGGCCGTCCGGCGGCACCTCGGCGAGTTTCATTGCAACGCCCATCTACTCCAACTTCAAGTTCCTCGGCGTGCTCGTCGCACAGGTCTCGGTCGACGCCCTCAACAAGTTCATGACCAGCGGGCGTACCTGGCGCAAGGAGGGGCTCGGGGAGACCGGCGAGGTGTTGCTGGTCGGCGCCGACAACCTGCTGCGCTCGGACGCACGGCTCCTGCTCGATGCGCCCGACGAGCATCTGAGGCAGCTCGAGCTGTCGGGCGTTCAGAGCCTCGTCATCGACGAGATCCGAGCCAAGCAGACCAGCATTCTGATCGAGCCTTTCAATCTGGAGCGCATGCGCGCGGAGATTGCCCGGTCGGGCGTTGGCGGCCTGAGCAAGGCTGGGGGCACTGGCATCGTCGAGGGCGAGCGCGGCAAGCCGATTCTGCTTTCCTTCGCCGATCTCGATCTGCCCGACGTCAAATGGTCGGTCGTCGCCAAGCTCGACGAGGACGAGGCGCTGCAGCCCCAACGCGAGTTCGGACGCAAGGTGATGCTGGCCGCCTCGGCCATCGTGCTGGCGACGACGCTGCTGGCGCTCTGGCTCGCGAGCCGGTTCCTGAGGCCGGTGACGGCTCTGATCGAGGGCATCGACAGGCTTCGCCGCGGCGAGACGCAGGTGTCGATCGAGAACCGGTCGCACGACGAGTTCGGGACGTTGACCGATGCGTTCAACAGCATGGCAGCCGACATCCGCGATCGCGACAAGGTGATCGAGGGCAAATCGCGCGCCTATGAGGCGCTGTTGAAACGGATCTTCCCCGATGCGGTCGCCGAGCGGCTGAAGAAGGGCGAGGGCCAGTTCATCGACACCTTCCCCCAGGTCTCGGTCGTCTATGCCATGGTCGAGGGCTTCACCCAGACCATGGAGGAGCGTGACGGCGTCGAGGCGATGGCGCTGCTCAACCGGGTGGTCGATGCTTTCGATGCGTCCGCGGAAAACCTCGGCGTCGAGAAGGTGAAGACGCTCGGCGAGCATTACCTCGCCGTCTGCGGCCTTGCCGTGCCGCGCCTCGACCACCCCCACCGGGCGGTTGATTTCGCGCGTGCGATGGCTCGCGAGCTGCACCTGTTGAACGAGGCGGAGGGGACATCGCTCTCGGTGCGCATCGGCATCCACTCGGGCGCCGTGCATGCCGGTCTCGTCGGCAGCCGCAAGTTCGTCTATGACGTCTGGGGTCGCACCGTGAAGATCGCCGGGCGGATCGCCTATGAGGCCGACCTCGACAGCGTCCGGATCTCTTCGGAAACTTACCGGTTGCTCAACCGGCCCGAGGAGTTCGGAGCCGGCCATCTGGTCGCGACCAAGACGCATGGCGATCTGACGACGTTCGAGCTGGCGCTCGGCTTGCCGGAGGCGAGTTTACGACTCGGCGAGCATGGCGACGGCGGCGTGGCGGGCGAGGACGAGGAAGCCGAAATCGCCGAGCCGCCGGTGCCGGTCGAGCCAAGGTCGGCGCCGAGGCCATTGAAGCCCAAGCAGCGCACCGTGGCGATCGAGGCCAACACCGGGCGCGCGCCCGCCCCCGCCAAGCGGCAACCGCCGTCGGGCAAGGCTTTGCCGCTGAAGGCTGCAGCCCAGCCCCGGGTCGGCTCACCCGCTGCCAGCCAGGCAGCAGCACCGGCGCCCGCGCCACCTCAACCGACTGCCAAGCCAACCGGCAAGCGCCAGCGAGACGTCGGCAAGGTGGCAGCGCTGACCCGCAACGGCACCAACCCGCGCCCGGCTGCAGCGCCGCCCGAGGTCGAGGCTCCTGCGCCCGAGGTGCAGCGCAAGCTGGCCCACAGGCTGGTTCGCCGGCACCGGCCCGACCGGACCTAGTGTTCCCTCCCACTCATTCGATTCCGGCGAAGCTGGATCAATGAATGGAAAGAGGGAACACAAACAAAGAGTTGGCTAGTGGGCTGGCCATTCATTGAGGGTACGAAATGAATGAGTCAGAACACTGGGAGCGGGACATGAGCGATATTTTCCGGGAATTGGCGTCCCAGCCGGCCTGGCTCGTCTGCGGCGTTGCCCTGATCATCGGCTATCCCGTGCTGACGGTCGTGCTTGGCGAGATCGGCAACCGGCTGGCGACCACCGGCGGGTCGATGGGGGCCTATGGGCGACCGCTGCTGCTCGCCCGCTCCAGCGTGCTGCCACTCGTCTTCGTGACGTTGCTGCTGCGCTACGTTGCGGGCCTCGACAGCACGCATCTGCTGGTGCGGATGGTCGATACCGCGCTCTGGATCATCATCATCAACTCGGCGCTCGCCTTCTTCAACGTGCTCGTCTTCTCCGATCAGGGCGAGGATTGGCGGTCGCGGGCACCCAAGCTGCTGCTCGATCTGGCCCGGTTCTTCCTGGTGATGATCGGAGCCGCGATCGTCATCTCCACGGTCTGGAGCGTCGATCTGGGCGGTCTGCTGACCGCGCTTGGCGTCGGCTCGATCGTGATCGGCCTTGCGCTGCAGGATACGCTCGGCAGCCTGTTCTCGGGCATTGCGCTGCTCTCGGCGCGGCCTTTCAAGCGGGGTGATTGGGTGGAGGTCGGGGGACAGACCGGCATCATCGACAAGATGAGCTGGCGCTCGGTCACACTGCGCAATGCGCTGGGTGATTTGATCACCCTGCCCAACACGACGATCGCCAAGGACACCATCACCACTTTCGCGGCTGAGGGCTATCACGGTTTCGTCGTCGAGGTGAGTTTCGCCTACGACCATCCGCCGGAAGTGGTGATGGCGGCGCTGGTGGAGGTGGCAAGGGCGACACCGAACGTGCTCGCCGAGCCCGAGCCCTTCTCGATGCTGCGAAGGTACGAGGATGGCGTAATCGTCTACGGCGCCGGCCTCTACGTCGACCAGTATGTGAAGTCGTTCCGGGCGAAGGCCGATTTCCTGACGCTCCTGTGGTACATGTCACAGCGCCGCGGCCTCATCATGCCGGCCCGCTACGATCAGCTCTACGAGATCCCCGAGAGCCTCGTTCCGCCCGTTCCGCGCACGCCCAGGGATTTCGCCGATGAGATCTTCAAGCTCGGCGCGCTGCCGCGCCAGCCGGAAAAGCTCGAGCCGCATCTGCGCAGTGCCAAGCACGAGCGCTACCGGATGGGCGAGCGGATCATCACCCAGGGCAAGCCCGCGCATGGCTTTCTGGTCGTGCGCTGGGGTCGGGAGCAGGCGACGCTCGAGGTCGACGGACAGCCCGATTTCGCGGTCCACGAGTTCCGCCAGGGCGACTTCATCCTCTTCAAGGAGCTTTTTCGCGGTGCCCCGAGCCCGTTCTCGGTAGTCGCGGCGAGCGATGTGGAGGCGATCATGGTTCCCCTCGAGGATCTGCTGTCGCTCCTTGCGGATGACACCAAGCTCGGGCAAGAAATCGAGAAGCTGGTCGCGCTGCGCGAGGGGCGGGCTTCCCAAGTGCTGGCGGACGCCCATGTCGTCGGGCTCAATGGCTCGCTCGCCGAGGACCGGATGGAGATTCTGAAACAGATGTTCCGGACCTGAATGCAGGCGCCACGCGATGGTCTGGATCTCCCACCAAGCGAACCGTGGATGAGCCGTGCGGCTTTCTTTGTGATCCCGGTCGGAAGTGGCTAGATGCATTTTCGCGGCGTTCGAGTCGCCCACACGGGATGCAGCCGAGGAGCAAGCCATGACGGATCGGTCGAACGGGCGAGCCCAGCGACCCGGGCCAGCTGGCGAGCCGCTGCGCTGGGTTTACCGGTTCGGCAACGGCTCGGCCGACGGCGATGCGGGGATGAAGGAGCTGCTGGGCGGCAAGGGCGCCAATCTCGCCGAGATGTCGAGCCTCGGGCTGCCGGTGCCCCCGGGCTTCACCATAACGACCGAGGTCTGCACCCACTACTATGCCCATGAGTGCAAGCTGCCGGAAGATTTGCGGCCGCAGGTCGAGGCGGCGCTCGCCGAGGTGGGGCGCGGTGTCGGCGCCACCTATGGCGATGCCGACAATCCCCTGCTCGTGTCGGTGCGCTCCGGCGCGCCCGCCTCGATGCCCGGCATGATGGATACGGTCTTGAATCTCGGCCTCAACGACAGGACCGTCGCGGGGCTCGCCACACGCTCGGGCAATCCGCGCTTTGCCTATGACAGCTACCGCCGCTTCATCCAGATGTACTCCGACGTTGTGCTCGGCGTCGACCACGGGACATTCGAGGAGCTGCTCGAGGATGTGAAGGCGCTGGCCGGCGTGACGCAGGACAACGAGCTGGCCCCCGAGCATCTGCAGCAATTGGTCGTACGCTACAAAGAGGCGGTCGAGAGCGAGCTCGGCGAGCCATTCCCCGAGGATACGGCCCAGCAGCTCTGGGGTGCGATCGGCGCGGTGTTCGGCTCCTGGAACAGTGCGCGCGCCCTCACCTATCGCCGATTGCACGACATTCCCGCCCACTGGGGCACCGCCGTCAACGTGCAGGCGATGGTCTACGGCAATCGCGGCGAGTCGAGCGCAACCGGTGTCGCCTTCACCCGCAACCCCTCGACTGGCGTGAACGAGCTCTATGGCGAGTTCCTGGTCAACGCCCAGGGCGAGGACGTGGTCGCCGGCATCCGCACGCCGCAGAACATCGCGGAAGCCGCGCGGATCGCTGCCAACGATACCGCGCCATCGCTCGAAGCCCTGATGCCGGCCGCCTTCGCCGAGCTCAAATCGATCTTCGCAAGGCTCGAGTCGCACTACCGCGACATGCAGGACATCGAGTTCACCATCCAGGACGGCAAGCTCTGGATGCTGCAGACCCGCTCGGGCAAGCGCACGACCAGCGCCGCCCTGAAGATCGCCGTCGATCTGGCCGAGGAAGGGGTGATCTCGCGCGAGCAAGCGGTGATGCGGATCGAGCCGCACTCCCTCGATCAGCTGCTGCATCCGACCATCGATCCCAGTGCGACTCGCACGGTGATCGCCTCCGGCCTGCCCGCGTCGCCGGGCGCGGCCTCGGGCGAGGTGGTGTTCACGGCCGACGAGGCCGAGCACGCCAAGGCCCAGGGACGCGAGGTGCTGCTGGTACGCATCGAGACGAGCCCGGAGGACATCCACGGCATGCATGCCGCGGTCGGCATCCTGACCACGCGCGGCGGCATGACGAGCCACGCCGCCGTCGTCGCGCGCGGCATGGGCCGCCCTTGCGTCTCGGGCGCGGGCAGCCTCAGGATCGATCAGGCGGCCGGCGTGATGACGGCGGGCGGCCACCGGGTCAAAGCCGGCGATGTGCTGACGATCGACGGCTCGACGGGCCAGGTGCTGCTCGGTCGCGTGCCGATGCGCCAGCCCGAGCTGTCGGGCGATTTCTCGACGCTGATGAGCTGGGCCGATGGCATCAGGCGCATGCGGGTGCGCGCGAACGCCGAGACGCCGCGCGATGCCCGCCAGGCGCGCCAGTTCGGGGCCGAAGGCATCGGGCTGTGCCGCACCGAGCACATGTTCTTCGAGGCAGGCCGCATCCTCGCGGTGCGCGAGATGATCTGCGCGGAATCGGAGACGGGCAGACGTGCGGCGCTCGCCAAGATCCTGCCGATGCAGCGGCGCGATTTCGTCGAGCTGTTCGAGATCATGGCGGGGCTTCCCGTCACCATCCGCCTGCTCGATCCGCCGCTGCACGAGTTCCTGCCGCACGAGGATGGGGAAATCGCGGAGGTGGCGGCCGCGCTCGGCATCGAGACCAAACGGCTTCGCGAACGCGTCGACGAGCTGCACGAGTTCAACCCGATGCTCGGCTTCCGCGGCTGCCGGCTCGGGCTCGCCTACCCCGAGATCACCGAGATGCAGGCACGTGCCATCTTCGAGGCGGCGATCGAGGCCGGCCAGTCGACCGGCAAACCGGTGGTGCCGGAAGTGATGATCCCGCTGGTCGGCTTCGTGCAGGAGCTCGACATGCTGCGCGACGTGATCGCGCGCACGGCGAGAGACGTGGAGAAAGAGCGTGGAGAGAAAGTCAGCTATCAGATCGGCACCATGATCGAGCTGCCGCGGGCGGCGCTGCGGGCGGGCGAGATCGCGCGCACCGCTGAGTTCTTCTCCTTTGGCACCAACGACCTGACGCAGACGGTGCTCGGGCTCTCGCGCGACGATGCGGCGCCGATCCTGGCCGCCTACACCCGCAAGGGCATCCTCGAGCACGACCCCTTCGTCACCATGGACACCGAGGGCGTGGGCGAGCTGGTGGCGATCGCCTGCGAGCGCGGCCGGAAAACCCGGCCGGACATCAAGCTCGGCATCTGCGGCGAGCATGGCGGCGACCCCCGCTCGATCGCCTTCTGCGAGCAGGTTGGCCTCGACTACGTCTCCTGCTCGCCGTTCCGGGTGCCGGTTGCACGGCTGGCCGCGGCGCAGTCGACGTTGCGGGGCCAGGGCGGCAAGGCGGGCGGCGGCACGGCTTGAGGTGGGGCGGCGCGGTTGAAAGGGGGCGAGCCGTGGCGCATGAACCCGCAGCTTAGTGACACCGTATGGATGGCCGTTGCACGCCCAAGCAAGCTACTGCAACCGCTGCAGCAGATAGATGACGATCGGCAGCGTGAGCGCGCCTGCGAGCATCTGCGCCGTGATCATGTTGGCCATCAGCGGCGCGTCGCCGCCGAGCTTCCTTGCCAGCACATAGGAGGACGCTGCCGTCGGCACCGCTCCGCAAATGACGGCAAAGGTGCGCGTCTCCCCGGTCACGCCCGCAAGGGTCAGCGTCGCAAAGAAGACGACCGGCATCAGGATCAACCGGAAGACGATGCCGAACAGCAGTGCGCCGCGCTCGCCGCGCGTCTGCAGCGGCCGCAGCGCCGCGCCGATGGTGAGCAGGCTGAGGCCGAGCGCGCCGCCCGCCAGATGCCCGAGCGCGTCGTCGAGCGGCGCGGCCAGCCCGATGCCGGTCGCATTCAGCGCGGCGCCCATCGAGCAGGCGATGATGAAAGGGTTGGCGACAATCTGGCGCATCAGCCGTGGCCGGACCTCGGACGGCCGCTCGCCCCAGCGCAGCAGCACCAGCACACTCATCACGTTGAGGACCGGCACCAGGCTCGCGAGCCCGATCGCCACCACCCCGATCGCCTTGGTTCCATAGAGCGCCGTCACGATCGCGAGTGCGACAAAGCCGTGCCAGCGGGTGGAGGCCTGAAACAGGCTGGTATAGGCCGGATCGGAAATCGCGAGCCTTTGCGTCAGCAGCGGTTTCAAGGCGATCAGCAATAGTCCGGCGACGACGAGCGCCGCCAGATACCCCGCAACCAGCGCGCCGATATCGAGCGTGCCGAAGTCGCGCGTCGCCAGCTCCCGCACGATCAGGGCGGGAAACAACAGATAGTAGCAGATGTGCTCGAGCGCCGACCAGCCGGCTTCCTCGAGCGTGGCGAGCCGATAGAGCACGTGCCCGAGCCCGATCACGAGCACGACCGGGAGCAGCGCGGCGAGGATCTGGAGCATGGGGCACGCAGGGGCGTGGGGAGGGCGGGGACCGGGATGGCCGGGTGAGTGCCGCACTTCTACGCACAACCCGACCATTCCCCCAACACTTCCCTCGCGTCCCGAGCCCGCAATTCCGACCTGCGATCACGCTCATCATCGGTCAGCCACTGTCGTTCGTGATCGGGCATTCCAAACGCATGCGACCTGCCAGGGGCCCCCAGTGTCGGGACCAGACACGGGCATCCCTTGGCCTGCCGAGGCACTGGCTGCAGCGCCCGGCTCGAGGTTACACCCTGGTCGATCGCCAGCACGCATTCGGGCGGGCCGCCGCGTCGCCGATCAGCATTGCCCTTCGCTTTCAGCCAGTGGAGCACTCGATCCCCGCCACGTTGTCGCCGAGCCAGGCTTGCAGCCGCGCCTCGGCGGCGGTGTCGAGCCTGAGGCCGAGCTTGGTGCGCCGCCAGAGGATATCGGCCGCCGTCCGCGCGAGCTCGTGGCGCACCAGATAGCGGACCTCGCGCTCGCTCAAGCCGGCGCCGAACTGCAAACCGAGGTCCTCCAGGCGGCTGGCGCCCGACAGCATCCGCCCTGCCGAGGTACCGTAGGTTCTGGCGAGCCGCCAAGCCGTCTCGCGTCCGATGAAGGGGTAGTCGGCGATCAGAGTTGCGACTTGCCCATCGAAGCCATCGACGGCAAAGTCGCCGCCCGGCAGCGGCGCTCTTCCCGTCCAGCTCGCGCCGCCGGTCGGCAGGTGCGGGCTGAGCTTGGCGAGCACCTGCTCGGCGAGGCGGCGATAGGTCGTGATCTTGCCGCCGAAGACATTGAGAAGGGCTGGCTCGCCGGAGCTGGCATCGAGCTGCAGCACGAAATCGCGCGTCGCTTCCTGCGCTGCTCCCGCGCCCTCGTCGTAGAGCGGACGAACGCCCGAGTAGGACCACCTGACGTCGGCAGTTGCGACCGGCTCGGCGAAATAGGCGCTGACCGCCTGGCAGAGATAAGCAATCTCGGCGTCGGTAATGCGGGCGTCGCCGGGATCGCCCGCATAGTCGATATCGGTCGTGCCGATCAGGGTGAAGTCGCGCTCGTAGGGGATGGCGAACACGATGCGGCGGTCGGCGTTCTGGAAGATATAGGCCCGATCGTGCGCGAACAGGCGGGGGACGACGATGTGGCTGCCCTTGACGAGGCGGACTTTGGCCGGCGCGTGCGATTGGATGCGGCTGCCGATCATCGCTGCGACCCATGGACCAGCCGCATTGACGAGCACTCTGGCTTCGATCTCGCTCTGCTGGCCGCTACCGGCCTCGAGCAATTCGACCCGCCAGTGATCGCCCGCGCGTCTCGCGGCCACCACCTTGGTGCCGACCCGGATGTCGGCGCCACGCTGGAGGGCATCCATTGCGTTCAGCACCACCAGGCGAGCATCGTCGACCCAGCAGTCCGAGTACTCGAAGCCGCGCTTGTAGCGCTGCTGCAGTGGCTCGCCGGCGGCATCTCGCGCGAGGTCGATCTGGCGGGACGCGGGCAGGAGCCTACGGCCACCCAGATGGTCGTAGAGGAAAAGACCGAGTCGGATCAGCCAGGCCGGCCGCAACTCGCCATGGTGGGGCAGCACGAACCGGAGCGGCCAGATGATGTGCGGGGCGATCCCGAGCAGCACCTCGCGCTCCATCAGCGCCTCGCGCACCAGCCGGAACTCGTAGTGCTCGAGATAGCGCAGGCCGCCATGGATGAGCTTGGTCGAGGCGGACGAGGTGGCGCTCGCGAGGTCGCCCTGCTCGGCCAGCAGCACGGAAAGGCCGCGTCCCGCCGCATCGCGCGCGATCCCGCAACCATTCACGCCGCCGCCGATGATCGCTATGTCGTACACATGTTTGCCGGAAAGAGGCCTGCGACTGCGATCGCCGGGCCTGAGCCGCACGAAGCTCGAAAACGCAAAGCATGGATGAACGCGAGCAGCAAGCGAAACTAATCGCGCTTTATCGAAAATTCAGGCCGCGTCCGCCAGCTCCACCCTGACACTGCTCTCCGTGCAGATCGCGGCCAGACGCGCGGGCGGCATCTCGTTGGTGACGAAGCAGTCGAGGTCGGAGAGGTGGCCGATGCGCACCGGCGCGGTGCGCTCGTATTTCAGGCTGTCGGCGACGAGTATGGTCTGACGGGCCGAGCCCATGATGGCGCGCGCGACCTTCACCTCGCGATAGTCGTAGTCGAGCAGCGTGCCATCCTCATCGATCCCCGAGGTGCCGATGATGGCGTAGTCGACCTTGAACTGGCGGATGAAGTCGACCGCCGCCTCGCCGACGACGCCGCCGTCGGCGGGACGCACGACGCCACCCGCCACGATCAGCTCGATGTCGGGATTGCCCATCAGGATGTTCACGACGTTGATGTTGTTGGTGATGACGAGCAGCCCCTTGCGGCCGCGCAGCGCGGTTGCGACCTGCTCGGTCGTGGTGCCGATATTGATCAGGATCGAGGAATGGTCGGGGATGAGGGAGGCGGCCTTCACGCCGATCCTGCGCTTCTCCTCGGTTGCTATCTGGCGGCGCGCCTCGTAGCCGAAATTGGCGACGCCCGAGGTCAGTATCGCGCCGCCGTGGTAGCGCTGGAGAAGACCGCGCTCGCAGAGATCGTTCAGGTCTTTTCGGATGGTCTGGGGGGTGACGCTGAAGCGGCCGGCAAGCGACTCCACGTCGACCCGTCCCTCTTCGCGCGCCAGGATGACGATGTCGTGCTGGCGCGGCGATACGGCCAGCGTGGCAAGGGCTTTGTTCATGTGGCGACTCGGCGGCGGGGGGCTTCAATGCGACCCGGCACGATAATCCCGGGCGACATTCCTGCCAAGTCGGGAAAATGCCCTGCTTTCCAATTGACTTTCGTTTTGGTTCGCTCGATAGTCTTAACGCTCTCTTTTCCACGGGAGGAAAACCAATGAAGAGACACCTCACGACCGCACTCGCGGTCGCGGCTGTCGCTGCTTTCGCAAGCCCAGGCTTCGCCGGAATGGACGAGGCGAAAAAGTGGGTCGACAGCGAGTTCCAGCCATCCGCGCTCTCCAAAGACGATCAGATGAAGGAGATGGAGTGGTTCATCAAGGCCGCCGAGCCCTTCAAGGGCATGGAGATCAATGTGCTGTCGGAGGGTATTCCGACCCACACCTATGAATCGACCGTGCTGACGAAAGCCTTCCAGGAGATCACCGGCATCAAGGTGAACCACCAGATCCTGGGCGAAGGCGAGGTCGTGCAGGCCGTGCAGACGCAGATGCAGACCAACCGCAATCTGTATGACGGCTACATCAACGACTCCGATCTGATCGGCACCCATTCGCGCCTGCAGTCCGCCACCAACCTCACCGATTGGATGGCCGGCGAGGGCAAGGACGTGACGCTGCCGACGCTCGATATCGACGATTTCATCGGCAAGTCGTTCACGACTGGCCCCGATGGCAAGCTCTGGCAGCTCCCCGATCAGCAGTTTGCCAACCTCTATTGGTTCCGCAAGGATTGGTTCGACCGTCAGGACCTGAAGGACAAGTTCAAGGCCAAATACGGCTACGAGCTCGGCGTGCCGGTCAATTGGTCGGCTTACGAGGACATTGCGCAGTTCTTCTCCGAGGACGTGCAGGAAATCGACGGCGTCAAGATCTACGGTCACATGGACTACGGCAAGCGCGCTCCCGATCTCGGCTGGCGCATGACCGACGCCTGGCTGTCGATGGCCGGCGCGGGCTCGCCCGGCATCCCCAACGGCGTACCGATCGACGAATGGGGCATCCGCATGGAGAAGGGCTCCTGCAATCCCCAAGGCGCCTCGGTCTCGCGCGGTGGAGAGACCAATGGCCCGGCCTCCGTCTACGCGATCGCGAAGTGGGACGAATGGCTCCGGAAGTATGCTCCTCCGGGCGCTGCCGACTACGACTTCTACCAGTCGCTGCCGGCGCTCTCGCAGGGCAACGTCGCCCAGCAGATCTTCTGGTACACCGCCTTCACCGCTTCGATGGTGACCCCGAAGTCCTCGGGCAACAACACGGTCGATGACGCCGGCAAGATCCTCTGGCGGATGGCGCCTTCGCCGCATGGCGTCTATTGGAAGGACGGCCAGAAGCTCGGCTATCAGGATGCGGGCTCCTGGACGCTGTTCAACTCGACGCCGGTCGACCGCCGCAAGGCCGCCTGGCTCTATGCCCAGTTCGTCGTGTCCAAGACCGTCGACGTGAAGAAGAGCGATGTGGGTCTGACCTTCATCCGCAATTCGACCGTCAACCATCAGCACTTCACGGATCGGGCCCCCCAGCTCGGCGGCCTGATCGAGTTCTATCGCTCGAAGGACCGGGTGGTGTGGTCGCCGACCGGCATCAACGTGCCGGACTATCCCAAGCTCGCTCAGCTCTGGTGGCAGCAGATCGGTGACGTGAACTCGGGCGCGTTCACACCTCAGCAGGCCATGGACCGACTGGCGGGCGAGATGGACCAGATCATGGGACGCATGCAGGCGGCCGACGAGGCCAATAAGACTTATGGCGGTTGCGGTCCGCGCCTCAACGCCGAGAAGGATCCCTCGGAGTGGCTCGGCAAGGCCGACGGCCCGCACGCCAAGATCGAGAACGAGAAGGAGCAGGGCCAGACGATCGCCTATGAGGAGATCATCAAGCGCTGGCAGCAATAGGCTGAACGCCCAATCGACGACGAATTGCCAGGGCGCGCATTCAGTGCGCCCTGGCGCTATAGGCCAGACTGATCGCCGCCTCGAGGAGTCCGGGTAAGAGATGTCGCTCGAGTTGAGGCAGGTCACCAAGCACGTGGCCGCCGAGGTCCACATCGAGAAGACCGATCTGGTGCTCGAGCCGGGCTCGTTCAACATCCTGCTCGGCACGACGCTCGCCGGCAAGACGACACTGCTCCAGCTGCTCGCCGGAATCGAGCGACCGACCTCGGGCGAAGTGTGGTCGGGCGGCAAGAACGTGACCGGCATGCCGGTGCAGCGCCGCAACGTGTCGATGGTCTACCAGCAGTTCATCAACTACCCCAATCTGACGGTGTTCGAGAACATTGCTTCGCCTTTGCGCGTCGCCGGCCTGAAGCGCGCCGAGATCGCCGAGCGCGTCGCAGGGATGGCGGAGCTGCTGCGGCTCGGCCCGATGCTGCAGCGTCGCCCCTCCGAGCTCTCGGGCGGCCAGCAACAGCGCACGGCGATCGCACGTGCGCTCGTCAAGGATTCCGGATTGGTCCTGCTCGACGAGCCGCTCGCCAATCTCGACTACAAGCTGCGAGAGGAGCTGCGCGACGAGCTGCCGGCCCTGCTCGCCAAGCGCGACTGCATCGTCGTCTACGCCACGACCGAGCCGACCGAGGCGCTGCTGTTCGGTGGCAATACCGCGACCATGCACGAGGGCCGGATCACCCAATTCGGCCCAACCAACGCGATCTATCGCCGGCCGCGTGACCTGACCTCGGCCCGGGTGTTCTCCGATCCCCCGATCAACATGGTCGACGTGATGAAGCGCGGCGAGCGCATCGCGATCGGCGAGAAGATCGTATGGCCGGCTGGCGCCGCGGCGATCCGGCTCCCGGATGGCCCCTATACGCTCGCCATCCGTCCCCATCACATCTCGCCCACAGCCGGGCGGAGCACCGGCGCGGTGCTCGACGGGCGCGTGATCGTGACCGAGCTCTCGGGTTCTGAAAGCGTCATCCATTTCGACCTCGACGGCCGCACCTGGGTATCCCAGTCCCACGGCATCCACCCGTTCGAAGCGGGCGAGACCGCGCGCCTCTATGTCGATATCGACCAGGGGATGTTCTTTGGTCCCGGCCAAGAGCTCGTCGCCTGATGGCCAGGATCACACTCGACAAGCTGCGGCACAGCTACCGCCCGCATCCAGTCTCCGACGAGGACTGGGCATTGAAGCGCATCACGCTCGAATGGTCGGAAGGCGGCGCCTATGCCCTGCTCGGGCCCTCGGGCTGCGGGAAGACGACGCTGTTGAACCTCATCTCGGGACTGCTGCGGCCGACCGAGGGCCGCATCCTGTTCGGCGACGAGGACGTGACGGGGCGCTCGCCAGAAGCGCGCAACATCGCCCAGGTGTTTCAGTTCCCGGTCATCTACGACACCATGACCGTGTTCGACAACCTTGCCTTCCCGTTGCGCAACCGGCGCGTTCCCGAGGCCGAGGTCGGTCCTCGCGTCAGAGAGATCGCGGCCATGCTCGACCTCGGCGACATGCTCGACCGCCGCGCCTCGGGCCTGACCGCCGACGGCAAGCAGAAGATCTCGCTCGGACGGGGGCTGGTGCGCTCCGATGTCAATGTCATCATGTTCGACGAGCCGCTGACCGTGATCGATCCCCATCTCAAATGGGTGCTGCGCTCGAAGCTGAAGGAGCTGCATCGGCGAACGCGGCGCACCATGATCTACGTGACACACGACCAGACCGAAGCGCTCACCTTCGCCGATCAGGTGGTCGTCATGAACAATGGCGAGGTGGTTCAGGCGGGAACCCCGGTCGAGCTGTTCGAGCGGCCGCGCCACACCTTCGTCGGCCACTTCATCGGCTCGCCCGGCATGAACGTGCTGCCGTGCCGGATCGTTGGAGCGCGAGCGGAGCTCGAAGGTAGTGTGGTCGAGACCGAGAACGCGGCGCGGATCGCTGCCGACCGGACGGGCGGCCGTCTCGAGCTCGGCGTGCGCCCCGAGTTCGTCCGGCTGGCGAGCGAGGGCATCCCGGCCGAGGTCGTCAAAGTCACCGATGCCGGCCGCTATCGGATCGTGCAGACGCGCGCGGGCGCCAGCATGGTGAAGCTGCTCGTCGCTGAAGGCGAGCCGGTACCGTCAGGCACGGTGCATCTCGCCTTCGAGCGAGCGCACACGCGCGTCTATGCCGATGGTTGGATCGTGGAGTAGGGGCCGGCCATGCGCAAGACCGTCAACCAGAAGGGCTGGCTGTTCGTGCTGCCGGTGTTCCTGCTCGTTGCTTTCAACGCCATCATTCCGTTGATGACGGTCGTCAACTTCTCGTTCCAGGAATCGTTCGGCGACAATGTGTTCTTCTGGTCGGGCTTGCGCTGGTTCGAGCAGGTGCTGCACTCCGAGCGCTTCCATGCGGCGCTCGGCCGACAGATCCTGTTCACCGGTCTCGTGCTCGCGATCGAGATCCCGCTCGGGCTCGCAATCGCGCTTGCGATGCCGCGCCAGGGCATCTGGGTCTCGGTCTGCCTCGTGCTGATGGCGTTGCCGCTGCTGATCCCGTGGAACGTCGTGGGCGCCATGTGGAACATCTTCGCGCTGCCCGACATTGGCCTGCTCGGCAAGCTCGTCAATGGGCTGGGGTTCGACTACAACTACACGCGCCAACCGTTCTCGGCCTGGTGCACCATGCTGCTGATGGACGTCTGGCACTGGACGTCGCTGGTGGTGCTGCTCTGCTACGCGGGCCTCGTTTCGATCCCGGACGCCTTCTACCAAGCCGCCAAGATCGACGGAGCTGGACCCTGGGCCGTGTTCCGGCACATCCAGCTGCCCAAGCTCAACCACGTGCTGACGATCGCCGTGCTGGTGCGCTTCATGGACAGCTTCCTGATCTACACCGAGGTCGTGGTGCTGACGGGTGGCGGCCCCGGCAATGCGACCACGCTGCTCTCGATCGACCTCGTCAAGACCGCGCTCGGCCAGTTCGATCTTGGGCCGGCGGCAGCCATGTCGATCATCTACTTCCTGATCATCCTGTTCTTCAGCTGGCTGTTCTACACCCTGATGATGCGGAGCGAGGCGAGATGATGCGGCTGCGCTGGCTGGTTCCGACCATTTACATCGTGTTTCTGATGCTGCCGATCTATTGGCTCGTCAGCATGTCGTTCAAGACGACGAACGAGATCCTCGGCGGGTTCTCGCTGTTTCCGCGTGCGCCCACGCTGGAGAACTACGTCAAGATTTTCACCGATCCGACCTGGTACAATGGCTATCTGAACTCGCTCAACTATGTGGCGATCAACACCGCGCTTTCGGTCGCGGTCGCTTTGCCGGCGGCCTACGCCTTCTCGCGCTACCGCTTCATCGGCGACAAGCACCTGTTCTTCTGGCTGCTGTCGAACCGCATGGCGCCGCCGGCCGTGTTCGCGCTGCCCTTCCTGCAGTTGTACTCGGCGGTGGGTCTGTTCGATACGCCCTGGGCAGTTGCGCTCGCGCACACGCTGTTCAATGTGCCGCTCGCGGTTTGGATCCTCGAGGGCTTCATGTCGGGCGTGCCCAAGGAGCTCGACGAGACCGCCTATGTGGACGGCTATTCCTTCCCCGGCTTCTTCTTCAGGATCTTCCTGCCGACGATTGCGGCGGGGATCGGGGTCGCGTGCTTCTTCTGCTTCATGTTCTCCTGGGTCGAGCTGTTGCTGGCCAAGACGCTGACATCGGTTGCCGCCAAACCGATCGCGGCGACCATGACGCGGACGGCGAGCACGTCGGGCTACGAGCTGGGGCTGCTGGCGGCGGCCGGCACGCTCACGCTCATTCCCGGCGCCGTCGTCATCTATTTCGTGCGCAACTACATCGCCAAGGGCTTTGCCCTGGGCCGGGTCTGAGGCAGGGACGGGATATGGGCAATGGCGGCATCTTCGATCTGACCTGGATGGCCTGGACCTGGCCGACAGCCGCCTTCTTCGTCTTCATCGCGTGCTGTCTCGTCGCAATGACGGTCTGGGAGTTGCGGGTGCCGGGCGGCGCACCTCGCCGCGGCCTCATCGGTCTCGACACCACGCGCGGCGACCGGCTCTTCATCTCACTCCTGGGCAGCGCCTTCATCCACCTCGCTTGGCTCGCCCTGTTGGGCAGCTCGGCACTTTGGGGCGCGACCCTGGTGTCGCTGGTTTATGCAGCAGCGGTATTTCTATGGATCTAGTGTTCCGTCCCATTCATTCGATTCCGGCGAAGCTGGATCAATGAATGGAAAGACGGAACACAAACAAAGAGTTGGCTAGTGGGCTGGCCATTCATTTAGGGTACTGAATGAATGAGTCAGAACACTAGTGTTCCGTCCCATTCATTCGAGTCCGGCGAAGCTGGATCAATGAATGGAAAGATCGTTCGGCGATTTGTGGATCGCCGGCAACGGGAG
>JANPDA010000217.1:0-28027 GCA_031431235.1 Hyphomicrobiaceae bacterium
GGGACGGAAACGACACGATCGATGGAGGACTCGGCCTCGAAGACGAGTACGACGCAAGCTTTGCCGTGGGCAGCGTCAAAATCAACCTCGATACGGCCATCCTTGGCCATACCGACACGACCGTCGTGATGGGCACGTCCGTGGCCGCCTCGACCGCCTATGGCCTCGAGGTGAGCGGCTCGGCGACGGGCGTATCGAAGGACACCATCACCGGGTTCGAGGGGGCCATCGGTGGCGGCGGAGCCGATCTGATCTTCGGCAATGCTGCCGCAAACTTCATCGAGGGCAATGGCGGTGCCGACACGCTGTTCGGCTATGCTGGGAACGACACGATCGAAGGCGGAGACGGTGCGGACAAATTCGTGGGTGGTCTCGGCAAGGACGTGCTCGATGCCGGCTTCGGCGACAATGCGATCGATACCTTCTACTATGGCGCGCTGCTCGACAGCACGACGAAGGTGGCCGGCCGCGATGTGATCTGGAATTTCAACGATGGGACCGTTGGCGCCGCTGACAGGTTCGACCTCACCGGGCTCGAAGCCGTAGCCGGCGGAATAACCTTCACCTATCTCGGCGAGAATGTGAACTGGATGGGCGGGTCACAATTGCGTGTGCTCTACACGGCTCAGGGTTCGCTGTTGCAAGGCGATATCACCGGCGATTTCAAGGCCGACTTTTCAATCCTGATCGCCGGCGTTCATGTCAACCTCGACGCCGACAACTTCGTTCTGTGACGCGCGGTGGCTGGCGCTGAGGCCGGCCGTCCGCCGGCCGGAGCCCAGCGCGACGATGCTGGGCTTCGCGAAAGGCGCAGCCCAGACTACAATGCTCCCGCGGTTTGGCTGAGCCCGGGAGAGGCGTTTGACGATCACCATCATCGACGGCGAGCCGACGCTGCATGCGGCCGGCCTGCGCGTCATCGATATCGTGCGCGCCGCCTACGAGCAGGGGCTGGCGGCGGGCGACGCGCTCGGCAGCCCCGCGATCGGGCGGGCGGGGCTGGAAGCGGCCGTCAACTACTGCGCCGACCGGGCCTGCGACCAGGATGGCGCCCATTGCCGGGGCTGCCGGTTGCGCTCCGAGGCGATGGGACTTGCAACCCTCGACGAGTTCTGCCGCCAACTCTCGCATATCAGCTTCGAGGCCAGCGGGCTCGAGCTGACGCCAGGGGGGGCAGGCGGCGAGGCGACCTTCGCATCCCTCGATCAGCTGGCCAAGACCTGGCAGGGCGAGGAGGTCTACTACCTGGCGCGCCGCGTCCACCGGCGCATGCACAAGGAGCGCGAGCCGCGCCCCAAGCGGCTCGGCGGCAGCGAGGGCGAGGCGGCGCCCGTGGTGCTGCTGATTGCGCCGCAGATGGCCGACAACATCGGCATGGTCGCGCGCGCCATGGCGAACTTCGGCCTCGAGGAGCTGCGCCTCGTTGCGCCCCGCGATGGCTGGCCCAACGAGAAGGCGCGCGCGGCCGCGTCGGGCGCCAATTTCGTGATCGAGGAGGCCACGGCCCACGCGACGACCGAAGCCGCCATCGGCGACCTGCATTGGATCTGCGCGACGACCGCCCGCCAGCGGTTCATGGCCAAGCCCGTGATGACGCCCGCCGAGGCCGCCGCCGAGATGGGCCGGCGGATCGCGGCAGGCCAACGCGTCGGCATGCTGTTCGGAGCCGAGCGTCAGGGGCTCGAGAACGACGACATCGCGCTCTCCGACGCCATCGTGATGGCACCCGTCAATCCGCGCTTTGCCAGCCTCAATCTCGCCCAGGCAGTGCTGTTGATGGGTTATGAATGGATGAAGGAGAGCGAGCGCGGCACGCTCGGGCGTGTTACCACGTTCGAGGCGCCACGCGAGAGCGGGCTGGTGATGAAGGGCTCGCTGCCGGCAACGAAAGAGCAGTTGATCGGCTTCTTCGGGCATCTGGAGAGCGAGCTCGACCAGGCGGGGTTCCTGAAACCGCCTGACCGGGCGAGCGTGATGATCCGCAACATCCGCACCATGTTCGAGCGGATGGAGGCGACCGAGCAGGAGGTCCGGACCTTGCGGGGAATCGTCGCAGCACTGACCGGCGCCCACAGACGCCGGGGGGTGGAGCCTTAGTTCCGCCTGGATTCACCGTTTGCCAAGGGGCTCGCATTTGCTAGCGTTCAGACGACATGTGACAAGGGGCTGGGTGATGTCGATGAGGATCACGAGGACGCTGCAGGCGCTCGGCGCCGCCGCGGCGCTGGCGGCGATGGCTGCAACGGTGTCGCCGGCGCAAACGGCCGAGCTGAGCGAGAAGTCGGTGCAGACATTGCTCGATTACGCCTGGGCGGTGTTGCCCGACAAATTCACCACGCCGACCGGCAAGGTGATCGCAGTCGACAAGAAGAAGCGCGAATCGGTTGCGATCCCGATCGAGGTCGCACGCGAGGTGATCACGGTGGCGCGGCTCTCGGCCCACGCCCAGATCTGCAAGCTGCAGGACGCCCAGATCGCCAACTACCGCACCATGATGAAGGTCGAGGAAGCCAAGAAGAGCTGGTCCGACCAACAGCTTCTCTATATCTCCCAGCTCCACCTGTTCACGGTGATGTGGCTGACCGGCAACGTCAAGATCGAGGAGAAGGAAGGCGAGAACGTCGTCGTCGTCGACGAGGGCGGCGGGGCCGGCAAGGAGCAGACCTGCACCGACGAGCAGAAGAAGAAGGTCGAGGAGCAGATCGTCGCCTATTTCAAGGCCCACGAGAAAACGAATTGATTGAGTGGGGGGAGTAGGGAGTAGCGAATAGGGAGTAGGGAAAAACCTCACTCTACACTCCCTACTCCCGACTTCCTACTGCCTACTCTCTCACCTTCCCTCCCGCCACCAGGCGAGCGAGACCAGGCCGAGCAGCAGCGCCAGCGCGGCGATCCCGTTGAACACCGGATAGAGCACCACGCCTTTGGTCAGGTAGGCCTTGCGGTCCTCGAGGCCCAGCCAACCCGATCCGTGCATCACGCGAGCGCCCGCGAGCATCGTGACGCGCGGCACATCGATTCCGTTGGCAGGATCGGCGCCCGGCCGGCGCGCCGTGAAGAAAGCCCCTCCCCCGGTCGATTCGACCAAGGGTGCGATCGCCTCCCGGCTCGCCACCACCTCCGCCATCTCGCGCGTGCTGGACGTGCCTGCGAGCGCGACCGCCGTCAACTCGCCCGACGCGAGCTTGTAGAAACCCGGCTCGTCCACCTCGATGCTGGTCACGAAGGTGCCGTCAGCTCCCGCTCCCAGCACAACCTCGCGCTTGAAGCCGTTTGGTCCGATGATCTCGACCGGGGGCACCTCGTCGAGCATGGAACGGCGCTCGATTTTCAGCTTCAGCCCTTCACTGGTGACGAGCAGACGCTCCTCCTCCAGGTCGGGCTCCTTCATCAGCCAGTGCGCCATGCGCCGCAACAGCGCGGTATGGGGACCGCCGCCTTCGAAGCCTCGCGCCCAGAGCCAGGCATGGTCCGATAGCATCAGCGCGACCCGGCCCTTACCCTTGCGGGCGAGCACGACCAGGGGCTTGGCATCGGGTCCCGCCATCAACACCTGGCCGTCGGGTGGGGCGACGTCGACGACGCGGAACCACCGTCCCCAGCTCGGCACCGCTCCCTCCGAGCCCGGCAGACCACGCGTGACCGGATGCCGGCGGCCGGCCTCGGTCAGGACCGGTTTGAAGGGCTGCTCGGTGACGGTGCCCGTCGGGCTTGCGGGCAGCACTTGCGACAATGGTGTGTTGTAGATGCTGGTCTCCGACGCATACTCCTCGCCCGCCGCCACCAGCACCGCTCCACCATGCTCCTCGACGTAGCGCGCGACGTTGTCGATGTAGATCGCTGGCAGGATTGCGCGGCGCTGATAGCGATCGAAGATGATCAGGTCGAACTCCTCGAGCTTCTCCTGGAACAGCTCGCGCGTGGGAAAGGCGATCAGCGACAGCTCGTTGATGGGCGTGCCGTCCTGCTTGTGCGGCGGCCGCAGAATCGTAAAGTGAACGAGGTCGACGGCGGCGTCGGACTTCAGCAGATTGCGCCAGGTCCGCTCGCCCGCATGTGGCTCGCCCGAGACGAGCAGCACCCGCAAGTTCTCGCGCACGGCTTCAGCCGCCAGCACCACCCGATTGTTCGCCTCCGTCAGCTCACCGGCTACGGCCTCCAGCTCGACCTCGACCACGTTCATGCCGGCATGGGGGAAGTTGAGCGGCACCTCGAGGGGAGCCCCGACCGCGACGGTCGTCTCGATGTCGGGCTCGCCTTCGCGCCGGATGACGATGCGCGCGGGCGCTTTGGCTGCTGCGGCCTCCCCCTTCGACTCGACGCGGATCTCAGCCGTCGCCGAGCCATTGAGGATGCCGAAGCGCGGAGCTTTGATAATGGCGATGCGGCGATCGAACTCGCCCTCCGCTCCCGTCAGCAGCACCTGCACCGGAGCGTCGATCCCCAGTGCCGAGCCGGCCGTGGGAACGTCGTGGATCTGGCCGTCGGAGATGACGACGAGCCCGGCCAGGCGGTCGGCGGGTATGCCCGACAGCGTCCGGCCGATCTCGCCGAAGAGCTGCGTGCCGAGCTTGCCATTGCCGGCGCCGGCCCGGATCGTCCGCACCTCGAGATTGGCAATCCGGCCGAGCTTGGCTTCGAGGTCGGCAAGAACGGCTGCCGTCTGGGCGCGGCGTTGGCCGAGCGACTGGCTCATGCTGTCGTCGACCGCAACCAGCGCGATGTTGGGGAGTGCCTCGCGCTCTTCCTCGCGCAAGGTGGGATTGGCGACGGCCGCCACCAGTGCCACGAGGCTGAGCGTCCGCACGAACGCCCCACGCGTCCCGCGCCAGAACAGAAGACCCGCCACCAGCACGCAAGCGACCGCTCCAGCGATCAGCACCGGCCAGGGCACGAGCGGCGACAACTCGATCGAGAAGTTCAATCCTATCTCCTCCGGCCAGACGCTCGTTGACCCATGCGCCTACTGACCCAGCCGCTCCAGCAGCGCTGGGATGTGCACCTGGTCCGCCTTGTAGTTGCCGGTCAGCGCGTACATCACGATGTTGATGCCGACCCGATAGGCCCACTCACGCTGCTCCTCGCCTCCAGGAATGACCGGGAACACGGCATTGCCGCCTTCATCGATCGCCCACGCGCCGGCGAAGTCATTGGACGAAACGAGGATCGAGCTCACACCATCGGAATGGCGCGGACGCCGCGCATCGCTCGCTTGCGACCCCTCCTCGGCCTCCACCCAGAGCGCACCCCCATCGAAGCGGCCGGGAAAGGAGCGCAGCAAGTAGAATGATTTGGTCAGAACATGGTCGGAGGGCACCGGCTCGAGCGCGGGAATGTCGAGGCGCCCGATCAGGCGCTGCAGCGCGACGGCTCCCGGACCGCCCGTCGCATCGAGCGAGGGCAGGTTCTCGTTGAGGTCGCGCGTATCGAAGACGATGAGACCGCCGCCTTTCATGTAGGCATCGATGCGGGCGAGGGCCGCCTCGCTCGGCTCGCGGGCATCGGCTTGCACCGGCCAATAGAGCACGGGAAAGAAGGCAAGCTCGTCGCGCTCGATATCGACGCCGAGCGGCTCGGCCGGCTCGAAGGCCGTTCGCGCGATCAGCATCTGTCCCAACCCATTGAGGCCGAGCCGGCTCGTCTCGTCGGTCGCAGCATCCCCTGTCAGGACATAGGCGAGCCTGGGGCGAAGCGCAGCTGCCAGTGCGAAACTGTCGTCGACAGGGGGAGTTGGACGAACGGCTGCGGCCTGGTTTCCACTCTCCTGGGCTGCGACCCTGTCCGGTGTGAAGACGAGGGCGGAAACCGCAAGAGCCAGCAACACGCCAGCGGCGACAGACCGAGCCCGAGCAAACCAGCCAGCCTGCAGAGCCAGCATCGCCAGCACATCCCCAAGCAACAGGGTCAGCGCTGCTGCGAGCCCGAACGATTTCAGCTGCCTTGCCTCGCTCGCGCGATAGCCAGTGCGAATGCTACCCGCTGGCAGCGCTCCGATCGCAGCGAGATTGGAGCTGGCATCGACCACATTGAGGGCCGCAACCTTCCCGGGAGGGCCATAGAGGCCCGGGGGATGCGTTGCATCGGGGCGCACCGACTTCAGGTCGGATACAGCGATCGGGCGCGCGGCAGGAGGCGGTGGACCAATTCTTCCGTACCCGTCCAGAGCCTCGACCGGTGGCAGCAGAGCGGCGTCCTCGACCGCCGCCAGCGGCGACGCCGCAGCCTCGCCGCGGGTCGCCACGTCGGCGAGACCCGTCAACGCCACCACACGCTGCAGCATCTCGACGAAGAGACCCGACAGCGGCAGGTTCGACCAATCGGAGTTGCCGGTCACGTGGAACAGCACTACCCAGCCGGCCTTGCGCTTCTGTGCCGTCACGAGCGGCGTGCCATCGGCGAGGCGCGCCCACACCTCGGTTTCATCGGACAGCAGTGTCGGATCGGCCAGCACCTGTCGGCTGACCCGCACGTCGTCGGAGATGACGAGGCCGGCGAACGGGCTCGAAGCCTCGAACGGCTGTAGCGGCTGCGGCACACTCCAGGACAGCGCTCCCCCGAGCGTGCGGCCACCGAAGCGAAGCGCGACCGGCAGCAGTCCGTCGCCGCCTTGCTCCAGCCGTGGACCGGCAAACCGCACCAGCACGCCGCCCTTCTCGACCCAGGTTCCGACCCGCTCGTAGGTTGTATCGACCAACCGGCCGATGTCGGCGAGCACCAGCACCGACACGCCCTGCCCGAGCAGGTTGGCGATGGCTTCCGCACTGTTGGAGTCATTGTCGCGCACGAGGTCGGCATAGGGGATCAGCGCACGCTCGATATAGTGGAGCGGCGAGAGCAATTGCTGCGCTTCGCCACGCGGCGAGCCCGATGCGAGCCCGATCCGGTTCCAGCGCTTGCTGGCATCGAGCAGATGCACGGCGCCAGCCGAACGCTCCCCGACGATCTCGAGCCGGGCGATCTGATTGCGCAGCTCCAGCGGCAGATCGAAGGTCGCAGCAGCCGAGCCCGATCCGAACGAGAGCTGGAATGGCGCTTCCCCCAGGGGTTGGCCCCGACCCGACAGGGCGACGACGACGCCCGCGAGCGGATCGCCGCCGATGCCGACGACCTCGGCTTCCAACGTGCTGCCATTGACGGATTTCATCCTGAGGCCGAGCACACGCGCGCTCTTGCCCGGCTCGACCAGAACGAGTTGACCCGAGCCCGCGAGTTGGGCGAGCTGCTCTGCGACAGCGCCCGTATCGCCGTGGCCGAGACCGTCCGAGAGCCAGAGGACGCTCGCGCTACTCGTGCCCGCGAGCGCCGTGCGGGCAGCTCCGATCGCAGCCAGCCGATTGGGCGCAAAGGGCTTTGGCTCGAGCGCTTCGGCCCGGTCGCGCGCCGCTTTGGCGCTCTCCAGCACCGGCCGCTCGTTGGCGCCGAGCCCCGCGGAGGCAACCAGCATCACCGGCCGGCGCTGCCGCTCGGCCTGATCGAGAACGAGCGCGAGCATGGCCTTGCGCTCCGGCCAGTGGCTGGCGGACGCCCAGCCGTCGTCGACGAGCGCAACGACCGGTCCCTCCCCGCCGATGGTCGCGTCATCGGGATTGAGCACGGGCTCGGCAAGGGCCGCGATGATGCAAGCGGCCGCCAGCATCCGCAGCGCCGTCAACCACCACGGGCTGCGCGCTGGCGTCTGCTCGCGCGAGATCAGTCCCTTCAGGATGCGCACGGCCGGGAATTGCACGCGCCTGGGCTCGGGTGGGGTTGCCCGCAACAGCCACCAGATCAGCGGCAGCGCCAGCAGCGCCAGCAGCAGCATCGGATTGAGGAAACCGAGCGGGCCCAGCGTCATGGCAGCTCCTCGGGGCCGATCGGCGCCAATGCTGGACCCTTCATCGCGGCGGAGGAGCGATTGCCATGCCGATAGTGCGTGGCGGATCGCCCGACCTGGGTGTGGAGCGCGAGCAACGCCTGCACCGCCGGCCGGTCGGTGCGATGGGTGAGGTGGGACCAGCCATGCCGGCCCGCAATCAGCGACGTCTCTGCCCGGTGAGCTGCAAGCCGCTGCTGATAGGATGTGCGCAGGCTTTCGACCCGGCTCGCCAGCATCCCCTCCTCGGCTTCCATGCCCTCGAACAGCACGCGCCCTTCATAGGGTAGCGTTTCCTCGGCCGGGTCGCTCACCTCGAGCAGATGGCCGCGGATGCCGCCCTGCGACAGTCCCCCGACCGCTGCACGCAGGCGCTCGGCCGGCTCCAGGAAGTCGCTGAACAGGATCACCTCCGAGAACCGCGCCAACCGGCGGCCCTGGGGCAGGCTGGGCTGGGCCGTGCTCGTCTCGATGCTGGCGAGCCGCTCGGCGATCGCCCGTGCTATTCCGCGCCGAGACGAGGGTGGCATCAGATCGATCACGGCGACCCGCTCACCACCTTCGCACAGCAGCTCCGCCGCAGCGAGCATCAGCACCACCGCCCGATCCCGCTTCATCGCCACCCGCGGCGAGCTCGCGAACAGCATCGATGGCGAAAGATCGGCCCATAGCCACACCGTATGGGCTGCCTCCCATTCCTTCTCCCGGATATAGAGCCGGTCGGAGGCTGCCGAGCGGCGCCAGTCGATCTGCTGGCGTGCATCGCCTGGCTGCATCTGCCGGAATTGCCAGAAGGTTTCGCCCGGACCGACACGCCGACGGCCGTGCACGCCATAAGCGACGGTCGAGGCTACATGACGCGCCTCCACCATCAGCTCGGGTAGCCGGCTGACGAGGCTCATCGCCTCGCTCTGCAGATGGCGAACAGAGCCGGGCGCGTCGGCCTTGGCCTTGCCGGTGGTCAAGCGAGGTCTACTCCAGCCGGCGTTTCAGGTCGGCGATCACGCGGCGTGCGTCGATGCCTTGCTGGACGGCATCGTAAGTGACGGCCATGCGGTGCTTCAGGGCCGGCTCGGCGAGCGCCAGCACGTCGTCGATCGAGGGGGCGAGCCGGCCGTCGAGCAGCGCCTTCGCCCGCACTGCCAGCATCAGGGCCTGGCTCGCACGCGGTCCCGGACCCCAGGCGATCAGCTTGTCGGCGTCGCCCCCGGCTCCAGTTCCTGGCCGGGCTGCCCGGACAATGCCGAGGATCGCATCGACGATTTTTTCACCGACCGGAATTTGGCGCACCAGACGCTGGATCTGCATCAGCTCGCCGGACGAGAGCACCGTGCGAGGCTTCTTCTCCTCCGTGCCGGTCGTCGCGTAGAGCATCCGCCGCTCGGCGACCTCGTCGGGATAGCCGACATCGACCTCGAGCAGGAAGCGGTCGAGCTGAGCTTCGGGAAGCGGATAGGTGCCCTCCTGCTCGATCGGATTCTGGGTCGCCAGCACGTGGAACGGCGCCGGCAGATCGTGGCGGATGCCCGCGACCGTCACATGGTGCTCCTGCATCGCCTGCAGCAGCGCCGACTGGGTCTTGGGGCTCGCCCGATTGATCTCGTCGGCCATCAGCAGCTGGGTGAAGACGGGACCCTTGATGAAGCGGAAGCTGCGTCCGCTGGAGCCCTCCTCCAGCACTTCGGCGCCGACGATGTCGGAGGGCATCAGGTCGGGCGTGAACTGGATGCGCTTGGCATCGATGCCGAGCACGATCCCGAGCGTCTCGACGAGGCGCGTCTTGCCGAGCCCGGGCACGCCGACGAGGAGCGCGTGGCCGCCGGCGAGCAGCGTCACGAGCGTCTGCTCGATGACCGGGCCCTGGCCGAAGATGATGGTCTCTGCTGCCTCGCGAACGAGACGCATGCGATCGCCGGCCGCTTCGATGCGCTCGACGATGTCGGAATCCGTAGGGGCGAGATTTGTCATGGGCACGAGTATAGTGTCCTTCAGCCGGCCAACAAGCACCTCTCGCGGAGAATTGGGTCACAAACGTGTTTGGGCTATAGGGTTGGTGCCCGCAAGACGACCTTGGGCATGGCAAGCGACGGACAGGACCGGTATGCCGGCGGAGAATCAGGAAACACCTCAGCCTGTTGAGGGCGCGGGCACGGCATTGTCGGGGCTCGCCGCTGCGCTGGGCACGCTGCCGGCACGCGGGCATCCCCCTGTGGAAAGCTGGAGCCCGCCCTATTGCGGCGATATCGGCATGCGGATTGCCGCGGATGGAAGCTGGTACCACCAGGGTGGCCCCATCAACCGGCCGGCGCTCGTGAAGCTGTTTGCCTCCGTGCTGCGCAAGGACGCGGACGGCCGCAGCTATCTGGTGACGCCGGTCGAGAAGTACGACGTCGTGGTCGAGGACGCCCACTTCCTGGCGGTGGAATTGGCCGCCGAAGGGTCCGGGTCTGAGCAAGTCCTGTATTTCCGCACCAACGTCGACGACCTCGTCTGTTGCGGCAAAGGCCATCCGCTCCGGTTTGGACGCGATCCCCGCTCGGGCGGCTTGAAGCCCTATCTGCTGGTGCGCGGCCGGCTCGAAGCGCTCCTCACCCGTGCCTGCTATATGGAGCTGGTCGCGTTGGCCGACGTCGTGCTGCTGGAGGGCATTCCCCAACTCGGCGTCTGGAGCGCGGAGATGTTCTTTCCAATGGCGCCAGCAGCCGAGATCGAAGGCCTGACATGAGCAGCGATTCCGGCTTTCCCCACACACCAGACTCGTTGCGGGTCCTGGCACAAGCACGGCTGCTGGCCGCGCCGGGCGAGACCGTCTTCGATCCCAACCGCCCGCCGGCCCGTGGCGACCACGATCTCAATCCAGGCTCCTTCCCGGGTTTCGGCGAGCCGCTCCCGACCCCCAGCCTTCGACCCGCTGCCGTGCTGGTGCCGATCGTGGCGCGCGCTGGCGCGTTGTCCGTGCTGTTCACGCGCCGGGCCGATCATATGCCCTCCCATCCCGGCCAAGTGGCGTTTCCCGGCGGCAAGATGGAGCCTGCCGATGCCAACCCGCTCGCCACGGCATTGCGCGAGACCGAGGAGGAGATCGGCCTCGACCGCCGATTTGTCGAGCCAATCGGCTACCTCGACTGCTATCAGACCGGAAGCGGCTTCCGCATCGTCCCGGCGGTCGCGCTGATCGAGCCGGGGTTTACCCTCGCGCTCGATTCCAACGAGGTGGCCGACATCTTCGAGGTGCCGCTCGGCTTCCTGCTCGACCACCGCAACCATCAGCGCCACAGCCGGGAGTGGCAGGGCCGCGAGCGCTTCTACTACGCCATCCCTTTTGGCGATCGCACCATCTGGGGCGCGACCGCCGGCATGGTCCGCAACCTCACCGAAAGGCTCGCCTGCTCATGTTGAGGCTGCTGCCTGTCATCATCGTCGTGTTCCTGGTGCCATTCATCCTGCATGGGCTGGTTCACGTTGTCTCGCGCAAGGAGAGCCTCGAGAGCTATATCGCCCGAGCGCCACTGATGGCGCTCGCCGCAGCAGGCTCCGGGTTGGTGGTTGCCGTCCTCATCACCTTCGCGACCTTCTCGGGCAACGAGCCCGGCACGACCTACCATCCGGCCGCGATGAAGGACGGCAAGATCGAGCAAGGGCATTTCGAGTAGGCGGGCTGCGATCTCAGGCGACTTGGAACGCGAGGAGGGCCTCCTCGTTGAGCGTGATCCCCAGGCCGGGCTTGTCGGGTAGTGGGATCACGCCGTCGATGACCGGCAGCTCCTCGGTGCAGAGCTCGCGCCGCAAGCGTGAATCGGCAAGGCTCGGCGGCAGGAACTCGATGTAGGTGCAGGTCGGCGAGACGGCCGCCAGATGAGCCGAGGCCGCGATGCCGATGGCCGATTTCCAGCAATGGGGAACGACAGCCAGCCCAAAGTCGCGGGCATGCATGCCGACACGCTTGGCCTCGGTCAGGCCACCGACGCGGCCGACGTCAGGCTGCACCACGTCGAGCGCCTTGGCGCGCATGAACTCCAGGAACTCGAAGCGCGTGCTCTGCCACTCGCCGGCTGCGATCCTGACCGGGCTCGCATGGCAGAGCTTGGTGTGGCCCTCGACATCGTCGATCGGCAACGGCGTCTCGACGAAATAGATGTCGTGCTCGGCAAACATCTCGATCGCCCGCAGCGCCTCCTTCCAGTCCCGCCAGGCGTAGGCCACGTCGACCATCAGCACCATGCCAGGGCCCACGGCCTTCCGGGCCGCCGCCACCATGCGCGCGCACTCGCGGTCATCCTCGATCTGCAGGCTGTTGTGCGAGTAGGGGCCTTTGAGACAGATCTCCAGCTTGGCCGCCTTGAAGCCGAGACGCTGGGCCTCCAGCGCACGCTCGACCAGCACCCGCCCATAGGTATCGAGGTCGTCGCCCTCGGGCAGCAGCGAGGCATAGGGCGTGATCGTGCGGTTGGTGGCGCCACCCATCAATTGCCAGCACGGCTTGCCTTCGATCTTGCCGACCAGATCCCAGAGCGCCATATCCAGCGCGCCGATCGCACAGATGCCGAGCCCGCGCCTGCCTGTCATGGCCGAGCCGATGTACATCTTCTCCCACAGGCCCTCGATGTCGCGTGGGTCCTTGCCGATCAGCATCTCCCGCAGACCGAGCCCCATCACGTGGGTGCCCGGCGCCTCGATCATGGCCTTGGCGACCCAGGGATTGGTATCGGTCTCGCCGATCCCCACATGCCCGTCATCGGTGTGGATCTTGACGACGAGATTGTCCTGGGCAGAAGAGTTGGCGTCGGCCCGATAGTCGGGAAGCAGCAGCACGAAGCACTCGATCTTGGTGATCTTCATCGGGGAAACTCACATGTGGATCAGGGTGTGGGACTGCTGGTCTCGAGCTCGGCCAGCGCCTCGCTCGATCGCTGCGCGAGCTCGTCGATGGGGACATGGCAGCGGATGGCCAGACCCGAGGGCCTGCGTTGCCAGGGCGGTTGCTGCGTGAGACACAACTCGCCCCGCTGCCACGGGCAGCGGCCGGCATAGACGCATGCCGCTCCCTCGATCGGCTCCGGTGGTGTGAGGATCGCCAGCCGGCTCGCTCGTTTCACCGCCGAAATCCGCGGCACGGCACGGATGAGGCTCAGCGTATAGGGGTGAAAGGGCGGGCGGAAGATCTCGGCCGTCGGCCCGGTCTCCATCAGCTGCCCGCGGAAGAGCACCCCGACCCGGTCGGCGAGTGAGCGTACGACGGCGAGATCGTGGGAGATGAACAGCATGGTGAGGCTCTTCTCGGCCCTCAAACGCGCGAGCAGCTCGAGGATGCTCGCCTGCACCGAGACGTCGAGCGCCGAAAGCACCTCGTCGCACAGGACGAGCGTCGGATCCGCGATCAGGGCGCGCGCGATCGCCACGCGCTGTCGCTCGCCGCCCGACAGCTCGTCGGGATAGCGGTCGCCATAGGCGGCATCGAGCCTGACGTCGCCGAGCGCAGCCGCGACGCGCGCCAAAATGGCTGCCCGGTCCAACTCGCCCAGCATCTGCAGCGGACGCGCAAGGATGGTGCCGACCTTGGCGCGGGGATTGAGAGAGGCGTCCGGATTCTGGAAGACATATTGGATCTTGCGCCGCTGCGAGCCGTCACGATGGCGGACGAGGCCTGAAAGCGGCTTGCCTTCGAGCCGGATGGAGCCGCCCGAGGGCGCGATCAGGCCGCTGATCCCTCGCGCAATCGTCGACTTGCCGCTCCCGGATTCGCCAACGAGGGCGAATGTCTCGCCCGCTTCGACCGAAAAGCTCACGTCGCTCACGGCCCGGAAACGCTTCGATGGAAACAATAGTCCAATCACGCCGGCGCCAGCGCCATAGTCGAGACTGAGCCCATCGACCTCCAAGAGTGCCTTGCGCCCCGCCGGCCGATCCGCTCGTTGCGTGCCCGCAACTGAGTGCAACCGGTCATCCGGGATCTCACGCCAACGCCGGCAGGCCACTTCGTGACCTGGCTCCGTGGGCTCGAGCCGCTGGACGGCGCTGCGGCAGATTTCGTCGGCCAACTCGCAGCGCGGCGCAAACGAGCAGCCTGGCGGCAGCTCGCGACGGCGCAGCATACCTCTGAGTGGGTGTCCCGAGGTCGTCCCCGGCGCTTCGATGCGCGGCACCGAAGCAATCAAGCCCTTCGTGTAGGGGTGCCGCGGTTGGGCGAACAGGATGCGCGAGGGTGCGGTCTCGACCAGATGGCCCGCGTACATGACGCCAACGCGATCGGCGATCTGGGCCAACAGGCCGAGATCGTGGGTCACATAGAGCATCGACGTGCCCAGACGCGCGCGCAGCGAGACGAGCAGAGCGATGATCTGCTCCTGGGTGGTGACATCGAGACCGGTGGTCGGCTCGTCGAGCACGACCAGATCGGGCTCGCAGCAGAGCGCGTTGGCAATGCAGACCCGTTGCTGCTGGCCGCCCGAGAGCTGATGGGGGAACCGGCCCAGCAGCTCGCCCGGTCGCGGCAGCCCGACGAGGTCGAGCAACTCCCGCACGCGCCCAGCTGCGCCGGCGGCGCTGTCCACCCGCCCATGCAGCCGCAGCGTCTCGGCGATTTGATCGCCGACACGAATGCCGGGATTGAGGGCAGTCGTCGGGTTCTGCGGCACGAAGCCGATGCGGTCGCCGCGCACCCGATCGAGCTCGGGCCTCGAGAGACGCAAGAGGTCGGTGCCTTTGAAGAGCACGCGGCCCGATTCGGCGCGCGCCTGGGGATGCCGGAAGCCCAGGAGCTGCAGGCCGACCGTCGACTTGCCACAGCCCGATTCCCCGACCAGCCCCAGCACCTCGCCCCGCGCGATGTCGAACGATACGCCATGCACGACCGGCGCGAAACTGCGTCCCTGGCGGTAGGAGACGGTCAGGTTCTCGACCGCAACCAGCCTTTCCATCAATGGGCTCCGAGCTTGACGGTACGCCCGAGGATGCGTGCGAGGCCTTCGGTGAAGAGGTTGAGGCCAACGACAAGGGAAGCAAGCGCGAGGCCGGGCCCGAAAACGGTGACCGGGGAGACCAGCAGCAACGTCCGGTTCTCGCTGATCATCAGGCCCCATTCTGGCGTGGGCGGTCGCATGCCAAAGCCCAGAAATCCGAGCGAGCCGATCAGCACTGGCGCATAGCCCGCTCGCAGCGCGAACTCGACGAGGAGCACGCTCGTCGCGTTGGGGATCAGCTCGCGCCGCATCACCGACCATGGCGTCTCGCCGCGCAGGCGGGCGATCGTGACGAAATCGCGCGTCGCGATCTCGATCGCCGAGGAGCGTGCCATCCGCGCGATGCGCGGCGCATAGACGAGCGCGACGACGAAAATCACGAGCAGTGGGTTGCCGGAGAGCTCGGGACCCGCGGCAACGATAGCGAGCAGCGCCAGCACGAGGAACGGGATCGCGATGAGAGCTTCCAGCAGCCGCTGCACGATCTCGTCGACCCAGCCACCCACATAGCCCGAGAGCAGGCCGACCACAGCGCCGACCACGAGCCCCAACGCCGTGCCCGAAAGCGAAAGCAGCATGACCACATGGCCGCCGTGGACGACGCGCGAAAGCACGTCCCGGCCGAGTTGGTCGACGCCCATCGGATGCCGCCAGCTCATGGGCTCGAGCGGTAGCCCGGTGCCCATCTGCGAGTAGCCGTAGGGCGCCCAGAACGGACCTGTCGTGGCAATCACGACATGGGCGAGCAGGATCGCCGCTCCAATCCGGAAGCTCGCCGGTGTGCGCGACCAGGTCTCCAGCCATCCGATCCGCTCCGGCGCACTCTCCAGGCTCATGTTTCAGCCCGTCCTGAGCTTGGGATTGAAAATGATCGCACCGACATCCGCCAGGAAGTTCGCGCCGATGTAGACGGCCGCCGAGAGCAGGATCGTCGCCTCGATCATTGGGAAATCACGCAATTGCAGGCTATCGACGAGCAGGCTGCCGAAGCCGGGATAAGCGAAAACCCTTTCGACGACGACCACGCCGCCGACGAGGTAGCCGAGATTGAGCGCCGTCACGTTGAGCGTAGGGACCAGCGCGTTCGGCAGCGCATGCCGCCACACGACCCGCGCTGCCGGCACGCCCTTCAGCTCCGCCATGCGGATGTAGTCCGCGTCGAGCACCTCGATCAGATTGTCGCGCAGCATGCGCACCGCGTAGACCGCCATGGCGATCGCGAGGGTGAGGGCCGGCAGCGTCATCGCGCGCAGGTACTCGATTGCGCCCGATGTCTGGTCGACCGTCGACTGGGCCGGTAGCAGCGGCACGAACCAGACGAAGGCGATCAGCAGCATCGTGCCGAGCAGGAAGTCGGGGAGCGACAGCAGCACCAGCGTCAGCACCGAGAAGGCGTGATCGATCGGGCGATCCCGATGAACGGCCTGGATCAGCGCCGGAATGGTCGCGAGCGGAATGTAGATGAGGAACGCATAGAGCGAGAGCAACAGTGTGTTGAAGACCCGCGGCCCCAGCACCTCGGTGACGCTCCGGTTGCTGAGCCGCGATTGCCCGAGGTCGCCCTGCACGACACCGAGCACCCAGCGGCCATAGCGCACGAGCGCTGGATCATTCAGATGCATCTGCTCTCGCAGCACGGCGAGTGTCGCCGCGGTCGCCTCCCGCCCGAGAATCCGGGTGGCGACGTCGCCGGGCAAAATCTCCAGCGCGCCGAAAATCAACAGCGACACCAGCAGCAGCGTGAGCAGCGACAGCACAAAGCGCTGCAGGATCAACCGGGCGACAAACATCACATCTCAATGTATCGCATGCTGCGCCCGGGGCAAGTTGATCATTTCAGGCAAGCTGCGGATCAGGCTGGGTGCGACCGGCATGCTCGCCCGCCTCAGCCCAGCCCGCTCGGAGCAGGATCAGCCCCCGCACTTGATGGTCGAATAGTCGAGGTTGAAGTTCTGCGAGTGCGGCTTGTAGCCGGTGCAGCCCTTCTTCAAGCCGACGACCTGATGGGTGAACATCGGGACGACGACGCCACCTTCTTCCGCGAGCATCTTGCCCACCTGCTGGTAGAGCTTGTTGCGCTCGGCTTCGTCGACGGTCGCATTCGCCTTGGCAAGCAAGTCGTCATAGTCGGCCCGAACCCAATGGGTCTCGTTCCATTCGGCCTTTTGCAGATAGGCGACGGCGAGGCCTTCGCCCGGCGGCCGCATCGACCAGCCCGACATCAGGAACGGCTTCTTCAACCAGACCTGATCCCAATAGCTGTCGGCCGGCACATTGACGATGTTCACCTCGAACCCGGCGGGACGCACCATCTCGGCGACAGCTTGCGCCATCCGCAGCAGGCCGGGGATGGCCTCGGCTGCATGCAGGTCGAACTTGACGGGAGCCGTCACGCCAGCTTCGACCAGCAACGCCTTCGCCCGCTCGATGTCCTGCTTGGGCGCCTCGGCCACGTATGACGCCGGATTCGTCACCGGCACCGGGTTGTCGGCACCGGTCTCGCCGAAGCCGAGCAGAACCGTGTCGACCAAGCCCTGGCGATCGATTGCCGCCTTGAAGGCCTGGCGCACCTTCACATTGTCGAAGGGAGCCGTATCGGTCCACAGCGATACGGTCATGGAGGTGCCGGCGCCGGTCGACAGCAGCTCGATGTTGGGGTCCTCCTTCAGCGTCGGGATGACGGAAGGATCGACGTTGAGCACGAGATCGACTTGGCCTGCCTTGAGGGCCGTTGCCGCCGCGACCGCCTCCTGCGCAACCGTGATCTTCAGGCAATCGGATAGCGGCTTGCCGGCATCCCAGTAGCTCGGGTTCTTGCGCAGGATCCGCACCGGCGTATTCGGCGTGAACTGCTCCTGCACGAACGGGCCAGTGCCGTCGCCCTTCGTCTTCAGGGTCTCGGTCGTCGTCCCTTCGGGAATGATCAGAGTGAACTTCGTCGTGATCAGAACGGGCAGCAGACCGACCGGCTTGTCGGTGGTGAAGCTCACCGTGTGCGCGTCAACCGCCTTGATGCCTTCGGTCTTGAGGAATGCGAGCGTGCTCGCGGCGGCCGAAGCCGTCTTGGGATCGATCAGCCGCTTGAACGTGTAGACCACGTCGGCAGCCGTGAAAGCCTTGCCGGAATGGAACTTCACGCCTTCGCGCAGCTTGAAGGTCCAGGTGAGGCCGTCGGCTGACGCCTTCCACTCGGTCGCAAGCTCCGGCAGCACGTTGAAGCTCTCGTCGACATCGACCAGCCGGTTGTAGACGCCATAGAGGTGATAGGCGTCATCGCTCGAGTTGAACACGGCTGGGTCCATCGACTGCTTCTCGCCGGACCATTCGTAGCCGAGGACCTTGACGCATTCATCGCCGGCAGCGGCGAATGCGGGTCCGCCGACCACCACGCTCGCAACCATCACGGCTGCGATAGAAACCAATCTGCCGAGTTGCATTTCCCTGCTCCTCCCTGGTCGAGCCGTTCGTCGGCTACCAGGGGGTAGCTCGCCGGCCCTGTCGACTTCATTCCTAGAGTGACGCCGCCAGTGACGCTGCGAGCCGCTGCGCCCTTGGAACGCTGTTTCAACCACTAGACCCCGACAGTAGCTGTGCTAGCTTTGGGGTGTCAAGCAAGCGGCCCCCCCGCAAAGGCACGGCAAGCCCGCGCCGAATGCACGTATCCAATCGGGTCGCAAACTCCCAAGGAGCTGCTCGCCGTGATCCGATTGAAGGGCATGAACTGGCAGCACCGACGCGCGACCGGACCGATCGCGGGGACACTCGCCGCATTCGCGGAGCGCGCACCTGGAATTGCGATCGACTGGACCGCGCGACCACTCTCGGGCTTCGAGCACCATCCGGTCGAAGCGTTGGCGCGCGACTACGATCTCATCATCCTCGACCATCCCTTCGCCGGACAGATCGCCAAGACCGGTTGCCTGCTGCCGCTCGACGAGCTGTTGGATGGGCAAGACGAATGTTTCGTCGGCCCATCGCTCTCGACCTATCGCCACGGCGGCCACATCTGGGCACTGCCGGTCGACGCTGCCTGCCAGGTCGCCGTCTCGCGCCCCGATCTCATGCGCGCGCTCGGCCGCGAAGCGCCGGTGAGCTTCGACCAAGTCATGAGTCTGGGCAGTCAGGCGCGCGCGCGTGGGCTGAAGCTCGCGATCGCTCTGTTGGGCGTGCACAGCCTGATGACCTTCTTCACGATGATGGCGAGCCTGGGCAGCCCGTGCGCAACCGAGCCCGATCAGGAGCTCGTCGATCGGAGCGCCGCGCGCGAGGTGCTGAAGGCGTTGCGCGCGCTGGTCCGCCTCTGCCCAGGGGAGGTGCTCGAATGGAGCAGCATCGCGCTCCACGACCAGATGGTCGCGCGCGACGACCTCGTCTACTGCCCTGCCGTCTATTGCTATGCGACGTATGCGGAGGCGGACCAGCGCAAGCCTTTGCGTTTCCATGACCTGCCGGGCCTGGCCTCGGCAAGTCCTGGCGGCTCGACGATCGGGGGCACTGCGCTCGGCATCTCGTCGAGTTGCAGCTCCCCCGATGCGGCCCTCACCTATGCGCGCTATCTGATGGAGGTCACCACCCAGAAACGGTTTGCTGTCCTCCATGGGCAGCCGGCGCGAGTGGAAGCCTGGGAGGATAGTGCGATCGACGAGCGTTTCGGGGGCTGCTTTGCCGCGACGCGCCGCACCATGGACGGTTGCTGGATCCGGCCGCGCTACGCCGGCTACCTCGGCTTTCAGGAGAAGGCCGGTGACCTCGTCGAGCGACATCTGCGTGGCGACCTCGCCGAAGGCTCGCTCATGGATGCCCTGGCTCGCCTGCACGAGACGGCCGGGCAGGCCGCGGTCTGACTGGACAGCCAAAGCTCTGAGGGAGGGCATCATGAAGATCACCGACATCGAGGTCATCGAGCTGAGGGTTCCCGGCTGGAAGGGGACCGGGTTCGACGGCTCCTATGACAACTGCGTCATCCGCGTTCACACCGACAAGGGCCTCGTCGGCATCGCCGAGGTCGACAGCGTTCCCTCCGTCATCAAGGCGATCGTCGATGCCCCGCGCTCGCACACCCACGCCATGGGCCTCAAGGAGGTGGTGGTCGGCGAGGACCCGAGCGACATCGAAGCCCTTTGGGACAAGATGTACGACTGGACCTTCTATTATGGCCGGCGCGGCGTCGTGATCCATGCGATCAGCGGCGTCGACCTTGCGCTCTGGGACCTGAAGGGCAAGGCCGAGGGCAAGCCGGTGCATGCACTCCTCGGCAAGAAGCAACGCGACAGCCTGCTCGCCTATGGCACGGTATATCCGCTCGGCGCGACGCCTGACGAGGTGAAGAAGAACATCGACCGCGGCCTGAAGCTCGGCTTGCGCGCGATCAAGATCGTCGCCGACCCGTTCTGGCGCGACGATCTCGACCACACCGCCCGCCTCATCCGCACCGCGCGCCAGCATGTCGGCTCCGGTATCAAGCTGATGGTCGACTGCGCGACCGGCTGGACCAAGGCCGAGCAAGGCGTGCCGCTGATGCCGATCTTCGCCGAGAACGAGTTCGAGTGGGTCGAGGCCCCGCTGCCGCTCGACGACTTGAAGGGTCACACCAAGTTCCAGGGTTTCGGCGTGCCGATCGGCGCCGGCGATCTGGGGCTTGCCACCCGCTTCGAGTACGAGGAGATGTTCCGGGTCGGCAAGGCCGACATAGCCCAGCCCGACGTCACCATGTGCGGTGGCCTGACCGAGCTGATGCGGATCTCGAAGCTGGCCAGGAAATTGAAGAAGCGCGTCGTCACCCACGGCTACAAATCGAACATCACGATCGCCGCCAACCTCGCCTTTCTCTCGCAGCACTGGGCCGACGAGCCGTGTGAGTATTCGACCAGCCAGTCGCCCTTGCGCTGGGAGCTGACCAACGAGGCCTTCCCGATCAGAGCTGACGGTCGCATTGCCGTGCCCGACACGCCGGGCTTGGGCGTGAGCCTGAGCGAGAAGGCGCTGGAGAAGTTCCGGGTTGCATGAACGAGGCGAGCGGCAGAGGCGGCGAGCCACTCGCGATCTGCCATTTCGCCGGTCACCGGCCCAAACGGTAGCGCTCCACGATCTCCTCGTTCAGCTCGATCCCCAGGCCTGGACCTTCGGGGAGGGCCATGACGCCGTCGACGACCTCGGGCTCGGGCGAGACGAGCTCGCGCCGTAGTGTCGAGTTGAAGACTTTCGGCGAAACGTACTCGAACAAGGGCGAGGCGGGACAGGCGGCCTGGAAGTGGCGGCCCGCGGCTGAGGTGATGCCCGTTTTCCAGCCATGGGGGATCACCTCGGCGCCCGCCATCTCGCACATCTCCGCGATCCGGCGGATCTCGGTCAACCCGCCGGTGCGCGCAATGTTGGGCTGCACCACGTGGACGCGGGCGCGGTCGAGCCATTCACGGATCTCGTGGCGACCGGCTGCCGCCTCCGCCCCACAGACCCGCATCGGTGCGACGGCTGCGAGCCGCGCGTGCCCGTCGAGATCGTCGTGCTGCAAGGTTGCCTCGGCGAAGAAGATGTCGCAATCGCCGATCCGGTCGAGCACCCAACGCGCGTCCATCCAGCTCGACCAGCGATAGCCGAAGTCGAGCGCCATCTGGATCTCGGGCCCGAGCATCCTGCGGCCCTCCTTTATGCAGGCGACCAACTCGCGGTCGGTGACGAGGTCCTGGAAGATCACCTCCATCTTGACCGCGCGGAAGCCCGCCTGGAGCGCGAGGTCGAACTGCCGCCCGATCTCCTTCATGACGGTCGCGATCGAGCGACCGTTCGGCAGGCCGGGCCAGATCGTGCAATAGGGACGCAGCGTCTTTCGCCGCGCGCCGCCCATCAGCTTGTAGGCCGGGACCCCGAGCTGCTTGCCGGCCAGATCGTGCAGCGCGAGGTCGATCGCTCCGATCGCGTGGAGCCCGAGCCCCCGCCGTCCTGGCCAGAACGTCCCGACATAGAGCTTTTCCCATAGTGCCGCGATCTCGACCGGGTCCTCCCCGATCAGCACCTCGGCCATGTTGCGGCTCCAGAGGTGGGCCGTCGGCATGGTGATGAAGTGCCTGGCCACCTCCGGCGGCGCATCCGTCTCGCCGAACCCGAACCGGCCGTCCTCATCGAAGATCTTGACGATGACGGTATCGGTCGTGCCATCGAGATCGTTGCTGTCGGCGCCGGGAACGGCGAGCGGGATGACTTCGAGACGGGAGATGGGGGTCATTGGGTCTGGTGCTCTGCGTTTTGGGTTCTATTGAAAAAAGGCTGCCACACGACGCCCCCAAAAACCTGAATCTCAAAACCTCAGTAGGTGGCTCGGCCACCCGACAGATCGAACGTGAACCCGGTCGTGAAGCTGCAGGCCGGCGAGACGGTCCAGGCGATCATGGCGGCTACCTCGTCGAGCGAGCCGCAGCGGCGCATGGGGATCTTCGCTGTCATGTAGTCGACGGTCGCCTGGGGCAGGGCCTCGACCAGCGGCGTCAGGATCACCGCGGGCGCGAGCGCGTTGATGGTAACGCCCGTCTCCGCGTAGTCCTTGCCCATCGACTTGACGAGGCCGATCAGGCCCGCCTTGGTCGCCGAGTAGGCGGTCATGCCGGCGTTCCCTTCCTTGCCGGCGATCGAGGCGACATGGAGAATGCGGCCATAATTGTTGCGCAGCATTCCCGGCAGCACCGCCTGCGAGGCGATCAGCGCCCCCCGCAGATTGACGCGGTAGACCGCATCGAAGTCCGCCAGCTCGACCTCGTGGGCCTTCAAATTGGTCTTGCCGGTGATGCCAGCGCAGTTGACGAGCCCGTGGAGCACGCTGTGCTCGTTCTCGATGCGAGCGAGGCAGGACTGCATCGAGGCCGGGCTGGTCACATCGGCGGCGATGGCCGAGCCGTTGCCCATGAGGCGCACCGTTTCTCGCGCACCCGCCTCGTCGCGATCGACTGCAATGGCTGTCACGCCCTGTCTTGCCAGATGCAGCGCCGTTGCCCGGCCGATGCCGCTCGCCCCGCCAATCACGGCGACGGTGTAGGGCCGCTTTGGGAACAATCCGGTTGTCATGATGATCTCCATGATCTGCCTCCCGCACCCAGCGGCGACCCGATCTGGCTGGCGAGCCTGGCTACATCCTTTGCGTGAACCTTATCACCCTTCGCCAGCCGCTCGTCGATCGCGACCTGGATCCGGCGGTAATGGAGCTGGCGGGCAAGCGCCGGCAGACCTGCCGTCTCCCGGTCGAGCGCATCGTAGATCTCGTCCGTCCAGAGCGCATAGTGCGCATCGCGAGCTGCACCAAAGCTGAAAGCCGGCGTTTCTGTCCAGCCGCGCGCTCTGGCGATCCGCTTTCGCTCCCGTGCCGTCGCCGGCTCATCCACGCCGCCATCCTCGCCGATCACGACGCCATGGTCGGACCGCGCGGCTTCGAGGCTGACGAGCCCGTTCAGCACGTCCTCCAGCACGGCTCCGGCCGGACGCTCGAGGGGATCGCCGAAGCCGCCACCGCCCTGCGTGCCGATCTGGAGCACGTCGCCTGCCTCCATGGCGAGCACGTCGATCTTGCCGATGTCGGCTTGGCTGCTGCGGCTCGGGTTCAAGATCGTGTAGCCGGTCGTGCCGGGCGACCCGCCCATCCGGCCGGGCGGGGGGAAAATGTATCGTTCCATGCAGCGGGACGTGACGGTTGTATAAGGAACTCGTGTCTCGAGCTCGATGATGATGCCAGTGCCACCGCGATACTTGCCGGGTCCACCGGAATCAGGGCGCAGCCCGTAATGGCGGATCAGAATCTCGGGCATCTCGCGTTCGAGCACCTCGGTGGGAACATTCTTCAGGAAGTTCAGCAGCACCATGGTCCCATCGACGCCGTCCTCGGTCGGCCGCGCGCCCGACCCCCCGACGATCGGCTGGATCACCGAAACCTTGTGCCCGCCCGTCGCGAAATTCGGCACCGACACCAGCAGGATCGAGCCCTGGCCCGAATCGGTCGCGGGCAGCTCGTTGGGCACGGCTTGCGCCAGCGCCCCGATCACCACGTCACAGACCTTGTGCGAGGTCGCGTAGCGTGCGCCATAGGCCGCACCCGGCTCGGGATTGATGATCGTACCCTTGGGGATCGTCACCTTGAACGGCCTGACGAGACCGGCATTGTAGGCGATCGTCGGCTCGAGCGTGCAGAGCCAGTTGCACAGCGCCGTGATCAGCATCCAATGGCCATTCTTGCCATAGCTCGGCAGATTGAGCGCGGCGCGCACCTGCGGGGCGGTGCCGGTGAAGTCCATCCAGAGCTCGCCTGCCTCGACCGTCATTGCCAGATTGATGCGGACCAGCCCGAGCCCCACCATGTCGGCCTCGATGAAGTCGCTGAAGCGGTAGATGCCTTCGGGGACATGCGAGATGATGCGGCGCGCCTGTGTCTCGGCGGTGTCGAGCACGGCCGGGATGCCGCCGGCCACGCGCTCGATGCCGTATTGCGCGATCAGCTCATGCACGCGCTTCTCGGCGGTGTTGAGCCCGGCGAGGCAGGCTTTCATGTCTCCCCAGTTCTGGTCTGGCGTGCGCGTGTTGACGAGGAACAGCTCGAGGAAGGAGCGGTCGAGCACGCCCTTGCGATAGAGATGGCGTGGCGGAATGCGGATGCCTTCCTGGAGCAGCTCGGTGCTCGAGGGCGCGATCGAGCCCGGAACGCGGCCCCCTACGTCCGACATGTGGATGAAGGTCCAGGCGTAGCAGACGAGTGAGCCCGCGTGGAAAACCGGCTTCCACAGGAACACGTCGGAGAGGTGCGTGACCATGCCCCGGGTCGCCTCCGGGTCATTGGTGATGAACACATCGCCTTGGGACATGTCGTCGGCGATGCAGGCGATCGCATCCTCCATCGGCATGCCGATCATCATCAGCACGCCATAGCGCCGGGGTGCCGCGAACACCTCGCCCTCGGGGCTGACCAGCACGGTGCCGTAGTCCTGCGTCTCCTTGACGAACACCGTGTGGGCGGTGCGAAACAGCACCAGTGCCATCTCGTCGACGATCGCCTGGAAGCGGTTGGAGAGAATCTCGAGAGCGACCCTGTCTTGCATCGATGAGCGGCCCCTATGCCCTGGTCCCAACCATGTTTCCCCGCGCGTCGATCCTGATCTCGAACCCGCGTGGGACATAGCAGGTGGTGTCGTATTGCTCGACGATCAGTGGCCCCTGCAGCAGGCTTCCGACCGCCAGGCCAGCACGCTGTACGACCTTGGCGTCCACATGCTCGCCGCGATCGAAGACCGTGCGCGGATAGGGGCTCCGGGAGAGTGGCGCGCGGGCCGGCGTTACAGCTCGGATCTCGGCCTTGGGCAGGACCCCCACGATCTGCACGCGCGCTTCGAGCAGACGCGCTGGTGCACTCGGGTCGGACGTGCCGTAGGCGCTCTCGTGGCGGGTGTGGAACCAGCCAACGACATCGGCTGTGGTGAGATGCTCGTTCCTGGGGAAGGGCACATTGAGCTCGAAGCTCTGGCCGACATAGCAGAGATCGCCCGAGCGATTGACCTGCAGCTCCTCGACATCGACCGCTTCGCGCGCGAGCCAGTCGCGTGCCTGGCTCTCCAGTCGCGCGAAGATGGCTTCGAGGTCGCTATCGGCAATCGAGCGGCAGTCGCGCCAGACCGTCTGCACAAAGTCGGCGCGCAGATCCGCAACGAGGCAACCCAGCGCACAGAGCAGCCCCGGCGCTGGCGGCACGATCACCTTGGCGAACTCGATCTCACGCGCGAGCATGAAGCTGTGGGTCGGGCCAGCGGCGCCGAAGGCGACCAGCGCGAAGTCGCGCGGCTCGGCACCGCGGCGCGCGAGCTGGGGCATCAGACCGGCGTAGATGTTGGCGGTGGCGACCTGCAGGATCGCATCCGCCGTCTCCATCGGGCCGAGCCCGATCCGCTCGCCGAGCCGCGTCACGGCCATCTGCGCCTTGGCCGGCTCGAGCGCCATGTCGCCGCCGAGGAAATTGTCCGGGTTGACGATGCCGACCATCAGGTAGGCATCCGTCACAGTCGGCTCGGTGCCGCCGCGGCCATAGCAGGCCGGGCCTGGAATGGCGCCAGCGCTCCGCGGCCCAACCTTCAACATCCCTTCGGCATTGGCCCAGGCGATCGAGCCGCCGCCGGCCCCGATCGCGGACACATCGACTGCCGGCATGATCACGGGAAAGTCCCCGACCGTGTTCTCGCTGGCGTATGGCACTGCGCGGTCGATGATGGCGATATCGACGCTGGTGCCGCCCATATCGAGCGTGATGAGCCGCTCCTCCCCGATCTGGCGGCCGATGTGGTTGGCGCCAACGACGCCCGACGCAGGTCCCGACAACAGAGTCTCGACGGGCCGCGCTCCCGCCGCCTCCAGGCTCATGACACCGCCGTTCGACTTGGTCGAGAACACGCGCGCGCCGACGCCGATACCTTTCAGCTTGTCGGCAAGCGTCGCGAAATAGCGCTGCATGCGCCCGCCCACATGCGCATTGATCACGCTGATGAGAAACCGCTCGTACTCACGCTGCTGGGGCCAGATGCCCGACGAGGTGCAGACATAGGCACCGGGTAATTCGGCCTCGACCCAGCCCTTCACCATCCGCTCGTGCGCGTCGTTCTGGAACGAGTGCAGGAACAGGATCGCAATGTTGGAGATGCCGGCATCCCAGAGCCTGCGCGCCTCGGTGACGACTTCCGCGCGATCGGGCACGGCAAGCGGCGTGCCGTCGGCCTGCATCCGCTCGTCGATCTCGCGAACATGGCGGCGCGGCACCAGCGACCGTGGTTTGGGCACGAAGAAATCGTTGGCCTTGGGGAGCCGCAGCCGGCGCAGCTCGAGTGTGTCGCGAAACCCCTTCGTGATCAGGACGCCGACGGCATCGCCATTGCGCTGCAGCAGAGTGTTCACGGCCAGGGTCGTGCCGTGCGAGAAATAGTGGATGTCGGTCGGGTCGATCCCGAAGCGCTGTCTAAGCGCGTTGATGCCGTTGATGACGGCGTCCTCGGGCGGGCTCGTGGACGACGTCTTCAGCGCGTAGACATGGCCCTCGACCTCGTCGAGGAGCAGCAGGTCCGTGAACGTGCCGCCGATATCGACACCGAGGCGAAGATGTTTGCCGGTAGCGGTCTTGGGCATGTTGCTCTCTGCGGACAGGAGGGGCAATGAGCGACAGGCAAGGTCCATCAGGCTGGCTCCCACCAATGGCGCGATCCGTCAGGCCTTGGGGCGGCGGCCCAACAGCTCATAGAGGGTCTGCTCGCGCGCCATCATCTCGTGCGTCGCATTCTCCGCCTTCACGTCCTCGACCTGGCCGAGGTTTCTTTTTTTCTGGGCTTTCAGCGCGTTGTAGAAACTCCCGTCCTTGATGTTGGCGATCATTTTGCGCATGCCTTCGCGCGCACCAGCATGGTCGAAATATTGCTGGGCCCAGACGAGGTGGCCGAATTGGGCGGTCTGGGAGGCGCGCTTCATGCGTTCGAAGGCGCCGAGGTCGCGGCCGTACTCGGCCCATTTGATCGACTCGCCCGAGGCATAGAGGTCGAGGATGACCGCTTCCGGCGAGCAACCGGCCTCGATCAGCGATTCATACATGGCCCGCAGCCCGTAGAGTGCCGGCTGATGCTCCTCGAACAGGTCGATCAGCACCTCCTCCTCGAACGTGCTGAGGAGTGCACCCATTCTGGTCGAGCCGATCGCCTTGGTGATGGCCAGGCAACGGTCCATGGCTTTGCCGCTCGCGTCCTGCGCGACCGCGACGAAGCTCGGAAAACCTCGCCCCTCCAGGAAAGTTGCGCGCACGCCTTCTCCGAGCATCCGCGGCGCGACCATCACCACGTCGATATCGGCGGGCGGCACGATCTCGCCATAGTGGATGTTGAAGCCGTGGGCAAACGACAGCAGGTCGCCCTTCCTGAGCGAGCCCTTCACCCATTGCTCGTAGACCTCGGGCTGGCTGTCGTCAGAGGTGAGCATCAGCTTGACGCGGGCGCGCCGGGCGGCCTCCGCGATCGTCTGCAGCTCCCAGCCGTCCCTGCGCGCCGTCTCGGCGTACTCGTCCTCGATGTTGCCGACCACGACATCGAGACCCTGGTCCTGCATGTTGAGCGCCTGCGACCGGCCTTGATTGCCATAGCCGATGACGGCAATCGTCTCACCCTTCAGGACGCTGAGATCGGCATCCTTGTCGAAAAAGAACTGGGACATGGGTGTCTGGACT
>JANPDA010000218.1:0-20307 GCA_031431235.1 Hyphomicrobiaceae bacterium
GACGCTGCGCGTCATCGGCGCAACGCATCGAGGAGCGACCTCTTCACCTCGTCCCACGGCAGGGAAGCTCCCGGATCGCGCTCATGGGCCGCGGTCCGCGCATCGAGCTCGTCGCGATGCCAGTCGGGGATCGCGACCGCACCCGGCACCTGATCCAGGGAATCCCACAGCTCCTCGATCAAGCGCAACCGCTCGTTCACGGAGAGCTGATGGACATCTGACACGGGTGCATTCTCGCTCATGATCGTAGTCTCGCACCGGCTCGGTCACAGTGCAAGCTCGAGCTCGTCGCCGTTCCCGCGACGGCCTCACCGCCGCCAGAACGCCTCGCGCCGCCGCACGGGCTCGAGCAGCGTGGAATCGAACGGCTCGAGCGGGTAGCCGCCTGGATGGGGCGGGGTGGCGGGCCAGCCGAAGGCGGCGAGCACCTGGGGTGCCTCGTAGTAGGCGGTGAGCGCCGCCGCGACGAGGCGGGCGAAGGCCTTGGGTTGGCGGCGCTCGACGCCGGCAATGTCACCGAGGTACTCGAGCTCGGCGGCGAGGGCGGCCATCTCCGGCATCGCGAGCAGTGCGGCGAGGCGAGCCGGCACCAGCGTCATGCTACCGGCGGGAGCCACGACGCCGTTGGGCAACGGGCCACCGGGAATGAGCGCGTCGGCGAGGCTTTCGTGCATCAGCCGATCTCCTGAGCCAACGCATCCGCGAATTTGAGGGCCAGTGCCCCGATCGTCGAGGTCGGGTTGACGCACCCCACCGTCGGCATCACCGAGCCGTCGCAGATCGTGATGTTTGGCGCCGCATGCATGCGGCCACGCCCATCGACCACGCTGGTTGCAGGATCGCTCCCCATCCGCGCCGTGCCCAACAGATGCCAACCGGTATAGGGCGGCAGCCGTGCCTCAACCGTCCGCACGGCGCCAGCCGCTTTGAAAAACTCCGCTGCCCGCGCGATCCCGAAATCCAGCATCGCCGACGTGTTCCGCGACACGCGATAGTCGATGGCCACATCCGGCAACCCATCGGCGGCGAGCTTTTCCCCGATGCGGACGCGATTGGCGGCTTCGGGCAGGTCCTCGGTCATGATCAGAAAGGGTAGCGAATGCCGAAACTCCGCGGCAACGGCAGCCTGGGCCGATGCTCCCCAATTGGGGCTGAGGCGTGCGGCTTGGGCGAGGAGCCCGTTCTCGCGCCCGACCTGGAATTGCACGCCGCGCACGAACCCGCGGTCGCGATCGGTCTCGGCGAATTCATGGCTCGCGAGCATGCAACCGACGGGACCGGCCGGGCCATCGAGCGCGTCGGCAAAGATGCCGCGCACATAGGCGACCGGGTGGAACATCAGGTTTTTGCCGAGCGGGTCGTCCGGTCCGCGTGCGAGCCCGGAAGCCAGCAGGAGCCGCGGGGTGCCGATGCCGTTCGCACTGACCACAACGTGGGCAGCGGGCTGGAAGACCTCGCGGTCGTCGCTGCCACTGTAGACGACGCCTGTCGCACGGCCGGCCTCGACGACGACCTGGGTGACGATCGAACGGGTCCGCAGCTCGACACCCGCCGCGATCGCCTCTGGCCAATAGGTCACATCGGTCGAGGCCTTGGCGCAGGGAATGCAGCCGAGCTGGCAGGGGCCGCATTGCGTGCAGGCGCCGCGGCCCTCACGCGGACGGGTCAGGATCGCGGCGTCGACCGGCCACCAGTGCCAGCCGAGGTCATTGAAAACTTCCCCCGCTCGCCGACCGGCACGGCCCAACGGCAGCGGGGGATACTCGCGCGCCGGCCGCTCGGGATTGGCCGGATCGCCCGCGAGCCCCGAAACGCCCATCATGTGGTCGTTGAGGTCGTAGTACGGCGCGAGGTCGTCATAGCCAAACGGCCAGTCGTCGCCGACGCCATCGAGCGATCGCGTGCGGAAGTCGGAGGGGCGGAGCCGAGGGAAATGCGCGTTCCAGTTGATGGTCGAGCCGCCGACCCCGCACCAGAGCAGCGGCTTCACGGGCGAGGCGCCGTCGTCGATCGGGTAATCGGCCGATTGCGGATTGCCACCGGCCGCAAGACGGAGGTTGGGTGATGTCGCCCAAGGGCCGAGAGCCGCGCTCTGCCAATCGGAACGCCAAAGCGGGAATTGAGCCCGATCGGCCCAACCACCGCGCTCCAGGCATAGAATGCGGAGCCCCTTGGTCTTCTGCGCAAGCCGCCAAGCGAATGCCGCCCCGCCCATGCCGGAGCCGACAATCAGGACATCGACGGGGTCGAGGCGTTGCATCGCGCTAGCCCTTGCAGCAGTCGCTGTGCGAGGCCACGATGTCGCCTGCGAGCGTGGCGATGCTGCCGTCGGGGCGGCGGATGCGGGCTTCGAGCTGGGTCGCGCCGCGCTTCAACGGCATCACCTCGGCGAGCCCCGCCGCTCCGATCGCGGCGAGTGCGGTACGCAGCTCCTCGGGCGCGCCGCTGCGGAGTGTCAGGCTCTCGAAGCGGCAACCCAGCTCCTGCATGCGGCTCGAGACATGCGGGCCGGGAGGCCACTCGATGCAGATCGGATGGAGGCCTGCCATCGGCATCGACCCGTCGGGCCTGACGCCGATCCGCCAGCGCAGGTCGCCCCGCGACATGTCGCGGATCTCGCCGATGTCGACCCGAGCGGCCGTCCTAGTCGCGGCGATGTCGCTCGAGCGCACGATCCATGCCGCCAGCATCGGCCCTTTCGCCGCCAGCCGATCGCGCATCGACGGATCGTCGAGCGCGAACCAGCGGGGCGAGGCGGGTGGCCCCGCATCGGGGTCGATCGCGATGATCTCGAGGTAGACGCCGTCCCCGAGGCTCATGACAGCGTTGTGCGTATTCATGATGGCGTGCTTGCCCCCGAGCGGCACGCGCACGCCGAGCCGCTCCTCGACCCAGGCGATGCCGGCTTCGAGCGTGACGGCCGAGACGGCGAGGTGGTCGAAGGCGAGGGTGGGCATGGCGGAGGTTCCCTGAAGCATGAATTCGCTGTCCTCGCCCGCAGGCCGCCGCTCATCCTCTATGCCGAGCAGCCCGCGAGTGACCTCTGATCCTCGAAAGCAATGCCCATGCTACCACTCGACTGCCGAGAGATCGACTGTCGCGCGATCGGAATGGGCGTGAATGATGAGATGGACGCGCAACTCGTCATCATCGAAATCATAGAGCAGGATGAAGGGCGTGCGCGCGACGACGCGACTGCAGATGCCGATCGCCGGGTCGATGGGACGCTCCGGAAAGTGCACGAGATGTCGTGTGACGGCATCGAGCACGCGAGCACGCTTTTCAGAAACGACCCTTGTGCCAAAGCGATCGACACCCTGCTCGAGCAGCGTGGCAAGCTCCTCGAAGAAAGATCGCGAATAGCGGATCGATCTCATGCCTGGGATTTGGGAACGCCACGTTTCGCGAGGCGCTCGTCGAGCTCGACGACCAGCTCAGCGTGCGTGAGCGTTCGCCCCGCAACGAAATCGGCTTTCGATTGCTCGATGAGCGCCAGCTCACGTGCCGTCAGCGGACGAGCCGGCTCGTTCCCCTGATGCATTGCCTCCGTGATCTCGGCGACGGACCGAAGCTGGTCGTCGGCAAGAGACGGAAGGCGATCGTTGATGAGGGCGATGGTTTCGGTGCGGCTCATGGCACATGCATAGCACAGCGGTGCATTGAACGGAAACTCCTCCGTGCGACATGGACTGCCCGCAACAGCCGTGGCCCTTTGCATGCAAGTGGCGCAGACGGCTGCCTCAACTCTTCGTCCGCACATAGCTCCCCGGCGCGTCCTCGATCGCGGGGAGCGGGCCGGCGGCCGGATCGCGCGCCGGCACTTTCTCGCCACCGAACCCGGCGAGCCATGCCGCCCAATCGGGCCACCAGGAGCCCGGATGCTCGCTGGCGGCGCCGAGCCATTCCTCATAGGTCGCCGCTGTTCCGTCGTTGGTCCAGTGCTGGTACTTGATCTTCTCGGGCGGGTTGACGACGCCGGCGATGTGGCCCGAGCCCGCGAGCACGTAGCGCAGGGGCGAGCCGAACATCTTGGCCCCGATGAACACCGACTTCGCGGGTGCGATGTGATCCTCGCGCGTCGCCAGGTGATAGATAGGCAACCGCACCTTGGCGAGGTCGAGCTTCACGCCGCCCATGATCATCTTGCCGCTGGCAAGCCGGTTCTCGTGGTAGAACTCGCGCAGATAGAAGCCGTGATTGGCCGCCGGCATCCGGGTCGAATCCTGGTTCCAGTAGAGCAGATCGAAGGGAAACGGCTTCTTGCCCAGCATGTAGTTGTTGATGATGTAGGGCCAGATCAGATCACGCGGGCGCAGCATGTTGAACACGTTCGCCATCCGCGAGCCGTCGAGATAGCCGCGCTCGGCCATCATTTCTTCCAGCGCCTTCAACTGGGCATCGTCGATGAAGACGAGCAGATCGCCCGCCTTGGAGAAATCGACCTGGGCGGCGAGGAAGGTCGCCGAGCGGAAGCGCTCGATGTGATTGGCGGCGAGCCAGGCGAGCGTGGTGCCGAGCAGCGTGCCGCCGACGCAATAGCCGAGCACGTTGATCTTCTCGACGCCGGTCTGGCGGGAGACGGCATCGGCACCCTCCAGGATGCCCTCGCGCATGTAGTCGGAGAAGGTTTTCCCCGCCAGCCGCTCGTCCGGATTGACCCAGGACACCACGAACACGGTGAAACCCTGGTCGACCGCGTACTTGATGAAGGATTTCGTCGGCTGCAGGTCGAGGATGTAGAACTTGTTGATCCACGGCGGCACCACCATCAGCGGCACCTGGTGCACCTCCCCGGTCGTGGGCGCGTATTGGATCAGCTGCAGGATGTCGTTCTGGAACACGACCTTGCCGGGCGACATCGCGACGTTGCGGCCGACCTCGAAAGCGGAGGTGTCGGTCTGGGTGATCTTCAGCAGGTCGTCGGAGCGCGCCATGTCCTCGGCGAGGTGCGTCAATCCCCGCAGCAGGTTCTCGCCATTGCTGGCAAAGATCTCGCGCAGCACCTCGGGGTTGGTCATCGGGAAGTTCGAGGGCGATGTGGCCGTCGCGATCTGGCGCATGTAGAATTCGGCCTTGTGGCGGGTGCGCTCATCGAGCCCTTGGCTCTTGGTCACGAGCTCCTCGGACCAGCGCGAGGTCATGAGGTAGGCCTGCTTCCAGAAGTCGAAATAGGGGTTCTCGCTCCAGTCGGCGTCCTTGAAGCGGTTGTCCCCGACCTCGGGCTCGATCACGGGGTCCACATGCTCGCCCATCAGCCGCTGCATGGTGCGGCTCCACAACTCCATGTAGTTGCGCAAGAGGTCGGCCTGGACCTCGGCGAGCTTTCCGGGCTCGCGCATCCAGTGTTGCGTCACCTCGCCGAGCGCGCGCGCGGCTTCCCCCGTGTCCCCCGACCCGCTCATGGGTCCCGACTGGGTCCCCGAGCGCCCGATCAGGTCCGACATGACCTTGCCGCCTTCTTCGAACAGGCGCATCATGTTCTGCCCGAATTGCTCGGGATTTTGCACCTGGTAGGCGTGCAGAGGATCGTACTTGGGTTTTGCGGTGTCCTGCATGGGAGCGGGCTCGATTCGGTGGTTCGTGGTTTGATGTGCCGACATTTGGCCTACCACAGGAGCGCCAATTGTCTCTGCGTCATTCGTCTCAGCATGTGGAAACGCGCCTCGGCCACAATATCGCACTGCAGAATCGGTTAACAAGCAGGGATCGCGGCGACATACGGGAACGAGCGTGGCACGGCCAGCCTTCAGGACGGGACGAGGATTGCGGTGCACCATCGCGCTGGCGATGGTGTGGTCGCTCGCCGGCTGCGCTTCGGGCTCGGGCATCCCCTATCCGAGCCTGCCGACGCTGCCGGGCTTGGGCGGCACCCCTGCATCCGAGCCCACGCTGACACCTGAGCAGCAGCAGGGCGCGATCGAGGACCTGTCTTCGGCCCAGGCCGCCAATGCCGCCGCCGCCACCAAAGCGCCGGCCGTCCCCAAACCGGCCGAGCCCGCGCCCCTTCCGGAATAGCGGCGCCCCGGCGCCCTCGCATTCGCGGCCTCCCCCGTGCTATGGGCCGGTTCTGATCGATTGCCCGGCATTGGCCGGGAGCAATCTTGCTCGCTCATGAGGTTTGCCATGAAGAAGGCGCTGAGGATCGGCGTTGCGGGGCTGGGGACCGTTGGCAGCGGCGTTGCACGGCTGTTGGCCGAGCATCGGGAGCGGATCGCCGAGCGTGTCGGCCGTCGCATCGAGATCGCCGCCGTGTCCGCCCGCGACCAGAAACGCGATCGCGGCATCGACCTCACGGGAGTGCATTGGCTCGACGATCCGGTGGCGCTCGCCGCTCTGCCTGAGATCGACGTCTTCGTCGAGCTGATGGGCGGGTCCGAGGGGGCAGCGCGGGCCTCGGTCGAAAAAGCGCTCGCCTCCGGCAAGCACGTCGTCACCGCCAACAAGGCGCTCCTCGCCAAGCACGGCAGCGCGCTCGCAGCTCTGGCCGAGCAGAAGGGCGTTGCGTTGAAGTTCGAAGCCGCGGTCGCCGGCGGCATTCCCGTCATCAAGACGCTGCGCGAGAGCCTGACCGCCAATCGGGTCACCCGTGTCTATGGCATCTTGAATGGCACCTGCAATTTCATTCTGACGAAGATGGGCTCCGAGGGTCGCGACTTCAAAGATGTGCTCAATGAAGCCCAGGCGCTGGGCTACGCCGAAGCAGATCCGACTTTCGATATCGGCGGCTTCGACACGGCGCACAAGCTTGCGCTGCTGACGAGCCTGGCTTTTGGCACCCATCCCGCTCCCGACGACATCCACATCGAGGGGATCGAGGGGATCGAGCGGGCTGACATCGAGGCGGCCGAGGAGCTCGGCTACCGAATCAAGCTCTTGGGTGTCGCCCAGCGCACCGAGAGTGGCATCGAGCAGCGTGTGCATCCGGCGATGGTGCCGAGCCATTCCACGATCGCCGAAGTCTCGGGCGTCACCAATTGCGTTGCGATCGATGCCGACTATGTGGGTGCGCTGACGCTCGTGGGAGCCGGAGCTGGCGAGCGGGCAACAGCATCCTCCGTCGTCTCCGACCTCCTCGACGTGGCGCGCGGTGATCACTCGCCTGCCTTCGTCGTGCCGAGCGCCAGGCTCGAGCGCTCCAAGCGCGCTCCCCTCAGGGCGCACGAAGGCGGCTACTACGTGCGCTTGTCGCTCTATGACAAATATGGGGCATTTGCCGCCGTTGCCAACCGGATGGCCGAGCACAAGGTTTCCCTCGACAGCATCGTTCAGCGGCGCCCGGCCCGGGTAGCCCTTGCAAAGGGCCACGAGGTCGCAACGGGCGCTCCGGTGCCCGTCGTCATGATCACGCACAAGACCACGGAAGCCGCCATCCGGGCCGCACTGGAGGCGATCGAGGCTGATGGCCAGGTGGATGGCAAGCCCCAAATGATCCGCATCGAAAATCTGTGATAGAGACGGCTTGCAACTGAACATCCGATTCCGGGGGAAAACACCATGGCAAGGAGCGAAGGCGCGAGCTTCCTCGATCGCTCGTTGACGCTCGAGATCGTCCGGGTGACGGAGCAGGCGGCAATCGCGGCTGCGCGGCTGCGCGGTCGCGGCGTCGAGAAGGCGGCGGATCAGGCCGCGGTCGATGCCATGCGGCGCGAGCTCAACCGGCTGAACATTCGCGGTCGCGTGGTGATCGGGGAGGGCGAGCGGGACGAGGCTCCGATGCTCTTCATCGGCGAGGAGGTCGGCACCGGCTCGGGCCCCAAGGTCGATATCGCAGTCGATCCCCTCGAGGGCACGACGCTGTGCGCCAAGAACATGCCGGGGTCGCTGGCCGTGCTGGCGATGGCCGCGGGCGGCACGCTGTTGCATGCCCCCGACATCTACATGGACAAGATCGCGATCGGGCCGGGCTACCCGGAGGGTGTCGTCGATCTCGATGCCTCGCCCGGCGACAACATCGTGGCGATCGCGCGGGCCAAGGGCGTGTTGCCATCGGAAATCGGCGCCTGCGTTCTCGATCGGCCTCGGCACGCCAAAATCATCGAGGAAGTAAGGAAGACCGGCGCTTCCGTGCAGTTGATCGGCGACGGCGACATCGCGGGCGTCATCAACACGACGACACCCGAGGAGACGGGTGTGGATATCTACTTCGGCGTTGGCGGCGCGCCCGAAGGCGTGCTGGCGGCGGCGGCGCTGCGCTGCATCGGCGGCCAGATGCAAGGCCGCCTGCATCCCCTCGGCGATGACGACATCAAGCGAGCCGCAGCGATCGGCATCGCCGACATCCGGCGCAAATATTCGATGGTGGAGCTGGCCTCCGGCGACGTGTTCTTCGCGGCGACCGGCGTCACCACCGGCAATCTGCTGGCGGGTGTCAAATTCCGCGCCGGGTCGGTGGAGACCGAGACCGTGGTGATGCGCAGCGCGACGAAGACAGTCAGGTGGATCCGTGCGCGCCACGGGTTCCCGTCGGCGCAGGGGGTGGGGTAGGCCGGGTCAGCTCTCCAACCGGCAGGGCCGGAATACGCGTTGGAGGAAACGTCTCGCACCCCCATCCACCCGTCATCCCGGACAAAGCCGAAGGCTTTGATCCGGGATCTCAGCTACAGATGCCGCGCCCGTGGCCAGGATTCCGGATCGCCGCTGTCGTGCCGAAGGCGCGCTTCGGCATGACGGCGTCCGGGATGACGGGTGATGCCTGGATGTGTTTCTCGAGAGGCGCCCTTCGCGCCGTAACCCGCCATGGTCGACGCGGGTGCATCCACACGGCGGAACACGCTTGGCTTTTCCGCCCGCATCTCGTTGACTGGCGGAGGAACGAGTGCATCACTCCCAGTCGATCGCCGTCAGATCGATGCTGCCGCGATCGGCACGCCCATGAACGACAGTGTAGATGCGAAGCTCGGCGTCATCATAGTCGTAGAGTAGGACAAAGGGCGTGCGTGGCACACGGAAGACGCCGACGCCGAGATCGGGCGGCCTGACCGGGAAGTGCTGCAGGGTTTGAGTGATCGCCGCGAGCATCAGATCCCGCGTCTCCGCCACGACCCGCACGCCGAACCTGTCGAGCCCTTGCGACAGCAGCGTCTCGAGGTCGCGAAAGAACGTCCGCGAATAGCGGATCGCTCTCATGCCTTGATCTTTGGAAGCCGCGCGAGGGCCGGCGAAGAGTTGAGCGCGGCGATCAATTCGTCATGGCTCATGGTGTGGCCGGTCGCGAAATCGTCTCGGGCCTCCTTCAGACTTTCCTGCTCATGCGGGCTCAAGGAGTGGAACCGCTCCTCCATGGAGTGTGCGATGTCGGCAAGAGCAGCAAGCTGCTCGATGTCGAGCTTCGACATCTGTTCTTCGATGAGGGTGATGGCCTGATCTCTGGTCATGCTTTGCTTCTAGCACAAACGCGTGGCAGGGATCAGGCTTCGAGTCGCAACAGGCTTCGAGTGGCGATCCGGATCTCTCTCCCTGTGCATCACCAACGCATCCTTCTTCCCCTCGGCCCGGCAGTCCCCCATGTTGACGCGCCGGGGTGACTCGGGGGGCAGAGCGCTCCGGAGACGAAAAGGGACCACCACATGGCCGCAGCTCGCCGACTGCCGACGGAGACCGAGCCCTCCTCCGCCCACTTCCTCTCCGTCCGCCAGTCCGCTCGCGGCCTTGCCTGGCTCGACCGGCTCGACGCGGAGGGGCTGAACCGCGCGGCGGCGATTGCGGAGCGCCACGGGCTGCCGGAGCTGCTGGGACGGGTGCTGGCGGCGCGCGGCGGCACGGTCGACAACGTGCCGGTGCTGCTCGACCCGACACTCAAAGCGCTGATGCCCGATCCCTCCAGCCTGACCGACATGGACAAGGCCGCCGAGCGGCTGGCCGGCGCCATCGGCAACCGCGAGAAGGTTGCCATCTTCGGCGACTACGACGTGGATGGAGCCGCCTCGAGCGCCCTCATCCATCGCTTCCTCGCGGCCCATGGGCTCGGTGGACGCATCTACATCCCCGACCGCCAGCACGAGGGCTATGGCCCCAACCCGCAGGCGATCGAGATGCTGATCTCCGAAGGGGCGCGCCTGATCGTGACGGTCGATTGCGGCACCACCAGCCACGCGGCTCTCGCGGTCGCACGGGGGTCTGGCGCCGATGTGCTGGTGATCGACCACCACCAGGCCGACGTGCAACTGCCGGACGTGCTGGCGATCGTCAATCCCAACCGTCAGGACGACCTCTCCGGTCTCGGCCACCTCTGCGCCGCCGGTGTCGTATTCCTCGTGCTGGTCGCAACTGCGCGCACGCTCCGCCGCGCCGGCCACTACGACGCGAGCCACCCCGAGCCCGCTCTGATGGACTGGCTCGACATCGTGGCACTGGCAACGGTGTGCGACGTGGTGCCGCTCGAAGGCCTCAACCGGGCCTTCGTGACGAAGGGTCTGACGGTGATGCGTGCACGCCGCAATGTGGGTTTGCGGGCACTCGCCGATGCCGCGGGCCTGAAAGAGGCGCCGACCCCCTATGCGCTGGGCTTCGTGCTGGGGCCTCGGATCAATGCTGGCGGGCGGATCGGAGATTCAGGCCTGGGCGCGCGCCTGCTTTCGCTCGACGACGAGAGCGAGGCCGGTCGTATCGCCGTCACCCTCGACAAGCTCAACCGCGAGAGGAAGGCGATCGAGCAGGAGATCCTCGCCTCGGCGCTGGCCGCGAGCGAGATCGAGATTGCCGCGGATCCCTCGCTTGCCATGGTCATCCAAGGCTCGCGCGACTGGCACAAGGGGCTCGTCGGGCTCGTCGCCAGCCGCCTGACCGAGCGCTTCGGCCGGCCCTCGCTGGTGATTGCCTGGGGCGCGAATGGCGAGGGCACCGGCTCGTTGCGCTCGATCGCGGGCGTCGACATCGGCGCCGCAGTCCGCGCCGCGGTCGCTGATGGCCTGCTCTTGAAGGGTGGCGGGCACAGCATGGCCGCCGGTCTGACCGTTGCCGAGGACAAGATCGGTCCGCTCAAGCAGTTCCTCGGCGCCCGCCTCGCCGGCTCGGTCGACAACGCGCGTGGCGCGGCAGGCCTCAGCATCGATGCCGCACTGACACCGCGCAGCGTCAACGCCGAGCTGATCGGCCTGATCGAAAAGGCCGGACCTTTCGGCCAAGGCAATCCCACGCCACGTTTCGCCTTTCCGGCCCATCGCATCCGCAGCGTCCGCGTAATGGGGGAGGCCCATATGCGTGTATCGATCGAGGCGGGCGACGGCTCCAAACTCGAAGGCGTCGCCTTCCGGGCGGTCGGATCGCCGCTCGGCGACGCCATCACTGCCGCAGCAGGTGGCCTGCCCATGCACATCGCCGGCCACCTCCGCCGCGATACGTGGGGTGGACGCGAGAAGATCGAGCTGCAGATCGAGGACGTCGCCGATCCGCGCAGGCAGTAGGAGAAGGTTTTAGGGATTGGGTTTCAGGGGTCAGGGGGAACCAGTTTTCCCCAAAACCCAACACCTGGAGCCTAGCCCCTCGCTCTCCCGGCTTGACGTCGGGGCCGATCGCGCGCTACGACACAACTATGTCACTTTCTTGCAACATTTGACGCTTCAATTGTGCCCTGCGGGCACATGTGATGCTCGAATGCGCCTTTCCAGGTGCGGAACGGGGCCGGGATCATCCGGTCGAGACGCGGGTGGGCAACAGCTGTTGTGAGAGCAACACTCTTCAAGGCGATCATGCCGCGATTGGAGCGGCTGCGGCAGGACGCACCAGCAATGGTGCATTCGGTCATCCAATGGGTGCGCGCTGCCGCTCGCCGAGCCGAGGCCACCGCGCGCGACGCCTTCGACCGCTTCAAAGTGCGCCGCGCCCGCTCACGCACCAAGTTCCGCCCGTTCGGCCGCGGTCGGGGACCTGCCTACTACCTTGGGCTGACCGTCATTTGCGGCGCGCTGCTCTCGGGTTTCCTCACCTACGCCATCTTGACCGGCCTCACGCCGATCGAGCCACGCCACGACGTCGTCGTCAGCATGCTGCTCGTCAACGTCCTGTTCGTCGTCGCCATGCTGGTTGCCGTCGCGCGCCAGGTCGGTCAGTTGATCAAGGCCCGCCGCAACCGGGTTGCCGGTGCCCGGCTGCACGTCCAGATCGTGACGCTGTTCTCGGTCATCGCTGTCGTGCCAGCGATCGTGATCGCACTGTTTGCCACCTCTTCCCTCAATCGTGCGCTCGACCACCTGTTCTCGCGCGGCACCCAGAAGATCGTCGGCAATGCCCGCGAGGTCGCGCGCGCCTATCTCCAGGAGCATGGGCAGGTGATCCGCTCCGATATCGTTGCCATGGCGAGCGACGTGGAGGGATGGGCAGGCCAGCTCGCCAACGCCCCGGGCGAGCTCGGGACGGCGCTGCTCGGGCAGTCGAGCCTGCGCAACCTGTCGATGGCCCGCATTATCGACGGCAATGGCGAGACGATTGCAGCTGCGCCCATCCTCAACAGCCCCGGACCCAATCCCGCCCTCAAGCGCTACCTTGGGGAGGCAGCTTCGGGCGATGTGGTGATCGTGCCACCCGGCAAGACCGACGAGGTCGGCGCGCTGAAGCGCCTCTCCAGCCTGAGCGAAGCCTATCTCTACGTGGCGCGCTCCGTGAACGGCAAGGTGCTGAGCCAGCTCCGTGAGACGGAGCGAACCGTCGCAATGTTCAAGGAGCTGGAGGAGCGCCGCGTCGGCTCGCAGCTCGCGATCGGGCTCATGTATGTCGAGTTGACGGTGATGCTGCTGCTGGCGGCGATCTGGCTCGGCATGCGACTGGCGAACGGCCTCGTCGCCCCGATCCGGCGGATGATCTCGGCCGCCCAGGAGGTCGCTCGCGGCAATCTCGACGTGTCGCTGCCCGTGAAGGCGCGGGAAGGTGATCTCGCCCACCTCTCGACCAATTTCAATCAGATGACGGAGGAGCTCGGCAAGCAGAGGAACGCCCTCGTCAGTGCCAACGAGCAGCTCTCGAGTCGCCGCCGCTTCATCGAGGCCGTGCTCTCGGGGGTCTCGGCCGGTGTCATCGGCGTCAATGCCGCCGGGCTCATTACCCTCGTCAATCCCTCCGCCCGCATCCTGCTCGGCAAGCGCGACGAGGAGCTGGCCGGCATGGCGCTCGCCAATGCCATCCCGGAGTTCGCCGCGCTCCTGGCCAATGCTCGATCCGAGACCCGCAAGGACCGTCTCTCTGGCCAGGTCGACCTCGATGTCGATGGGTCGGAGCGCAATTTCGCGCTGCAAGTCACCCGCGAGCAGTCGGCTGGCGACAACGGCTTCGTCGTCACCTTCGACGACATCACCGGCCTTGTTGCCGCCCAGCGCACCTCCGCCTGGGCCGATGTGGCGCGCCGCATCGCCCACGAGATCAAGAACCCATTGACGCCGATACAACTCTCGGCCGAACGCCTCAAGCGCAAATACGCCTCCGTCATCACCGAGGATCGCGAGGTATTCGATCGCTGCACCGATACGATCATCCGCCAGGTCGGCGACATCGGGCGCATGGTCGACGAGTTCTCCTCCTTCGCCCGCACACCCAAGCCCGTGATGGAGCCCTACGACGTGTGCGAGATCGTGCGCGAGGTGGTGTTCCTGTTCCAGAGCAGCAATCCGGGGATCGAGCTCCTGATCAATGTGCCGACAACGCCGGTTCTGTTGTCCTGTGACCGGCGGCTGCTCAGCCAGGCGCTGACCAATCTCGTCAAGAACGCAACCGAGGCGATCGGCGCCGTACGCGAGAGCAAAGAGGCCCCCGCCGGCTACCAGGGCCAGATCGAGGTCATGGTGGCAGTGCATGAGGCCACCGTCGAGCTCGCCGTGATCGACAACGGTGTCGGCTTGCCGAAAAAGGACCGCAACCGGCTGGTCGAGCCCTATATGACGACGCGCGCAAAGGGCACCGGTATCGGCCTCGCCGTCGTCAACAAGGTGACCGAGCAGCATGGCGGCGAGCTGCGTCTGGAGGACGCACCGGTGACGGAGTCGCGCCGCTCGGGCGCTGCGCTGCGCATCCTGCTTCCGCTCGCCTGCCTGATCGCACGGGGCGAAAATCCCATGGAATTGCCGCCGAAGGCTGCCGAGTAGCCGGCAGAACAGCATTGAGCCTCAAAGGAGTGACCGATGACCGCTGATATCCTGATCGTCGACGACGAGGCCGACATTCGCGAGCTGGTTGCAGGCATTCTCGAGGACGAGGGGTTCAAGGCGCGGCTCGCGCGCGACAGCGAGGAAACTTTCGCCGCTATCGAGGAGCGCCGACCCTCCCTCGTCATCCTCGATATCTGGCTGCAAGGCAGCCGGCTCGATGGCCTGGAGGTGCTCTCCCTGATCAAGAAGCAGCACCCCGACCTGCCGGTCGTCATCATCTCCGGTCACGGCAACATCGAGACGGCGGTCACCGCGATCCGACGCGGCGCCTATGACTACATCGAGAAGCCGTTCAAGGCCGACCGGCTGGTGCTCGTCACCCAGCGCGCGCTGGAAGCCTTCGCGCTGAAGCGCGAGAACCGCTAGCTGCGCGAGCGCTCGACCATCTCGAGCGACATGATCGGCCACTCCTCCAATCTCTCCCAATTGCGCCAAGCACTCGAGCGCGTCGCCCGCACCAACAGCCGCGTGATGCTGCGCGGGCCGTCGGGATGCGGCAAGGAGCTGGCCGCGCGCTTCCTGCACCAGAACTCCGCTCGCCCGAGCGGCCCCTTCATCGTGCTGAATGCGGCCGTGCTCGCGCCCGAAAGCGTCGAGGTGGAGATGTTTGGCACCGAGGACCGGCTCGGCGGGCCGCGCAAGGTCGGCGCGCTCGAATCGGCCCACAATGGCACTCTCTACATCGATGAGGTGGCGGACATGCCGCTGCAGACCCAAAGCAAAGTGCTGCGGGTCCTGGTCGAGCAGAAATTCCAGCGTGTGGGGGGCTCCCACAAGGTCAGCGTCGACGTCCGGATCATCTCCTCGACCAGCCGCGATCTCGACCGCGAGATGGCCGAAGGGCGATTCCGCGAGGAGCTCTTTCACCGCCTCAGCGTGGTGCCGATCCGCGTGCCGGGCCTTGCCGAGCGGCGCGAGGACATCCCCGAGCTGGTCGAATTCTTCGTCAAGCAGATTGCGGCTTCATCCGGCCTCGCGCCGCGCCGGATCGGCGAGGATGCCCTCGTGATCCTCCAGGCCCACGACTGGCCAGGCAACGTCCGCCAGCTGCGCAACAACATCGAGCGGCTGCTCATTCTGGCGGGAGGGGAGCCCGATTCCGTCATCACCGCCGATATGCTGCCCGAGGAGATCGGCTCGGGTGTGCCCTTCAGTGCCAATGGCGGCTCGGAGCACCTGATGTCGATGCCGCTGCGCGATGCGCGCGAGGTGTTCGAGCGCGACTATCTGATCGCCCAGATCAATCGGTTCGGCGGCAACATCTCCAAGACCGCCGAGTTCGTCGGCATGGAGCGGTCCGCCCTCCACAGGAAGCTCCGCACACTCGGGGTCTCCTCGTCGGACCGTGGCGGCGAGGGGCGCTGAAGGCGCTCAACCGCTTGCTGAGGACGCTCCGAACAACGACTGCTCCGTCTTCCCGGACGATCGGAGCCCTGGCCTATCGCCAGGGCGGAGATTGATCCGGGATCCAGCGCAAGAAGCGGCGAAGCCGCAACATATCGAGCCTTCGGCACTTTTCATGCTAGGTCCCGGCTTCTCGCGCTCCCGCTGGTCGCTTGGCCGGGAAAACGGCTGGGCGGACTGCATACGCTTCAATTCCATTCGTTTATTGTCGTCGGTGTCCTGAGCCTGCCGGTGCAACCTCCCCTTCGGCCCGCTACCCGCAGAAAAGAAGAGCAGCGATGAAAGTCATCATCTGTGGAGCCGGTCAGGTCGGCTACGGCATTGCCGAGCGGCTGTCGGCCGAGGGCAATGATGTCTCGGTCATCGACATCTCGGGCGAGCTGGTGCAGCGGGTCAACGACAACCTCGAGGCGCGCGGCATTCTCGGCCACGGCTCGCACCCCGAAGTGCTCGCGGCAGCGGGTGCTGGCGATGCCGACATGATCATCGCGGTCACCTTGCACGACGAGATCAACATGGTCGCCTGCCAGATCGCGCATTCCCTCTTCAACATCCCGACCAAGATCGCGCGCGTCAGGGCCCAGAGCTACCTCGATCCGCAATGGAGACATATGTTCGCCCGCGAGAACATGGCGATCGACGTGACCATCTCGCCCGAGCTCGAGGTGGGCGAGGTGGTGCTGCGCCGCCTCAACCTGCCGGGCGCCTTCGAGACCATGAGCTTTGCCGACGGCCAGGTCGCCGGTGTGGGCGTGCGCTGTGAGGAAGGCTGCCCGATCGTCGATACGCCGCTCAAGCAATTGTCGGAATTGTTCCCGGATCTGCCGGTCGCGATCGTCGCCATCGTTCGCGAGGGCCGGATCTTCGTGCCGCACCGGGACGACCAGCTGCTCGTGGGCGACGATGCCTTCTTCGTCGCCCCGCACAACCAGGTCGGTCGCACGCTCAAGATCTTCGGTCACGACGAGCAGCAGTCGCGCCGGGTGGTGATCGCTGGCGGGGGCAATATTGGGCTCTACGTCGCCCGCGAAATCGAGAAGCGCTATCCCAACATTCAGACCCGGGTGATCGATTTCAACCGGCAGCGCGCCGCCGAGATCGCCGCCATGCTGCCCCGCACCGTGGTGCTGCACGGCTCGTCCTTGAGCGAGGAGCTGCTGCGCGAGGCCGACATCACGCGCACCGATACGATCGTCGCCGTCACCAACGACGATCAGGTCAATATCCTCACCTGCGTGCTCGCCCGCCAGCTCGGGTGCCTGCGCAATTTGTGCCTGATCAACAGCCCCAGCTATTCGACGGTCGTGCGCTCGCTCGGCATCGGCGCGCAGGTCAATCCGCGGACGATAACCATCTCGCGGATCCTCCAGCACGTCAGGCGTGGGCGCATCCGCGGCGTGTTCTCCATCAGCAACGGCCAGGCCGAGCTGATCGAGGCGGAAGCCTTCGAGACGGCGCCCATCGTCGGCCGGCCGTTGCGCGAGCTGCGCCTGAAGGAGGGCGTGCGGTTCGGCGCGATTCTGCGCGACGGCAAGATCATCACCCCGACCGGCTCGACCGAGCTGCAGGCCAAGGACCGCGCGATCGTGTTCGCCACCTCCGAGCACGTCCGCGACGTCGAGCGTATGTTCAGCGTGAGCCTCGAATATTTTTGAGGGTCACGACCGGCCCCCGATCGGGCCGCACCTCCCACGAAGGAGCCTTCGCGATGACCCGCATCGTCTACGTGAACGGCCGCTACCTGCCCTATGCCGATGCCGGCGTCCATGCCGAGGATCGCGGCTTTCTGTTTGGTGACGCGATCTACGAGGTCTGCCTGATCGATCATGGGCGCCTCGTCGATGAGGCTGCCCATCTGCAGCGGCTCGATCGCTCTTTTCGCGAGACCCGGCTGCCGCGGCCCTGCAGCGACCTCGCGCTCGGGCGGATCATGCGCGAGGTGGTCAGGCGCAATCGCGTCGCCGACGGCATCGTCTACCTGCAGATCACGCGCGGCAGCGCACCACGGGATTTCGCTTTCCCCGATGCGGCCAAGGTCGCCCCGACCGTCATGTGCCTCGCACGGCGCATTCCGCGCGAGCGTCTCGCCGAAGCGGCCCGCACCGGCATCGCGGTCGTCACGCTCCCCGACCAGCGCTGGGAGCGGGTCGACATCAAGTCGACGCAGCTGCTGCCGGCGGTGCTCGCCAAGCAGATCGCCAAGGAGGCCGGTGCCAAGGAAGCCTGGCTGGTCGATGCCGCCGGCTTCGTGACGGAAGGCGCCTCCAGCAATGCCTGGATCGTCACCAAGGACGACAAGCTCGTGACCCGGCCGGCCGAGTTCGGCATCCTGCGCGGCGTCACGCGTGGCGTCGTCATGCGGCTGATCGAAAGCGTCCAGATCGAGGTCGAGGAGCGCGCCTTCACCGTCGCCGAGGCTCTGGCCGCCAAGGAAGCCTTCATCACCAGCGCCAGCAACTATCTGACGCCCGTCGTCCGCATCGACGGCAAGCCTGTGGGAGACGGCAAGCCCGGCGCGACGACACTGCGCCTGCGCGAGCTGTTTTTCACCATGGCCCAGCTTTCGTGATCGAGCCTGTTTGGCCGCCTTCGAGGCATGGATCGAAAGTTATGCACACGAGGTGATGAATTCGCCGGCCAGCTGTGGTACCAACGCCGTCGGAAGTACGATCCTGCCCAAGCAAAAAGACGGAAACAACAACATGGCTTCCGAGCGGCCGCAGAGCCTGCAAGACACATTCCTCAACCACGTACGCAAGCAGAAGACGCCGCTCACCATCTTCCTGGTGAACGGGGTGAAGCTCCAGGGGGTTGTCACCTGGTTCGACAATTTCTGCGTGCTGCTCCGCCGCGACGGGCATTCCCAGCTCGTCTACAAACATGCGATTTCCACCATCATGCCGGGAGCGCCCGTCAATCTCATGGACGGCGAAACTCCGGAGGGTTCAGGTCCTTGATCGACGAGGATGATCCAGAAGCCGCCGCCGCTCCCAAGGGACCACGCGGCGGCAAGCCGGCAACCGACTCCGCCAAGGCGCCGACACGGGCTGCGGTCTACCTGCCCTATCGTCCACGGGTCGCCAAGCGCAATGCGGCGGCCCACGATGCCAGCATCCGTGCGCCGGCCGAACGGCTGGCCGAGGCGATCGGGCTGGCGGCGGCGATCGATCTCGATATCCGGGCCGAAGGTCTCATTCCGCTCGCGCGCATCCGTCCCGCGACCCTGATCGGCACCGGCAAGCTCGCCGAGTTGAAGGCGCTGATTGCCGAGCAGGAGATCGAGCTGGTGGTGATCGATTTCGCGCTCTCGCCCGGCCAGCAGCGCAATCTCGAAAAGGAGCTGAATGCCAAGGTGCTCGATCGCACCGGCCTGATCCTGGAGATTTTCGGGCGGCGGGCGCGGACCCGCGAAGGGCAATTGCAAGTCGAGCTGGCGCATCTGACCTGGCACAAGAGCCGGCTGGTGCGGACATGGACCCATCTGGAGCGCCAGCGCGGCGGCTTCGGGTTCCTGGGCGGTCCTGGCGAAACCCAGATCGAGACCGACCGGCGCCTGATCGGCGACCGCATCGATGCGATCAAGAAGGAGCTGGAGAGCGTCGTGCGCACGCGCGAGCTGCATCGCGGTGGGCGCGAGCGCGTGCCATATCCTGTCGTTGCGCTGGTCGGCTACACCAATGCGGGCAAGTCGACCCTGTTCAACCGGGTGACGGGCGCTGGCGTGCTCGCCAAGGACATGCTGTTTGCAACCCTCGACCCGACCATGCGCGAGGTGAAGCTGCCGTCCGGGCGCCGGATCATGCTCTCGGATACGGTCGGCTTCATCTCCGATCTGCCGACGAGCCTGATCGCCGCCTTCCGCGCAACCTTGGAAGAGGTGATCGCCGCCGACGTGATCCTGCATGTGCGCGACATCGCCCACGCCGAGAGCGAGGCGCAGGCCAAGGACGTGGAGACGGTGCTGGCAGAGCTCGGTATCGACTTGGCAGCCGCGGAGACGCGAGTGATCGAGGTCTGGAACAAGTCCGATCTGATCGCACCCGAGCGCGGGGAGGAGATGGCCCATCTCGCCTCGCGACGCGATCCGCCGGCGATCCTGGCCTCCGCCATCACCGGGCAAGGCATCGACCCGCTGCTTGCCGAGATCGCTCGGCGTCTGCCGGGCGCAGGCGAGATCATCGACATCGCGCTCAGCCCCGCCCAGGGCAAGCTCGTGCATTGGCTCTATGACAAGGCCGAGGTCACCGCCCGCGTCGAACGAGACGACGGCTGGAGCGTGCTGACGGCCCGGCTCGACGCAGATCGCCGCGCCCAGCTCGATGCCCGCCTCGCCGAGATCGGAACGGAGCAGGGCCACGTCGTGGATGCCGGGAAGCCCAAACGTCGCCGCCGTGCGGTCGCCAAGGGCTGATCGTAGCCCATGCCCGCTTGCCAATTGGGGCCGAAGCCACCTATATGGGCGCCGTTGCCGAGCCATCGCGGCCCGCTCCCTTCGTCTATCGGTCAGGACACCAGATTTTCAATCTGGTAAGACGGGTTCGATTCCCGTAGGGAGCGCCAACAAAATCAAGGGGTTAGGTGATGGGGAGAGCGGATCGAGGAGCTCTGGGCACCACCCGGGTACCAAGAGAACAGCGGAAGCAAAATGTTGGCCCGCTTGTGATCGCCGTGAATGACTTGACGCGTCCAAGAGCGCATAAGTGCTTTGCTTGACCTCTGATCGTCGGCTAGAAGTGCTCGGATCTGACGTTTAACGAGTATGCGTCGATCC
>JANPDA010000219.1:0-5400 GCA_031431235.1 Hyphomicrobiaceae bacterium
GCGGCGCGAAGCGCCAGCCGGGACCCAGGAGTTCCGGGCTCTGGGCCCCGGGTAGCCGCTGCGCGGCTCCCGGGGAAACGGGAATCGAATGAATGCGCCGGAACACTAGCTCAAACCGGCTTCTCGTAGACCGCCGACAGCTTGTTGCCATCTGGATCGCGGACGTAGCAGGCGTAGAAATGAGCGTGATAGGGCCTGAGACCGGGCTTGCCCTCATCGCTCCCGCCATGCTCGAGCGCCGCCCGGTGGAAGGCATCGACCGCCGCCCGGCTCGTCGCTTCGAACGCCGTCATCGAGCCGTTGCCGACACCGGCCGCCCGCTTGTCGTAGGGCCTATTCACCCAGAAGCGACAGCGCTTTTCGCCCTTCGTGCCATAGCCCGCCTCGTGCTCGAACGTCTCCAACCGCTCCAGGCCGAGCGCGGCGAGCGCCCCATCGTAGAAGCGCTGGGCGCGCGGGATATCGTTGCTGCCGACGGTGATGTAGAGGAGCATGGATCTTTCCGATCGCGGTGAGCTTGATCGAAGATCCCACGGGAGCAGCCGGCTGGCAAGCACGTCATCCCCCACTCAGCACGACCCGTTCCGCCTCCTCCATGGTATCGCCCGACGGGCTCACCTGGCGTCCGGTCAGCTCGATCCGGAAGCGGCCGTTCCTGCGATCGATGTGGAACAGGTTCCAACGTGCGGGCGGGTCGTGCAGCGGCGGCGTCGCGGAAGCGGCCGGAACACCGATGACGGGGATCGGACCGTCGGGGCCGGCGGCATGGGTGCGCATCGCCCTGTGGTTGTGGCCGAACACCACGAGCTCGGCGCCCTGCCGGGCGAGCATCGAGGCAAAGGCACCCGCATCGGCGAGCGCGCGGGTCGGCTTGGCGAGGCCCGGCAGCGGCGGGTGATGGATGAGCACCACCCGGCACAGCCCTTCGGCCTTCAATTCAGCCAGCATTCGCCCGGCCGCCTCGATCTGCCCAGCCCCCAGCCGCCCGGTCGCCATGAACACCGGCGTCGGCACGCCAGAGGATAGCGCGACGATGGCAACGTCCTGGCGCCGCCGCACGAACGGAAAGCGCGGCTGCTCGCCAACTGCGAGGGGATGATCGTCCCCGCTCATCCAGGGCGACCAGCGTGCGATCCCGGGATCGCGCACCAGTCGCACATAGCAATCATGATTGCCTGGCACCACAGTGATCCGCTCTGGTGCTCCGAGCCCCTTCAGCCAGCGTGCGGCGGCCGCCAGCTCGGCCGGCAGCCCGATATTGGTGAGGTCGCCGCCCACGAGAATCTGGTCGGGCCGGTGCCGCTGCAAGTCCGCGATCAGCAGCGCCAGGGTCTCGGCCCGGTGCATGCGCTTGCGCCGACGGTGCCAATTGACGTAGCCGGTCAGGCGCTTCAGCGAGATGTCGAGGATCCGCGGCCGCGCGAGCGGCGCGAGATGGATGTCGGAGATGTGGGCGAGGGTTGTCATGGGTGCCGGCAACCTGCCAGATCGCGCTCGAGGCTTGAAGCGGCGATTGCACGCAAGGGAAATTGCGATGGACCGACGGACCGGGCTCAACCGGCTGATGTACATGGCGCTCAGGCCCTACTGGCGGATGCGGCGCGGGCTGACCATGGGCGCGCAGGGCGTGGTGATCGATGGCGCCGGGGGTGTGCTGCTGGTGCGTCACGGCTACCGGCCGGGCTGGCATTTCCCGGGCGGCGGGGTCGAATGGGGCGAGGCGACCGTAACGGCGATGGGCCGGGAGGTGATGGAGGAGACGGGGGTTGTCGTCACCGTTCCGCCGGTGCTGCATGGCATCTTCACCAACTTCGCGCGCTTCCCCGGCGATCATGTGGTCGTGTTCGTGGTGCGCGGCTGGGAGCGGCCGACCATCCCCGCGCCGTCGAGCGAGATCGCGGAAGCGCGTTTCTTCCCCGTCGATGGCTTGCCGGTCGATCTGGCGCCGGGAGCCCGCAACCGGATCGGTGAGATTTTCGAGGGCCGGCCGCTCGCCCGCGAGTGGTGATTGCCCGAATTCTCCGATCCGCCATGCCGGCAGCCGGCTTGCACGCGTGGCCGGCTTCAGCGAGGTTGGCATCGGTGCGCAGCAACAGGAGGTCGCGATGGCGACGAAGCAAGGCCCTGCCGATCCGATCCGGTCCAAGGACCCGCTGCTGCAGCCCTTCGAGCTGAAACACCTGACCTTGCGCAACCGCATCATGAGCACCAGCCATGCTTGCGGCCTGGAGGAGGGCGGGCTGCCGAAGGAGCGCTATCAGGCCTACCACGAGGAGAAGGCCAAGGGCGGCTTGGCGCTCACGATGTTCGGCGGCTCCTCCAATGTCGCCCCCGACAGCCCCAACGTGTTCCAGCAGCTCAACGTGGGCGATGACGCCATCATTCCCCATTTCGAGCGGTTCTCGCAGCGCATCCACGCGCAAGGCGCCGCACTGATGTGCCAGATCACGCATCTGGGCCAGCGGGCGGATGCCTATCTCGACCATATGCTGCCGCCAATCGCTCCCTCCCACAGCCGCGAGACGCTGCATCGCAGCTTTGCGCGCGAGATGGACGAGCACGATATCCGGCGCGTGGTGAAGGCCTTCGCGGACGCGGCCTGGCGCTGCAAGGTGGGCGGGCTCGATGGCCTGGAGACGTTGGGTGGCGGACATCTGATGGGCCAGTTCCTCTCGCCTCTCCTGAACCGGCGCACGGACCGCTATGGCGGGTCGATCGAGAACCGCTGCCGCTTTCCCCTCGAGGTCTACGAGGCGATCAGGAAGCGCGTCGGCGATGATTTCATCGTCGGCTTCCGCTTCGTCGTCGACGAAGGTCACGCGGAAGGGCTCGGCTTCGAGCAGAGCCTCGAGATCGCACGCGTGTTCGAGCGCTCCGGCGTCCTCGACTTCTGGAATGCCATCTATGGGCGCATCGACGTGGCGATCGCGCTGACGATCGACAACATGCCGGGCATGGAATCACCCATCGGGCCCTGGCTCGACAAGGCCGCCGCCTTCAAACGCGAGGTAAAGCTGCCGGTGTTCCACGCGGCCCGGATCACGGACCTCGCGACGGCGCGTCACGCCATCGCAAACGGCCTCATCGACATGGCCGGCATGACGCGGGCCCACATCGCCGATCCCCACCTCGTCGAAAAGCTGATCCGGGGCGAGGCGGACCGCATCAGGCCATGCATCGGCGCCAACTATTGCCGCGGGCCCACGCGGCCGACCTGCATCCACAATGCCGCGACCGGGCGTGAGCTGAAGCTGCCGCAGCGGATCGAGCGGTCGGCGACACCAGGCAAGAAAGTCGTGGTGGTGGGCGGCGGGCCAGCCGGGCTCGAAGCGGCTCGCGTCGCAGCCGAGCGCGGCCACGAGGTGGTGCTGATCGAGGCGGGCAATGCGCTCGGCGGGCAGGTCAGGCTCGCCACCCGCGGCAGCTGGCGGCGCGACCTGGTCGGCATCATCGACTGGCGGGCAGCCGAGCTCGAGCGGCTCGGCGTCGAGGTCCGGCTCAACAGCTTTGCCGAGGCTGGCGACATCGCGGCCGAGGCTCCCGACGTCGTCGTGATGGCAACCGGCGGCACGCCCGACCTCGCGTGGCTCGATGGCCACGAGCATGCGACCAGCGCCTGGGACCTGATCGAGGGCAGCGTCGCCCCCGGCGACGACGTGATCGTCTATGACGGCACCGGCCGGCACACCGCGCTGATCGCGGCCGAGACGGTGCTCGCGGCAGGCCGGACGGCGCGTCTCGTTACCCTCGACGACCACATGGGCATGGACTTGACCGGCCCTGATCAGGCGGTCTGGAAGCGCCGTGCCTATGAGATCGGGCTGCCGATGCAGTTCGACTTGCGGCTCGTGCGCGTCGCCCGCGAGGGCAACCGGCTGCAGGCTGTGTTCGTAAATGAGCTGACCGGCGACCAGGTGGTCGAGACGGCCGGACAGGTCGTGGTCGAGCACGGCACGGTGCCGGCGGACGAGGTGTTCCGCGCCTTGCGATCGGCCTCGGCCAACGATGGCGTCACTGATCTCGACGCGCTCATCGCCGGCCGCCCGCAACCATCGTCGGGCCGCGGCGGCTTCGAGCTCCACCGCATCGGCGACGCCGCATCGAGCCGCAACATCCACACGGCGGTGCTCGACGGGTTGCGGCTGGCGTGTGTGCTGTGAGCCCGAACAGAGGCTGCCGATCTATCATTCAGATAGCTCGTGGAGACGGAATGACGTGCGTGGGACCTCCGGCGAGCTGCACCAGAAGCTCGGACAGACGATCGACACGTCGAGGCTGGAGCCGGTCGCCATCACGAGCCACGACCGCGACCATGTGGTGATATTGTCAGCGGCGCAGTATTCGATTCTGCCGCAGTCTGCTCGCAGGTGCAGACCGATTTGGCTGGCCAGACCGACGCCGCCTCGCCCGGTTGTGCGCTCTACTCCAGCCCCAGCTGCCGTTGCCGCCAGCGGTCGGCCTCGATCTCGGCGCGCTGGCGTTCCTCGGGCTTCAGGGCGGCGAGGAAGACATCGAGCTCGAAGTCGCTGACGCCGGCCTCGCGCGACAAGAGGTGCCACTTCCCGGCGGCGACCAGGTCCTTGCTGAAGACGACGCCACGGGCATAGAGCCGCGCCAGCCGGTTCTGGGCGATCGGATTACCCTTCTCGGCGGCGGCGAGGAAGAAATAGGCCCCGCGCGCCTGATCGGGGAAGACGCCGCGGCCCTTGAAGAGGATCACCCCATATTCGAGCTGGGCGTCCGTCAGTCCCTGCTCGGCGGCTTGCGAGATCCAGCGCGCGGCCTCCTCGTCGCTCCTCTCGACGCCCGCCCCGCTCGCATAGAGGGCGCCGAGGTCGTACTGGGCCTGCGCATGACCCGATTTGGCAGCCCGCAGCAACAGCTCGGCGGCCTTTGCCATATCGGCCGGGCGGCCGACGCCCTGGGCGTAGACGAGAGCGAGGTTGTACTCGGCGACGTCGATCCCGGCGGTGGCGGCGGCCTCATACAGGTCAGCGGCCAGTTTCAGGTCGCGCGGTACGCCCGCGCCTGCGGCATAGAGATTGCCGAGCGCGAGCTTGGCGTTGGGATCGCCCAGCTCGGCGCCCTTGCGGTACCAGGCCGCTGCCGCCTTCAGGTCGCGGGCGACGCCGAGCCCCTCGGCGAGCATGCGCCCCAGCAGCGTATGGGCTGCCGGCTCGCCGGCTGCGGCGGCCTGCTGGGCAGCCTTCAGCGCTGCCGCGTAGTTGCCGGCATCGAATGCAGCGAAGGCGGGATCGTCGGCGAGGCCGGTTGGGAACGTGGCGGTGGGCGTCTCGGCTGCGCGGGCGCCAGTGGTCAGCAGGAGGCAGAGTGTCAGGGCCGTAATGGAGCGCAAGACCCGCATGTCAGCCGGCCTTGGCTTGCCGAGACCATCGGCGA
>JANPDA010000220.1:0-3241 GCA_031431235.1 Hyphomicrobiaceae bacterium
CGTGGCGCACGCGCCGCAATACCCACAACGCCAAGGCCAATTGGCACTTCACGACCGCCGACGCCCGTGTGAAGCTGAAAAGCCTGTATCCCTCGCTTTAGGAGATTCAGGCCACTAGGGCAGATCTGCACGGCCGACGGCTGCCAGCTCACCGCCGGTTGGACCGGCCGATGGGCAGCACATCCCCACGGATCTCGGGCTGGCCGATCCAGCCGGAAGCCGCGACCTCGACGGCGCCGAACGAGGGGGGTTGCGCCAGCACGACGACGCGGGTGCCGGCGGCGACGCGCTCGAAGAGATCGACGATATCCTGGTTGAAGAGACGGATGCAGCCACTCGACACCTGCCTGCCGATCGACCAGGGCTCGCGCGTGCCGTGCAGACGGAAGAGCGTGTCGCGGCCGCCCTGGTAGAGGTAGAGGGCTCGTGCGCCGAGCGGATTGCCCGGGCCGCCAGGCATGCCGTCGCGATAGGGCGCGAGCTCGGGCTGACGAGCAATCATCTCGCCAGGTGGAACCCAGATCGGCCAGGCCTCCTTGCGTCCGATCGTGGCCTCCCCGCTCCATTGGAAGCCCTCGCGCCCGACGCCGATCGCATAGCGCAGCGCCATGCCGTCCTGGCCGACCAGGTAAAGGTAGCGGGCCCCCGTGTCGACGACGATGGTGCCCGCCTCGTAGGGTTCCGCGAAAGGCACCAGCGTGCGCAATGCTGCCGGCCGCAAGTACCGCGGCCGTATCGCTTCGATGACGAAGGCTCCGTCATCCTGCGGGCCGTAGGACGCCAGAGTCGGCTCGCCGGCCCCAGAGACGGCACAGGCCGCCAGCATAGCGCACGTCAGCCCCAGGCCGACCACGCGGCAGACAATCTGCAGTACGTTGCCCATCCCTACCCATCGCCTCTCTGAGACTGTTGCTCCCGGGCTTGCCCGGGGCGCCTGCCGCACGCTCACCAGCCAGCTTCAGTGAGGGCTGGACCGGGGCAGTCGGGGCATCGCTCACGGGCGGAAACGCAGATCGGCACTGTTTCGTTCACGAGGCCTACCCAACAGCTGCGTCACCAGCCGCCACGTGGCCCTATCGTATTGATCTCACGCGGAGCCTCTGGCAAAATCGACATGAAACTCTGCGGTTGGATGCGCAACTCGGACTGGATGGGCGAGCAACGCGCTTCGCCACGACGACGCCGAGGTCAGAATGCAGGAGAGGGGGATGTCGCCGTCGGCATCGTGGCGAAGGCGCGTCTCCGACACGACGACGCCGAGGGAAAAGTACGTCTTGAATATGGTTCCCGACAAGGTCTCGCGCAGAGGCATGTCGCGCTCCGATTCGTCGGGTGCTTCGTTGCGGGAACACCTCGGCCAATTCGTGCCGGCATGCCTCCCCAATCCCGCCCGCGCGGACGAAAATCCCGGCGTGGCGTGCTATTCCGCAAATGGCGCTTATGGTAGTCATCCGAGTCATCGAACACATGATGGGTGATGAGCCATGTTGGAATCCGACAAGATGTTCGCCGGCTCGATTCCGGAAAACTACGACCGCTTTATGGTGCCGTTGATTTTCGAGCCGTACGCTGCGGATATTGCGCGACGCGCAGCGTCCTTGTCGCCAAGCGCCGTATTGGAAACCGCCGCGGGCAGCGGGGTTGTCACCCGCGCCTTGGCGCCAAGCCTGCCCCGGGGCGCAACCTACATCGTAACCGACCTGAACCAGCCGATGGTCGACTACGCCGCATCGCGACAACCTCTCGACACTCGGATCAGATGGCGCCAAGCGGATGCTCTGGCGCTGCCGTTTGAAAATGCGACTTTCGATCTCGTTTGTTGCCAGTTCGGCGCGATGTTCTTTCCCGACCGTACATCCGGCTATCGCGAAGCAAGGCGGGTCCTGAAGCCCGGAGGACACTTCTTGTTCAACGTATGGGATCGCATCGAGGAGAACGTTTTTGCGCATGATGTGACGAATGCTCTCGCAAAGATCTTTCCGGACGATCCGCCGCGCTTCTTGGCACGCACGCCGCACGGTTACTACGATACAGCTCTGATCCGTAGCGAGTTGGAGCAGGCAGGTTTCTCCCGTGTGGTTATAGAGACGAGAGCCGAGCAAAGCCGCGCATCCGCACCGCGCATTGCTGCTGTTGCCTATTGTCAGGGAACTCCTCTTCGTAAAGAAATCGAGGCCAGAGACGCGGGAAAATTGGAATTTGCAACCGACTGGGTCGCATCCGCGATTGCGGACCGACATGGCCGGGGCGAGGTTGCTGCCAAAATTCAGGCACACGTCATCGTGGCTGTGGTCTAGGTGTTACGATAGCCCCTTCTGGCCCGAACCGACAGATCTCAGCCCTGGCTCGATTCCATCCCTATCAGGGAGTAAGATGCCGCCCGCGCCAAGCGGTCCGCCGGCTACGAGCTGGCCGAGGACGTGCGTGGGAATCGTACCGCTTGACCCATGAACGTCGGCCCGAGCCAGCCGCGCCGCCGCCCATGCCGACGTCCGAGAAACCTGCACCATCTCTGCCAAAGACGCCTACGTCGCTTGTCTTGTTGCCACACGTCCGGTTACTGTCATCGCGACAGAAGGCGGGACACACTGCGCCTCGGCTACTCGAACACGAAGTCTGCGGCCGTCAGGTTGGAGCGATCGACACCCAGGAGTGTGATCGTGTTCTCAAATCCCATGTCGATAAGCGTATTTGCTCCGACCTGGGTCGAATGATCGAGTATATCCTGGAAATTCTCGTTGAAGCCGACATCAGTCCTGACCTCGATCTCGTCTTCAATGCCGCCGACGGTAAAATCGGTGATGGTCGCGTGCGCCAAGGAAAGCACTGTCTCGACGAAGTGAAATGTGTCGTCTTCCGTGCCGCCGGTCGGGCGAACAGCGCATGGAGGGCCGCGGCAATCTCGCGATCCGACAGAGGCTCGAGCCCGCGAGCCGCGCACCACCGGTGATAGGCATCGCGGAGGTCGCGCAGTCGTGTGCTGCTCTCGGCATCTGGGAGCAGCGTGTCGACAGCAAACCGGTTGGCCTCCATGTCGGCCTCCCGGGCCGATGGCTGAGGCATGGAAGGATGAGCCGAGCTCGCTTCGGAATTCGCATCTACGCCCGCTCCGGCCTCGACATCGACCGCAGTCAGCTCGCCGAGTGGCTCTGGCGGACCATCAAATAGGAGGAGGTGTACCTGCATGCCTACGAAAGCGTGAGCGAGGCCCGGAGCTCCCTCGGGCGGTATCTCGACCTCT
>JANPDA010000221.1:0-4345 GCA_031431235.1 Hyphomicrobiaceae bacterium
AAATCAAGCAATTCCGCGCCATCTCAACGCGCTACGACAAGCTCGCGAACACTTTCCTTGCGGCGGTGGCGCTCGTTTGCGTACTGTTCTGGCTCAACTGACGACAGGCCCTAGTGGGCTGGCCATTCATTTGGGGTACCGAATGAATGAGTCAGAACACTAGGAGGGCCGGACGCTCGCTGTCAAGGCAATGCGCGCGGGCTCGTTCGCCCGCGCTTGCCGTTGTCGATCAGAAGATGAAATCGGAAGGATCGATCGTATTGACGTTCAGAATGAGGATGCGGTTCTGGGTGATCGCGCCGAAGTCGACGAGGGCGCCGGTCACCTGCTGGCCATTGTAGGTGAAGCCGATGTTGTTCTGGAAGGTTGCGCCGCCGACCGAGGAGAGGTCGATCCTGTCGGTGCCGTCCTGGAAATCGGTGATGACGTCATAGGTTCCGACGGCGAACGGGCTGTCGAGCTCGTCGAAGATGAACCAGTCCGAGCCCGCGCCACCCGTGAGGACATCCGCATCGTGGCCGCCGTGCAGCCGGTCGGCGCCGTCGCCACCTTCCAGCGTATCGCGGCCAGCGCCGCCGAGCAGCCGGTCCTCGCCTCGCTCGCCGGCCAGACGGTCCCTGCCATTGCCGCCCTTCAGGGAGCCGTCGTCGCCGTCGCCGCCGAACAGCGTGTCGTTGCCATTGCCGCCGGTCAAGCTGTCGGTGCTGGCACCGCCCCGCATGCGATCGTTGCCATCGCCGCCGTCGAGCTTGTCGCGACCGCTGCCGCCGTCGAGGGTATCGCGGCCGTCGCCGCCAAGCAGGCGATCGTTGCCCGAGCCGCCGCCGAGCGAGTCGTTGCCCGTGCCGCCATCGAGCAGATCGTCGCCGCCTTTGCCGAAGAGCTGGTCGAGCCCGCTGAGGCCGTAGATCTGATCATTGTCGTTGGTGCCGCGGAGCAGGTCCGCGTTGTTCGTACCGCGAATTTTCGCCATGAGATTATCCTCGAGTGTGCCCATACCTGCGGACTGCTCGCCTCGCGACAAAGCGAATGTGATCGGCGGCGGCAGTGTCCTGCCGACCGTGATGCAAGGACCGTGCAAGCTCGACCTGGGGCATTCCGAGCAGAAGCTCGCAACCAGACCCACACCTCGTGGCCGCGCCGAGCCAGCCCTGGCATTCGAGCCGGGATCTTCCAACCGGGCTCGGGTTGGTGAAGCCTTGGTCGACCTCGGCAACTCCGCTCAGCCGATCGGCTCGCGGAATTTGTTGGTGATGGGATAGCGGCGGTCGCGGCCGAAGTTGCGCTCCGAGATCTTGACGCCCGGGGCGGCCTGCCGGCGCTTGTACTCGGCGAGATAGAGCATGCGCTCGACCCGCCGGACGGTCTCGATCGGGTGGCCGCGCGCCACGATCTCGGGCAGCGACAGCTCATGATCGACGAGGCCGTGCAGGATGTCGTCGAGCACCGGATAGGGCGGCAGCGTGTCCTGGTCGGTCTGGTTGGGCTTCAGCTCGGCGGTCGGCGCCTTGGTCAGGATGCTCTCGGGCATCACCGGTCCATCGGGCCCCAGACACCCCTTCGGCCGCCCGGCGTTGCGCAGCCGCGAGAGCGCATAGACCTGCATCTTGTAGAGGTCCTTGATCGGATTGAAGCCGCCGTTCATGTCACCGTAGAGCGTCGCATAGCCGACGCTCATCTCGCTCTTGTTGCCGGTGGTGAGCAGCATGGAGCCGAGCTTGTTGGAGACGGCCATCAGGATCGAGCCGCGCGCGCGTGACTGCAGGTTCTCCTCGGCTGTGTCGGCCGCACGGCCCCGGAACAGCGGCTCGAGCGTTTGCATGAATCCGTCGACCGGGGCATGGATCGGCACGATGTCGTAGCGGATGGCGAGCGCCTCGGCGCATCGGGCGGCGTCCTCGAGGCTCTCGTTCGAGGTGTAGCGATAGGGCATCATCAGCGCCTGCACGCGCTTGGGTCCAAGCGCATCCGCCGCCATGGCCGCGACGAGCGCCGAATCGATGCCGCCCGACAGGCCGAGCACAACGCCGGGGAAGCAGTTCTTGTCCACATAGTCGCGCAAGCCCCGCACGCAGGCGAGATAGGCGGAGAGGTCGCCTTCCTCGATCAGCGCCCGACCCGCCGGCTGGCAGGTCCAGCCGGCCTTGGCGTGCTGCCAGGTGGTGGTGGTGATCGCCTCCTGCCAGGCGGGTAGCTGCAGGGCGAGTGATCGGTCGGCGTTGAGCACGAATGAGGCGCCGTCGAAAACGAGCTCGTCCTGCCCGCCCATCTGGTTGAGGTAGAGGAGGGGCAGGCCCGATTCGGTGACACGGGCGACCGCAACATTCATGCGGAGATCGTGCTTGGCGAGGGCATAGGGCGAGCCGTTGGGGACGAGCAGGATCTCGGCGCCCGTCTCCGTCAGGCATTCGACCACGTCCTCGCCCCAGATGTCCTCGCAGATCGGCACGCCCAGCCGAACGCCGCGAAAGGGAATCGGCCCCGGCATCGGTCCCGGCTGGAACACGCGCTTCTCGTCGAACACGCCGTAATTCGGCAGGTCGACCTTGTAGCGCAGCGTCTCGATCCGCCCGCCGTCGAGGAGCGCCACCGCATTGTGGAGCTTGCCGGCGTCGGCCCAAACGGTGCCGAGCAGCACGGCGGGTCCGCCGTCCGCCGTGTCGGCGGCAAGGCTCGTGGTCGCTTGCGTCGCGGCCCGAACGAACGCCGGCTTCAACACGAGGTCCTCGGGTGGGTAGCCGGTCAGGAACAACTCCGGCATCAGCAACAGGTCGGCGCCTTGCCGCGCGGCCTCGGCACGGGCGTTGCGCACCTTCTGCGCATTGCCGGCGAGGTCGCCGACGACGGGATCGAGCTGGGCGAGCGCGATTTTGAGGGTCTGAGCTTGGGGCATGGAAGTGAGATTAGCGGCGAGAGGGCTGGCGGGGCAATGGGGATCGAGGAGGGGGAGGAGGCGAACGGGAACGGCTCGAATGTCGGAGGCGGCCAAGGCCACTAGTGTTCTGACTCGTTCATTTGGCACCCCAGACGACATTCATTTCAGCGACTGACCTCTCGGTGGGCCTGATCGAGGAAAATCCTCTATTTTTCAGAGAGTTGTTATTCAAGCTTATCCGCGAAGCCGGCTCAGCCCCGCCCCCGCGCCGCCAGCGTCCTCAACCGGAGCGCGTTGAGCCGGATGAAGCCTTCGGCATCCTTCTGGTCGTAGGCGCCGCGGTCGTCCTCGAAGGTGACGAGGGCATTGGAGTAGAGCGATTTCGCGCTCTCCCGGCCGAGCACCATGACATTGCCCTTGTAGAGCTTGAGGCGCACCTCACCCTCCACGTGCTCCTGGCTCTTGTCGATCATCGCCTGCAGCATCTCGCGCTCCGGCGAGAACCAGAACCCGTAGTAGATCAGCTCCGCATAGCGCGGCATCAGCTCGTCTTTCAGGTGCGCGGCGCCCCGGTCGAGCGTGATCGACTCGATCGCACGATGGGCGGCGAGCAGGATGGTGCCGCCGGGCGTCTCGTAGATGCCGCGCGATTTCATACCGACGAAACGGTTCTCCACCAGATCGATCCGCCCGATGCCGTTGTCGCGGCCGAGCTGGTTGAGCTTCCCCAGTAGCTCGGCGGGCGAAAACTTCTTGCCATCGATCGAAACGGCATCGCCCTTCACAAACCCGATCCGCACCTCGGTCGCCTTGTCGGGCGCCTCCTCCGGACTGATGGTGCGCTGGTAGACGTACTCGGGCGGCGTTTTGGCTGGATCCTCCAGCACCTTGCCCTCGGAGGAGGAGTGCAACAGGTTGGCATCGACCGAGAACGGGGCTTCTCCCCGCTTGTCCTTGGCGATCGGGATCTGGTGCTTCTCGGCGAACTCGATCAGGTGCTCGCGGCTTTTGAAGCTCCACTCCCGCCAGGGCGCGATGATCTTGATCGACGGCTCGAGCGCATAGTAGGCCAGCTCGAAGCGCACCTGGTCGTTGCCCTTGCCGGTCGCGCCATGGGCTACCCCATCCGCGCCCGTCGCCCGCGCGATCTCGATTTGCCTTTTCGCGATCAGCGGCCGCGCGATCGAGGTGCCGAGCAGATAGACGCCCTCGTAGAGCGCATTCGCCCGAAACATCGGGAACACGAAGTCGCGCACGAACTCCTCGCGCAGGTCCTCGATGAAGATGTTTTCCGGCTTGATGCCGAGCATCAAGGCCTTCTTTGCGCGCCGCTCGTGGGAAATGCGTGGAAGTCGCGCCATATAGGGGTGAGGCGAGACGGGGTGCAAGCGGGTGCTGGCGTTCCCGGACGTTGGTCGCGATCGCCAACAGTGTCGAAATGCAAGCGATCGCTTTCACACTCGGGGCAAG
>JANPDA010000222.1:0-2897 GCA_031431235.1 Hyphomicrobiaceae bacterium
CCGCCGCCGAAGCGGATGATCAGCGTGGATGCGTGGAACGCGCGGATGAACGGCAGCGCTTCGGCCAGGATCCTGGCTTTCAGCGTCCGTCCGAGCGTCACGATCGCGGCCACGATGTCGGTGACGTTGCCGCTCTTGCCAAGCGCCCGAACGAACGACTGGTCGATCTTGATCTTGTCGAACGAGAACTGCCAAAGGTAGCTGAGGCTCGAATAGCCCGTGCCGAAATCGTCGAGCACGATGCTGACGCCGAGCGCTCTCAACTCGTTGAGCTGGCGGCTGACGCTCTCGGTGTTCTCGAGCAGCACGCCTTCCGTCACCTCGGCCTCGAGCCGGCAAGGCTCGAGGCCGGTCGCGGCGCAGGTCGCGGCGAGCTTGCCGACGATTGCCCCCGTACGGAACTGGACCGGCGACAGATTGATCGCGATCTTGAGGTGCTCGGGCCAGCTCGCGGCGGTGCGGCAGGCTTCCTCGATCACGAAATCGCCGATCTCGTCGATCAGGCCGATATCCTCGGCGATCGGAATGAAATCGGCCGGAGAGATCATAGCGCCGCGCTCGTCGCGCAGCCGGACCAGAGCTTCGAAGCCGGCGAGCCTGCGGTTTTTCGTCGTGTAGAAGGGCTGGTAGTCGAGCTCGAACAGGCCTTCCTCGGTTGCGGCCCTGAGCCGTGCCTCGATCGCCCGGCGCTGCTGCAACTCGGCATGCATCGAAGCCTCGAAGGTGCGATAGCAGCTGCGGCCCGACGCCTTGGCGAAATAGAGCGCGAGGTCGGCGCAGCTCATCAGCTTTTCAGCGTCGACGCTGTCCTCGGGTGCCAGCGCCACCCCGACGCTCGCCGAGATCCGGACCGGCTGGCCATGCACCTCGTAGCGCTCGGTCAGCACCTGCACGATGCGGGCTGCCAGCGCCTCGGCCTGCGCGCGGTCACGGATGCCTTGCTGCAGGATCACGAACTCGTCACCGCCGAGCCTGGCGATGCAGTCGCTCTCGCGCAGCGTCTCGCTGAGGCGCATCGCCACCTGGCGCAGCAGCTCGTCGCCCGCGCCATGGCCATGGGTCTCGTTGACGGCCTTGAACTCGTCGAGGTCGAGGTGGTGGACGGCAAGGCTGCGGTCGGCTGCGGCCTCGGAAGCGAGCAACAGCCCGAGCCGTTTCCGGAAGGTCGCCCGGTTGGCGAGCTGGGTCAGGGTGTCGTGATGGACGAGGTAGTCGAGCGCGCGCTCGGCGCTCGCCTTGCGCCGGAGCTGAATGAGGTAGCCCAGGAACGGCACGCCGAAGGCAACCGCCAGGATGAAGCCCAGCCACATGGCCGTCTCCCCCAGCACCGTCAGGACCATGCCGCGCATGTCGCTCTGGTCGATTTCGATGCAGAGCGCGCCGAGCACCTCGCCGTCGACCTGGACCGGCAGCAGCACCTCGGCGATGATGGGTCCCCCGGAGCCCCGATTGCCGGCATGAACGGTGGCGGTGGGATAGCCGCTCTCGACCTCGGTAGGCAGCCGATGGTGCTCGGCCGCCACGATCGGCGTGTCGTCGCTCGCAAACCGCACGCGGCCCGCGCGGTCGTAAAGCATGACATGCACGATATCCCCGCTGCGTGGCGCCACGGCCAAGAGGCGCGCCAGCTCGCCCGGCTCGTTGCCGCCGCGCAAGGCCGCGGCGATCTCGTCGAGGTGTCCGCTCTGGCTCTGCATCCAGGCTTGCGCCGTGCGCAGTGCATCGCGCTTCAGCATCTCGGCCGAGGACTGGCGGATCGTCACGTGGGCGGCGGCCACCAGCAGCGTGAACAGCAGGCACAGCGCGAGCAGGTGCGTGGGCAGGCTGGCGCGGACGCCAGCCGAGGCGAGGCCGGCGCAGCATTGCCTTGCGCCGTCGAACGCTCGGGTGAAGCGCTCCCTGACACCTTGCTCGATACGCCGCACGCTCAACTATCCGATCAAAAGCGGAAACGATTACGGCTGAAGCTAGCAGGTCCTCACTAAACCCTGGTTAAGAGCTGTCGATCGACTGCACCTGCGCATGTTGCGTTTGCCTGAAGCTCCGTTCGCGTGCTCAGGACACTCCCAACAATAACCGCACCGTCTTGTCGTCAAGTCGAGCACGGGATCTGTAGGGTGCAATAGGCCTGCTTCAGGCCGTATTGCACCACACCGGATCGCAACGCAAGCCGCAGGTGCAATACGGCGAAGGCGCCTATTGCACCCTACGCCGAAGCGCATCCGCTCGCGAAAATGATTCGGTTATTGTTCGGGCTGTGCTTAACTGTGATCGTCGGTTCGCAGTGTTGGTCGAGCGGTGATCATGGCCGGCGAGGCATTGGACGCGAAAAAATTCAAGGTCTTCATCTCCTACTCGCGCGCGGACATGGCGTTCGCCGACGAGCTGGAGGATGGGCTCGGCTTTTCGGGCTTCGAGACGATGATCGACCGCCATTCGATCGTCGAGGGCGAGGAGTGGAAGAAGCGCCTGGGCGCCCTGATCGCGGACGCCGATACGATCGTGTTCGTGATCTCGCCGGCCTCCGCCGCCTCCGAAATCTGCAAATGGGAGGTCGATGAGGCGCACAAGCATTCCAAGCGCATCCTGCCGGCGCTGTGGCAGCAGACGGGCGGCGTGCCCGTGCCGGCGCAGCTCGCAGCCCTCAACTATGTCCGCTTCGACGAGGGCCGCTCGTTCATGGCGGGCCTGCGTGCGCTCGTGACCGCGCTCAACACCGATGTCGACTGGCTGCGCGAGCACACGCGGCTGCTGTTGCGCGCGCGCGAGTGGGAGGGCGCCGGCAAGCCGGAGAACCGGCTGCTGTCGGGTCCCGATATCATCGAGGCCAAGGCCTGGGCGGCGCGCCGGCCGAAGGAAGCGCCCGAGCCGACGGCGCTGCACCTCGACTTCATCCG
>JANPDA010000223.1:0-26817 GCA_031431235.1 Hyphomicrobiaceae bacterium
CCATGCGCGCTTTCGCGCACGTGACCGGCATGAAACGACCTCCTCTTCCGTCATGCCCGCGAAGGCGGGCATCCAGGCCGGGTGCGGTCACCGCGTTGAGTTGCGGCTCGACTGGACGCCCGCCTGCGCGGGCGAGACGGAAATGGTGGATCTTGTTTCTGGGTAGCGCCATATTGGCCTTCCCCGGCAAACCTGATTAGCTGATTGCCAGTCGGCCGCAGCACACGCGAGGACGCCCCATGTCGAAGGTGATGATCGTGACCGGCGGGTCACGCGGGATCGGAGCCCAGATCGTCCGCTCGGCGGCCGCGGCCGGATACGCGGTCGCCATCAACTACAGCCGCGCCAAGGATGCGGCCGACGCCCTCGTTGCCGGGATCCGCAAGGCTGGCGGCCAAGCGCTGGCCGTGCAGGCCGACATCGCCCGGCACCAGGACGTGGCGCGGCTGTTCGCGGCGACCGTGGCTGCCTTCGGCAAACCCGATGTCCTCGTCAACAATGCCGGTGTCGGCGTGCCGACGAGCGTCGCCGACAGCAAGCCGGAGGATTTCGACCTCGTCTTCGGCGTCAATGTGCGCGGCACCGTGCTCGCAGCCCGCGAGGCGGTGCGCGCCATGGCAACCGACCGCGGCGGCAAGGGCGGGGTCATCATCAACATCTCGTCGATCTCGCCCGTCTATGGGGGCTTGCCCAACGACGTCATCTACGCGGCGAGCAAGGGAGCGGTCGATGCGTTCACGCTCGGTCTCGCCAAGGAGGTCGCCAAGTCCGGCATCCGTGTCTGCTGTATCCGCCCCGGTCTCACCTTGACCGACATGCTGGACGCTGATTTCGGGCCGGGCAAGGCGGCGGAGGCGGCGGCCAGGATCGTGCCGCTGGGGCGGATCGGCTTGCCCTCCGACATCGCCAATGCAGTGCTGTTTCTGGCGTCCGACCAGGCGTCCTACATCACCGGCACCTTTCTCAACGTCAGCGGCGGACGCGAGATCAACGTCAAGATGGCAACGGGTTGAGGCGGGAGCTGTCGTTGCCATGGGCGAGCGCCACCTCCCGTTCTGGCCGAGCCACGTGCCGCGCACGGTCGCGGTGCCCGAGCACAGTGTGTTCGAGAACCTCGCCGCCACTGCGGCACGCTCGGGCCACTGCGAAGCGATCTACTACTACGGCACGCGCATCAGCTATGGTGATCTGCTGGAGGCGACCGAGCGATTGGCTGGCACTCTGCTCGCCGAGCTCGGCGTGGCGCCCGGCGACCGGGTGCTGCTCTACCTGCAGAACAGCCCGCAATTCGTGATCGGCTACTATGGCATCCTGCGTGCTGGCGCGATCGTGGTCGCGCTCAATCCGATGCTGCGCGAGGCCGAGCTGCGGCTGGTTGCCAAGGATACCGGGGCGCGGGTCGTGATTTGTGCGCAGGACCTGATCGGGCCGGTCGAAGGGCTGCTGGCGAGTGGCGACATCGACCATGGGGTGGTCGCCACCTACTCGGACTATTGCCCGGCCGATCCCCCGGTTGCCGCCCCCGAGGTCGTGCGCGCGCCACGCCGGGGGCATTCCGGCCGAGGCTTTCTCGCCTGGGCCGACGCGCTCGCGGTGGGCACCCGACCTCACCCGCTCCAGGTCGCGCCCGATGATCTCTGCCTGATCGCCTACACCTCGGGCTCGACCGGCCAACCACGCGGCTGCATGCATTCGCACCGCACCGTCATGGCCAACATCGCCGGCTACGCCCATTGGACGCCGATTGGCCCGCACTCGGCGGTGCTGTCGACCTTGCCGCTGTTCCATGTGACGGGCATGCAGGGCTCGATGAACGCCTGCATCTACACAGGCGCCCGCATGGTGATCCTCACCCGCTGGGACGCAGGCGCGGCGCTCGCGCTGACGCGCAGCGAGCGCATCACCCACTGGCGCCTGATCACCACCATGCTGATCGACCTGCTCGCCCGGCCGGACCTCGACCCGGACGCACTTTCGAGCCTCGCCTGGGTCGGCGGCGGCGGGGCGGCGATGCCCGAAGCGGTTGCCGCGCGGCTCGAGCGGCTGACCGGCCTCAGCTACATCGAGGGCTACGGCCTCAGCGAGACGATCGCGGCGTCCCACGTCAATCCGCCGGGCCGGCCGAAACGGCAATGCCTCGGCATTCCCTTCGTCGGCGTCGATTCCCGCATCATCGATCCCGAGACCGACCGGGAGCTGCCACCCGGCGAGACCGGCGAGATCGTGATCTCGGGGCCGCAGGTGTTCCTCGGCTACTGGCGCAATCCCGAGGCCTCCTCCGCCGTCTTCATCGAGATCGACGGCAAGCGGTTCCTGCGCACCGGCGATCTCGGCTTCGTCGACGAGGAGGGCTACTTCTTCCTGGTCGACCGGCTGAAACGCATGATCAACGCGGCCGGCTTCAAGGTCTGGCCCGCCGAGGTCGAGGCGCTGCTGCACGGCCATCCGGGCATCGAGGCGGCTTGCGTGGTGGGGGCCGGCGATGCCCGCCGCGGTGAGACGGTGAAGGCGTTCGTGGTTGCGCGCGAGGAGGCGCGGGCGAGCTTGAGCGGGGACGAGATCCGCGCCTGGTGCGCCAGCCGCATGGCCCGCTACAAGGTCCCCGCCGCGATCGCTTTCCTCGATGCATTGCCGTTGCTTGCATCAGGCAAGGTCGACTGGCGGGCCCTGCAGGATGGGGAGCGCTCGCGGGCGGGCGAGCCAGCGGAATAGCCCGATCGCGGCACGCCGCCTTGTTCCTGCCGGCCGAATCGGATCATCGGAGCCTATGGAACAGCTTGCCGAGCGCCTCCAGGCCAGCCTCGCGGCCTTGCTCGCCGATCCTGTGCTGCCAACGGCTATTGCGGCGGGCGGTACGGGCATGGTCGTGCTCGCAATCCTGGCTCTGCTGCTGTCGGCGCGCCGGCGCCGATCCGAGACGGTCGCTGCCGACAATCTGCGTGCCGAGCTGCGCCTCGCCCGCGATCTGATGGGCGCCGAGCTCGCCGAGCTGAAAGGGCGGATCTCGACCATTGCCGACATCTCCTCACGCCGCGAAACCGAGCTCGGAGCGACCCTCGACCAGCGGCTCGACCACGTCAGCGACCGACTGGGCCAGAGCCTCGACAAGGTCACCGAGCGGCTGGCGGCGAGTCTCGCCGATACCGGCAACCGCCTCGGCCAGAACCTCTCTGACCAGGGCGCGCGCACGACCGATGGTCTTTCCCGCCTCTACGAGCGCCTCGCCGTCATTGACACTGCGCAGGCGAACCTCACCGAGCTGTCGAGCCAGGTCGTGTCGCTGAAGGATGTGCTCGGCAACAAGCAGGCGCGCGGCGCCTTCGGGCAGCTCAGGATGGAGGCGATCATCGAGGACGGGCTGCCGCGCGGCGCCTTCGAGTTCCAGGCGACGCTCTCCAACGGCAAGCGGCCGGATTGCCTGGTGCGGCTGCCCTCGGCGCCCGCCCCGTTGGTGATCGACGCGAAATTCCCGCTCGAAGGCTTCGAGGCGCTCCGCCTCGCCCGCACGGCCGAGGAGACGCAAGGCGCCATGCAGCGCGTGCGCACGGCCGTCGCCAGCCACATCGACGACATCGCCGGAAAATACCTGATCGCGGGCGAGACCCAGGACATGGCATTGATGTTCGTGCCCTCCGAGCAGGTCTATGCCGAGTTGCACGAGCGCTTCCCCGACGTGCTGCAGCGAGCCCACCGGGCACGCGTCGTGATCGTCTCGCCCAACATGCTGATGCTGGCCGTGCAGACCATGCAGGCGATCTTCAAGGACGTGCGGATGCGCGAGCAGGCGGGCCTCATCCAGCGCGAGGTCGGCCTGCTGATGGGCGACGTGACGCGGCTCGCCGAGCGGGCACGCGAGCTCGAGCGCCACTTCACGCTCGCCGCCAAGGACGTCGAGAAGATCCTGGCCTCGAGCGAGCGAATCGCCAACCGGGGAAAGCGCATCGAAGGCGTCGACCTGGCCGAGGTGCCGGAGAGCAAGGCGGCGGCGGAGTAGGCAGACCGTCGTGGGCGCGCCGGTGCCCTCCGGCAGCGTTTGTTAACACTATCCGCCGATGCTGCTTCAGCCGGCCGGCTCGGATGTGATGGGCTGTGGAGCCATCGGCGGCGCGTGCCCGGCAGAGTCCCCAAACGACAGGCGCGAGGACGCTTCCCACGTGATCGACGGACGCCTCATCGGCCAGGTGATCGGGCTGCTGCTCTGTGCGCTGTCCGCCATCATGCTGATCCCGGCGATCGTCGATGCCGTGGCAGGCAATGCCGAGTGGCGGGTCTTCCTCGGCTCGGCTCTGGCGACCGGCTATCTCGGCACCTCGCTGTCCTTCGCGACCCGCACCGAGCGGGCTCGCGCCCCCTCCACCCGGGACGCCTTTCTCATCACCACGATCGCCTGGATCGTCGTGCCGGGCATGGCGGCGCTGCCGCTCTGGGGCCATGGCCTCAGCTATACGGATGCCTATTTCGAATCCATGTCCGGCATGACAACGACCGGCTCGACCGTGATGGTCGGCCTCGACGGCATGCCGCCCGGCATCCTGCTTTGGCGCGCACTCCTCAATTTCATCGGCGGCATCGGCGTCGTCGCCATGGCGATCGTGCTGCTGCCGTTCCTCAGGATCGGCGGGATGCAGCTGTTCCACGCCGAGAGCTCGGACAAGTCGGAAAAAATCATGCCCCATGCGGCCCAGCTGGTCGGGCGGATCTTCGCAGTCTATGCGGCATTGACGGCGCTGTGCGCAGTGCTGTTCTTCCTGTTCGGCATGACCATGCTCGATGCCGTCTGCCATGCCATGGCGGCAGTGGCGACGGGCGGCTTCTCGACGCATGACGCCTCGTTCCTCTATTTCAAGAGCGCGACACTCGACTGGATCTGCGTCGTCTTCATGCTTGCAGGGGCCCTACCGTTCACTTCCTATGTCCGCATGCTCGGCGGCGACCTCGTGGCGCTCGCTCGCCATCCCGAGGTCAAGGGTCTGCTGCTACTCGTCTCGGCGGTCGCTGCCGTGATGGCGCTCTGGCTCTCGTTCGAGCTCAATGTCAGCTTCCTGACGGCGCTGCGCTACACCATGTTCAATGTGGTCTCGATCGTCACCACCACGGGCTTCATGAACGCCGACTATGTGGGCTGGGGCCCGCAGGTGTTCGGCATCTTCCTGGTCCTGACCGTGATCGGGGGGTGCTCGGGGTCGACCGCGGGAGCCATCAAGATGCTGCGGTTCCAGATCCTCTGGCTGACCATGCAGAACCACCTGCATCGCCTGTTGAGCCCCAACCGGATCATGAGCCGGACCTACCAGGGCCGCCCACTGACCGAGGACGTGATGCAGTCGGTGATGGCGTTCTTGACCCTTTATCTGGGGACCATCGCCGTCTTCACGATCGCGCTCTCCGCCATGGGCCTCGATCTGGTGACTGCGCTGACGGCGACGGCAACTGCGATCGGCAACGTCGGCCCGGGCCTTGGCCCGATCATCGGCCCGGCCGGCAATTTCGCGACCTTGCCCGACGCAGCCAAATGGATCCTGTCGCTTGCGATGATGCTGGGGCGCCTCGAGCTGTTCACGGTCCTCGTGCTGCTGGTGCCAGCATTCTGGCGCTAGAGAGCAATCAGATCGGGTAGAGTCGAATCAGGCGCTCTAGTGTTCCGTCCCATTCATTCGATTCCGGCGAAGCTGGATCAATGAATGGAAAGACGGAGCACAAACAAAGAGTTGGCTAGTGGGCTGGCCATTCATTTGGGGTACCGAATGAATGAGTCAGAACACTAGCATCCTGTTTTGCCGCACTTTTTCGACGGGCCGGTGGCCACCTCGTCGGAAAATGCTCTAGGCCCAGGCCGTGCGCTTGGCTTCCGCGACGGGTGATCATACTGTTCCGTCTCCTGACACGGTTCCCTGATAGAGGCGGCAATGAGACCCATGGCAAACGACTCGTTTCGCACCGTCACCAACCGGAGCTGGATTTCGCGTCTTGCCAACTCGGTCGCCGGCGTCGGACTCGGCCTCATCGCCGTGCTCGCCTTGCCGATGCTCCTCTTCTGGAACGAAGGGCGTGCTGTGCAGACGGCCCGTTCGCTTGCAGAAGGAGCAGGTCTCGTGGTCGCGATATCTGCCGACAGAGTCGAGCCAGGCAACGAAGGCAAGCTCGTACATCTCTCGGGGCCGCTCGCCATCGCTGCGGACCTCGTCGACGACTTGACAGGAATGCGTGCGAACGCCGTCAGCCTCACGCGGACTGTCGAGATGTACCAGTGGGTCGAGAAGTGCACGAGCGAGAGCCGGACCAAGCTCGGCGGCGGAGAAGAGACGGTCACCACCTGCACTTATTCCCGGGAATGGCGCGAAGGCCACGTGTCGTCCTCGAGCTTCCGGCAACCAAGCGGACACCAGAACCCGGATCCGTCGCTCCAGTCCCAACGCTTCGACACGGAGACGGCCGGCCTCGGTGCGTTCACCGCTGACAGGGCACTTCTGAGCAAGCTCGGCGATGACGCGCCGCTGGCCGTCGAGCGCTCCGTGTTAGAGGCGGCGAAATCGAAACTCCCTGGGGCAAAACCGGCTGAGTTGATCGAGGGCCGCATCATGCTCTCACGGAACCCCCTCGACCCATCCGTCAGCGACCTCCGCATCGGCTATCGGAGCGTACCGGGAGGCGAGATCAGCGCCGTCGCGCAACAGGTGGGCACAGGGCTTGCCGCGTATCAGACGGCGGCGGGTGATACCCTGCTGCTCGTCGCCCGCGGTCGACAGGCGGCGTCCGCGATCTTCGCCAAGGCCGCGGCAGACAATGAGGTCCTGACCTGGATTCTGCGGGCGGTTGGCCTCGGCGGCCTGTTCATCGGGTTCCTGCTCCTCCTCGGGCCGATCGGCGTGCTTGCCGATGTGCTGCCCCCGGTCGGTGCCTTGATCCGCCTCGGCACGGGGGTTGCGGCCTCGATACTGGCGCTGGCTCTCGGCGGCGTCGTCATCGGCGTCGCCTGGCTGTTCTACCGGCCGCTGCTGGCGCTCGCCATTCTCGCGGCGACTTCGGCATCAGTTTGGGTCGTGTGGCAGTGGGGCCGGCGGCGGAAGGAGGCCGCAATCGCCGCGCATGCGAAAGCCACCTGAAGGACTCGACGCCATCCCTGGACGATGAAGAGCCCTGCCCAACGACAAATGTTGGCCCCAATTCCCTTCGAGGCTCTCCCCCATCGGCCTCACGAGGGCCGGCCGGAAAGGAAACGTGCATGAAGATGACCGGCAAATACGTCGACGGCTTCGTCGTTCCCGTGCCCCGCGACAGCATCGAGGCCTATCGGGCGATATCCGAGACGCTGGGACAGATCTGGAAGGAGATGGGCGCGCTCGAGTACATCGAGTGCATCGCCGACGACGTGAAACCGGGCAAGGTCACGTCGTTCCCGCAAGCCGTCCAGTTGAAGGACGACGAGGTCGTCGTGCTCGCCTGGATCGTCTACGAATCGCGTGAGGATCGCGACCGCATCAACGCCGCTGTCATGAGCGATCCGAGGCTGAAGGCCATGGACCCCACGACAATGCCCGTCGACGGGAAACGTATGTTTTTCGGCGGATTCAACGTCATGATCGCGTTGTGAGCAGCAAGGCGCAGCGGAGGATGCGAGACGATGGCATCGACTGAGCGGAGCCCAGGCTGGGCCATAGCGGCGGTGCTGGTCGGGCGCCTGATCTTTGCCGCGATCTTCCTGATGGCCGTCAGCTTCAAGCTGATGGATATCGATGGAACCGCGGCCTACATCGCTGCGGCCGGGTTTCCCGTCGCCAAGCTGCTGGCCTGGCTCGCGGTCGTGCTCGAGCTCGGCCTCGTCGTCAGTTTCCTCTCCGGCGCTTTTCATTCGGAGGCCTCGCTCGTTGCGGCGGCCTATGTCGTGTTCCTCGCTTTCGCCTTCCACGGGCCCTCGCACTGGGCCGGGAACCAGTCGGAGCTCGGGTTCTTCATCGATCATTTCACCTTCATGGCAGGCCTCCTGTTCGCCGCGGCGCACGGGCCGGGCCAAATCCTCGCCATGCAGGCGGGTTTCCTTTCGCGCACCCACGAGGGGGACGAGTAGCTCCGGCTTCCGGCCAAGTGACACAGCAGGCCCAGATGGGCCGGGCGGTCGCCCTCGATGCGCAATCGCACTGCCGGCAAGGCGTCCCCTGGATTCGCGCGCGCCCTCCCCCTAGGATGGACGCCAACTGCCTTCCATCTCCAGCGAGGACATCATGGCCAAAGAGCTCACCCATTTCATCGGCGGCAAGGCGGTCAAGGGCAAGTCCGGCCGCTTCGGCGACGTCTACTGGCCGATGACGGGCGAGGTGATGGCGCGGGTTCCGCTCGCCACCAAGGCCGAGGTCCGGGCAGCCGTCGAGAACGCCCTGGCCGCCCAACCCGCCTGGGCGGCCGAGAACCCGCAGAAGCGCGGACGCGTCATGATGAGGTTCGTCGGGCTGTTGAACCGCGACATGGACAAGCTCGCCGACGTGCTTGCCCGCGAGCATGGCAAGACCATTGCCGATGCCAGAGGCGACATCCAGCGCGGCCTCGAGGTCGCCGAGTTCGCGATCGGCATCCCCCACCTGATGAAGGGCGAGTTCACCGACGGCGCCGGCCCCGGTATCGACGTCTACTCCATGCGCCAGCCTCTGGGTGTGGTCGCCGGCATCACGCCGTTCAACTTTCCGGCCATGATCCCGATGTGGAAGTTCGCGCCCGCGATCGCCTGCGGCAACGCCTTCATCCTGAAACCCTCCGAGCGCGATCCGAGCGTACCCTTCATGCTGGCCGAGCTGATGCTGGAGGCGGGGCTTCCCGCCGGCATCCTCAACGTCGTCAACGGTGACAAGGAGGCGGTCGACGCCATCCTCGACGATGCCGACATCCAAGCCGTCGGCTTCGTCGGCTCGACGCCGATCGCGCAATACGTCTATTCGCGCGCGACCGCGAACGGCAAGCGGGCGGCCTGCTTCGGCGGCGCCAAGAACCACATGATCATCATGCCCGACGCCGACATGAACCAGGCGGTCGATGCGCTGATCGGGGCGGGCTACGGATCAGCCGGCGAGCGTTGCATGGCGATCTCGGTGGCGGTGCCGGTCGGGAAGAAGGCGGCGGATGCCCTCATCGCGAAGCTGATCCCGCGCGTGGAGAGCCTGAAGGTCGGCCCCTCGACGGACCCGGGCGCCGATTTCGGCCCGCTGGTGACGAAGGAGGCCGTTGCGCGCGTGAAGGGCTATGTCGACACCGGCGTGAAAGAGGGCGCCAAGCTCCTGGTCGATGGCCGCGGCTTCAAGATGCAGGGCTACGAGAACGGCTTCTACATGGGCGGTTGCCTCTTCGACCACGTGAAGCCGGAGATGCGGATCTACAAGGAGGAGATCTTCGGGCCTGTGCTCTCGGTCGTGCGCGCCAAGGATTATGACGAGGGATTGTCGCTGGTGAATGCACACGAGTACGGCAACGGCGTCGCCATCTTCACTCGCGACGGCGACACGGCGCGGGATTTCGCGTCCAAGTGCAACATCGGCATGGTCGGCGTCAACGTGCCGATCCCGGTGCCGCTCGCCTATCACACCTTCGGCGGCTGGAAGCGGAGTGGGTTCGGAGACTTGAACCAGCACGGGCCGGATTCCGTGCGTTTCTACACGCGCACGAAGACGGTCACCTCGCGCTGGCCGTCAGGCACCAAGGAGGGCGCCGAGTTCGTCATTCCGACGATGCGGTGAGGACGGGTGCGGGGCAGAGCATGTGGCCGGGGGGCGAGGAAGAGGAGTTCGAACGGCCTTCGCTCTCGCGATGGCTCGCCGACCGGTTCCGCCGACCGCACAAGAGCAAGTACTGGTCGGATGTCTGCAAGGACATTGGCAAGTACGTGCTGGTGGGCGCAGTCGTGGCACCGTTCTTCGGGATCGGCGGCGCGTCGAACTCCTGGGTTCTGAGCCTGCTCGCCCTGGCCATCGGAGTTGGAGTACTCTATGCTGGAAGCAGGCTCGATCCGGGCGAAAAGTAGATGTGTCTGAGGCGCGTGCAAAAGGAAAGAGGCGCTATCCCATGGACAACACGTACGACGTGCTGATGGCCACCGTGCAAAGTGCGACTGTGCTCCTGCTCTTTCTCGCCTTTGTCTTCTTTGTGACCCAGATTGGCGGACGGGACGAGGACAAGGCAAAACGAGGGCAGCAGGCGACGAAGCTGCGCCCCGGCGAGTGAGTGCAGTGACTACTCATGACAGGTGAGAGGGAGACGCAAGGGCTTTTGTGACGGGCGCCCAAACATCGGCCAAGTCTCCCCGTCGGCACCTCGACCTCGCCAGCCGCTCCGCGCTCGTCATGAGCGGCATTGGGTCGGCCTACGTCGATCTCTTCCGCGCCCACAGCGACAGTGCCGCCTGTCGTTTCGGACGCTTCCCGCTGCTGGTCGAGCGGGACGAAGAAGGGGGCAAAGAACGTCATTCCGGCGATGCGGTGAGGCGTGGCGAAAAGGAGCGGCCGCGGTTCCCTCGCGGTCGCCGCTTGCCGTGAGATCCCGTCGTGATGTTGACCGCATCATGTGCGAGGCATGGAAAAACGCGATGGTCTACTCCAAGCTCATCACCATCCGTCCTGGAGTGCGCAGCGGCAAGCCGTGCATTCGTGGGACCCGCATGACCGTGTCGGATGTCCTCGAATACCTCGCCGGCGGCATGACCGAGGACGAGGTGCTGCAGGACTTTCCCGAGCTCACGCGTGACGACATTCGCGCCGGTCTCGCGTTCGCAGCCGAACGCGAGCGGCAGCTCCACTGGTCATTTCGCGCTTCTTGGCGCAGGTTGCGGCTGAATGGATCTGGAACCGGAAGAGCTCGAGCCGAAACATGTACGGCCTCGTCTACGTCATTGTGCCTGCCACGCTGACCTCGCTGCAGGCCGAGCTCGACCGCACGCTCGCACCCTTCAAGCGCGGCACCGACGGTGATTTCCCGCGCGAAAAGCTCGCGTTTTTCGATGAGGAGGACGACCTCGTCGCGTTGCACAAGTCTCGCGTGCGGATGAGCGACAGCGGCTCCCTGCAGCATCTCGATGGCGACTACACCGGTGGCTTCGACCTCGACCTCGGCAAGCTGTGGGACCATATCGAAGCCTGCGGACTGGAGGGTTGGGAAGGCACGCTTCACGAGCTGGAGCCGGATTTCGATCGATTCATCGCAGGCTTCACAAGATGGGGCCCGCGCGATTCCCAGACGAGTCGCCATGGGCGATGGCTCAATCCGATCGGCTTCTGGGATTGGTGGGAGCTCGGCGGCCGCTTCAACGGGGTCATTACCGGCGCACGGCGACCTGCAGGCGCACACCAGATGATCTCGTCGGGCGACAATGCCGGCCGCGACATCCTGGGCAACATCGGCCGGGCGCTCGGTGGCAGCCCGACGGCGATGGAAGCGGAGATCGAAGCGAACGTGGAGCTCGTCGAGAGCCTCCATCTGGGCGATGACCAATTGAGGTTGATCGGCATGGCAATCGTGCTGCCGGTCGGCAGTTGCCCCGACAGCGATCGCTGGTTCGACACGGTGAAGTGGCACCAGATATCGGACGGCACCCGCCGCTTTCTCGGCGCACCGGACGAAGCCGGTTTTGCCGAGCTCGCAACGCTCGCCTGCGCTCGCTTCTCCGGACATGCGGCAGCCGGCGTCGCCTATCATTTTTGAGCGCGTTGCCGATCGACTCGAGCAGGAGTGATACCTACTCCGCTCGATTTTCTCCCGCTTTCCCGGTCGAGGGCGGGCGAGGGCCGTTTGCGAATGGGCTCCCACCTCTCTCCCGCCCGAGTGCCGCGCTCAGCTCCCGATCTCGCCGCCATCCGCCTTGGTGATGGCAACGACCGAGGGGCGCGGGAGCCCCTTCTCGGCGAAGTCGGGCCAAGTCGTCGTCAGCTTCTCGACGCTCTGCGAGTTCTCGCCGGGGTGCTGCACCGAGACGAACAGCGTCTTGCCGTCGGGCGTGAAGCAGGGACCGGTCGCCTCCGCACCCGTCGGGCAGGCGAACAACGCCTTCGGCAGGCCGCGGCCGGGCCCCTCCAGATCCATGCCGAAGATGCCGTCGGCGATGTCGAAAGCATTCTGACCGTCGGTTGCGACCCACAGGCGACCCTTGGCGTCGATGGCGATATTGTCGGGTGTCGCGAACCAGCCGTCAGCCGTCGTCTCCGCATGAAACTTGGCGCCGATCTCGGGCTTGGCCGGATCGCCGCACAGCACGAGGATGTCCCACTTGAAGACATCGGCTGCGTGATCGGCATCCTTGCCGCCCTCGGCATCGGCGCCCGGCGGGATCAGCTCGACGATGTGGCCCCAGTGGTTCTCCGCGCGCGGGTTGGCGGCATCGACCTCGTCGGCCTTCCTCTTCTTGTTCTTGGTCATCACGGCATAGACGCGCCCCGTTGTCGGGGAAACTTCCATGTCCTCGGGCCGGTCCATCGGCGTCGCACCGAGCTTGTCGGCGGCGGAGCGGGCATGGATCAGCACGCTCGCCTGGTCGGGAAAACCGTTCTCAGCCGTCAAAGGTCCCCGGCCCTGCACGAGCGGCATCCAGGTGAGGGTTCCGTCAACATCGAGCTTGGCCACAGACAGCGTGCCCTCGTCGAGCAGGCTCATGTTGGCAGCGCGATTTGTGGAGTTGTAGGCGCCCTTCGAGACGAAGCGGTACACGTACTCGAAATAGTCGTCATCACCCAGATAGACAACCACGCGGCCATCCTTGTTGACGACCGGCGCCGCACCCTCGTGGCCGAAGCGGCCGAGCGCGGTCCGCTTCACCGGCAATGCGTTGGGGTCATAGGGATCCAACTCGACCACCCACATGAAGCGGTTGATCTCATTGGGCTCCTTCTCGACGTTGAACCGGTCGTAGAAGCGGGCGAGGCCAAAATAGTCCTCGCTCTCCATGCCGATGCGTGTGAGCGCGTCCTTCGCGGAGGTCTTTCCCGCGTCGCCGCCGAAAAACGACGTCGACCACTCCTCGCAGGACAACATCGTGCCCCAGGGTGTGACGCCGCCAGCGCAGTTGGTCGACGTGCCGATCACCTTCGTGCCGGTCGGATCGGCAGACGTCTTCAAGAGGTCGTGGCCAGCGGCAGGGCCGGAGATCGTCATCTCGCTGACACCCGTTAGGCGGCGGCTGATACCAGAACCCTCGACCGCCCTCCACGTGCCGTCCTTGCGCTCGATCTCCACGACAGACAGGCCCATCGAGGCAAGACCGATATCGGCCTGATCCTTGGTCACGGCCTTGCCGGCATCGTCCTCGGCGGCAACGAGACCGGGGAACATGATGTGCAGATTGGGATACTCGTGGTTGACCGTCAGCAGCCCGCGCTCCGAGGAGCCCGAGCCCATCGGCATCGGGAAGAACCCCAGATGATCGTTGTTGTAGCCGAACTGCCCGGCCTGCCCGTCTGCGGTCTGGACGGCCGGATCGAAGGCCAGAGCGTCGGCCGCGACCTTGTCGCCCCAGCGCAGCAGCACCTCCGCTCTGTAGCCGTCGGCCACGTGGTGCGTCTGATCGTAGATGCGCTTCAGCTCGGTGAAGGCGAGGCTCGATTTGGTGCCCTCTGCAAAGGCCTTGCCTGCGAGCACGGGTCCAACGAGCCCAGCTGCGGCCGACAAGGCGGCGACAGCAGCGCTCCCCTTCAGGACATCGCGGCGCGAGAGCCGCTCGCCCAGCACGTCGCCGAAGAAGCGAGCACTCGAGCGCGAGCGGATCTTGTCGGACCGGTCGGATTTCATTGGGCTCTCCTGTCGGGATCACCGCAAGGGTGAGGATCACAGGTACAGCTTTAGCGCCCGCATATGATGCTACTTTGACAAGCCGAAAACGCCACCGTGACAGTCGTCGATGGCGCGGCCGCCAGTTGGCCGGATCTTGCGGCTCACACGCCCGCCATGGCTTGCCTGACCCAATCGTGGAAACCCTTCAAGGCATACTCCTCCGGCATCAGCACACCCTGCTCGTGGCGGATCGAGCGCAGGCCCATCTGGTTCAACTCGCAGGCGTCGGCGTCCTGCTGCATGACGAGAGTGGCGAAGTCGGTGATGTTCTTCAGGTCGAAGCCGGGCGCTGCCAACATCTCGGGCGTGAAAAGCCATTCGGCGCGCAGCTCCGTCAGCTCCGGGCCGAGCGGTCGCAGACGGACCAGACGCATATAGTCCACATGGCCGACGAGGAAGCAGGACGGCAAGCTCGTCACATAGGTCATGCCCGCGCGGCGCTCGTTCTCGGATAGCACGTCGAACTCCGGCCCATGCGCCTTGCCATCCCTCGACCAAGTGGTGGCGCCTGGCCTCAGGCCGCGTTTGTGCCGGGGGTCGCTGCTGGCGACGTGATCCTGCCAACTCGGATCATCCTTGTCGGTCATGATGCTACGGCCATAGATCGGAACGAGCTCGCAGAGCTCGGGATGCACGTTGGGGCAGTGCAGGCACTCGTTGAAGTTCTCCCAGAACACCTTCCAGTTGCACTTCATCGTCGCCGTGAAGGTATGCCCGACGATCAGGCTCTCGATCGGCCAGGCGTCGACCCGCTCGGAGTCCCGGTCGAAGGACTGCTCGAAAGGCGCTGCGTCCTTGCCCATGAGATTGACGAAGATGAAGCCGCGCCAATCGCGCACGGCGACGTCGTAGAGGGGATAGTCCTTCGGATCGAAGCCCTCGGGCATCAACATCGACGGCGCGCGGCGCAGATTGCCTCTGAGGTCATAGGACCAGCGGTGATATGGGCAGACGAGGAGCTTGGAGGAAAGCTTTCCTTTCGCCTCGCGGCACAGCGTCGAGCCCCGGTGCCGGCAGGTGTTGTGGAACGCCCGCAAGGATCCATCCTCGTCGCGCAGGATCAGCACATTCTGATCGCCGACCTCGAAGGTCATGAAGGAGAACGGCTCGGCGATCTCGCTCGCGCGCCCGACATAGAGCCAGTTGCGATACCAGATCGTCTTCAATTCGCGCTGGTAGTGATCGGGATCGAAGTAAGCCGAGCTGGGCAGAGTGGCAACGGACTGGAGCAGGCCATTGTAGCCCGGATGGGGTATCGGATGGGCGGTCATGTGCTCGGCTCCCTTTGCCAGCTCGTTCGCGTTCGGGCAGTTCATACACGCGCCGCACGAACCTGCAAATCACGACCGGCGGCGGCGGCCCCGCTCGATCATCGGTGGCGGGCCCGCAGCCACGTCGGCTTGGGAGCCCGGGTCTGGCTGCGCATCGGGATCGAGGCCATTCTCGATCGCGACGTCCTCCCCGGCATCGTCGAAGACCAGCTCCGGCGCGCCTGCTGCCTCGGCCAACCGGGAGAAGCTCGCAAGGCCGGGCTGACGCTCGATCGCTGGCTCCCGCTCGGGCGCGAATGCGCCTGCGTCCTCAGGCTCCATCATGTCATCGCCTGCCCGGGCCTCAGGCTCGAGCGGCAGCACTTGCTCCTGCTGCAGGGGCAGCGGCTGGATCTCCTGCTCTGGCCATCGCCCCTCGGTAGCCTGATAGACCGGCTCTGGCTCATAGGCGCGCTCCCCCGGCGGCTCGAAATCGGCAGGTGGCAATGGCTCGGGATCATCCGATGGAGTTGCCCTGGCGAAGGCCCGCGGCTCCCCATCGTCGTGCGGAGTGAGACCGGCCTCCGCCGCTGGAGCGTGCTCTGGCCAGTGGTCGACCGGCGCTGGCGCAAAACCCTCCTCTGGCTCGGGCGCGAGCATCTCGGGGTGTGGTGCCGGACGGCGCGGGCGCCTGGGAGGTGCTGGCTGTGGGTGGCCCATCGCCGGCTCTGCCGGGTCGAGCGTCTCGGCTCCCGGCACGAAGGGCGCCTTGCGACGGGGAACGCCCGCGCCTTTCTTGGCCGCGCCAGCAGCATCGGCGCCGGGCCGTTGTCGGCGCGCCTGGCCATTCGGGGAGCCGGACGTCTGGCCAGCCGGCACGGGCCTCGCCCGGCTCTCCCCGCTGTCGGCGGCTTTGGGCTCCGACACCGGCCGGCGCCCGGCGAGCGATCGCAACATGTCCATCACGCCGCCCCGCTCGCTGCGCCGCTCGGATCGCCGCATCTCATCGAGGACCTCGGCGACCTCGCGGTCGGTCATGGCGTCACCGTAGAGCACGCCGCTACCGAAATCACAGCCGATCGAGCGCAGGAACCCGGCATCCTCGGGCGTATCGATGCCCTCGGCCACCACCGATTTCTGCAACTCGTGCATCAGCGCTACGATCGAGCGGGCGAGTGCCGCGCTCGCATCGTCATGGCCCGCCTCGTGCACCAGCACCCGGTCGATCTTGACGGCATCGAAGGCAAAGCGAGTGAGATGCTGCATCGAGGAGAAGCCGGCAGCGAAATCGTCGAGCACGATGCCGGCACCCGACTGCCGCAGCGTCTCGAGCACTTCGCCGGTCTGCTCCGGGTTCTCCATCACCACCGCTTCGGCGACATTCAACTTGAGGCACCCCCGCGGCACACTCTCGCGTCCGAACAGATGGCGCATCTCCTGGAGAAACTCCGGCCGCGCCAACTGGCTGCCCGGCACGTCGACCGAGACGAACAGGGGATCGTCGGGTCGCGGCAACTGCCTTTGCCAGCGCGACGCATCGCTCGCGGCCCGCTCGATCAGCTGGCTGCCAAGCGCGGCAACGACGCCAGCCTCGCCGGCCGCCCGCATGAACTCGGCCGTACCGAATACTCCGAGCCTTGGATGGGTCCACTGCAGCTCGAGCTCGAAGCCTGCGAGCTCGTCGTTGGAGAGCCGCAGCACCGGCCGGTAGAGCAATTTGTAATGTTTGCGCTCGACCGCACGCATGACGTCGCCGTCGGATGCCGCCCGCTCGCCCTGCTCACCGCGCATGGAGGGCTTGAAAATCTCGATGCGATCAGTGCCGGCACGCTTGGCCCGGAACACCGCGGCCTCCGCTTCGCCGATCAGCTCAGTGCCCGATTTCTGGGAGCCGTCGCACACCGCGATGCCGATCGAGCCGGTGAGCACGATCTCCTTACCGGAAATCTTCATGGGGCTGCGCAACGCCCGCCGCACCCGCTCCGCGAGCATCGCGATATCGCGCGGATTGTGCTCGGAGGCGATCATCAAGGCGAAGCGGTCGCCGCCCAGCCGGGCGAGCGTATCGTGGGGCTGGAGGTGCCGGATGAGACGGCGAGCGACCGTCAGCAACATGCTGTCGCCAACAATCAGACCGAAGGTGGCGTTGACCGATTTGAACCGATCGATGTCGACCAGCAACACGGTCGGTCGCGGCCCCTGCTGCAGTCGCGCGCGCTCGACCACGATGTTGAGCCGGTCGAGCAGCAGCGCGCGGTTGGGCAGGCCCGTCAGGTTGTCGCGCACCGCATCCTGCACCAGCCACTCCTGGGCACGCTTGGCGCCCGTCACATCGCGCAGCAGCCCGACGCAACGCAGCGTCCGCTGATCGGGCTGGGGCATCGCCTCCGCCCTGAGCTCGAACCAGCGGTAGCTGCTGTCGGTCCGGCGCATGCGCAAATCGAGATTGAGGCTGCCGCCGTTCTTCTCCTGGATGCTCGTCAGCACCTGGCGGAAGCGATCGCGGTCGGCGGGATGGAGGTGCTTCTGCCAGTCTTCTGTCCGGCACGACAACTCGCCCGGCAACAGCCCGAGCGTCTGCTCGACCAGCGCGCTCGTCGTCACCTCGTCACGCCGCGAGTTCCACTCGAACACCGCTGCTCCCGCCGCCTCGATCGCGACGGCGCGCAACTGCAGGTCGTTCTGGGGACCGCCATAGACCGGATCGAGGCCGCGGAAGGCGTATTGCGTGACTGTGAAGCTCAAGAGCACCAGGATCAGCACCAGCCCCGAAACGAGGCCCGGCGCCACCAGCTCGCCATTGAGCCGGCCAGTCGCCGCAACCCCTGCCGCGAAGATCCACACGAGCAGCAGCAGCCATGCCGGCACCAGCGAGAGGGCGCGGTCCTGCCCGCGCGCGGATTGGTAGAGCAGGATCATGGTGCCCAGACCCGCGAACACCGAGAACGAGGCCCGCGCGAAGGTCGCGGCCAATGGCGGATCGATCACGGCGCCGACGACCAGCGCCGCCTGAGCGAGCATCCAGATCATCAAGAGCAGCCGCAGCCAGCTGTGCCAGAGCCACAGCCGCAGGAAGGTGTAGAGGAAAACGACGAGGCTCGCGATGATGGCCGCCTCGCAGGCCGCCCGGTAGAGCGCCGTCTCCGAGGAGGGAAGCTGGAAGATCCGATTCCAGAAGCCCAGGTCGACCGCCAGATAGCACAGCACGCTCCAGGCAACGAGCGCCGCAGCCGGAAAGATCATCTTGTGGTTCGCCGCGAAGATCGCGGTCAGGAACACCGCGATCACGCCGGTGATGCCGAGCATGATGCCGTTGAAGAGTGCCTGCTCGCGCAGGCGCTTCTCATAGATGAGCGGATCCCAGATCTGCAGTTTCGGGTAGCGGTCGGAGGCGAGCTCGGTGACGAATGTGACGGTTGCGCCGGGGGCGATCGACAAGCCGAAAATGTCGACGCGATCGCTCGGGATGCGCTTGGGCACGAAGCCGACCGAGGGGGTCACCGCAGCAAGCCGGACCGAGTCGAGGTCCGGCCAGACGAGGCCCGAGCCGATGATGGTATAGCGCTCGGCAACGAGCCAGCGCTCGACCACCCGGTCGGTCGGGTTCTTGAGCGCGAACACGGTCCAGTTCGGATCGGTGCCGGGCGTCGCCGCCTTGACCTCCATCCGGCTGACGAGACCGTCGGCGCCGGGCGCGGTCTCGACCTGCAGCCGGTCGCCGCGAGCCGAATACCGGTCGATCGTCTCCGTTGCCAGATCGATCCGCTCGGCATCCGCGCCGACCTCGATCAGCTCGAAGGCCGTCGCCGACGGTGCCGGAAAGCTCGCGGCAATTGCCAGTATCATCCCAAGCAGCAACCCATGCAGCCTCCGGCGCGCCTGGCAGCCAAGCCGGGACTTCGTCCGCACCAGCGCGGTGAAGCATGCGATAGCGGACCTCAGCACGCCGATAAGTCCTCTGCTGAAAGCGGCCCCCGCGGTAACGCGGAACCCATGACCACGCCTCGAACGAATCCTTCTAGCAGGCCACCCCGGCGGCGTGATGGCGAAGATGGGGCGTCAACAACCAATCCACCGCTTTGAGAACGGCGGATCACCACAGCCGTGGCTCCCATGCTGCTCTATGCGTCATCCGACAGAATGGCGTAGAGGTAGTGATCCTGCCACTGCCCATTGATCTTCAGGTAGCGACGCGCGAGGCCTTCCCGGCTGAAGCCTGCCTTCTCGAGCACACGAATCGAGGCTCCATTGCGCGGCAGGCAGGCCGCTTCGAGCCGATGCAGCCAGAGGGTGCGAAACACGTATGGCTGAACCATGGCAACCGCTTCGCTCATGTAGCCTTGGCCGGCATAGCGCACACCCATCCAGTAGCCGAGCGAAGCCGATTGGGTGACGCCGCGCCTGACGTTGCTGAGAGTCAACCCGCCGATCAGCGCATTATCGCCGCGCCGCACGATGAAGAAGGCGCAGCCGGTCTCCTCGCGCAGATCCTTCTGATAGTGCCTGACGCGGCGCTTGTAGGCGGCCCGCGTCAACTCGTCCGCCGCCCAGGTCGGCTCCCATGTGGCAAGGAACGCCCGGCTCTCCGAGCGCACCCGCGCCCAGGCCGCATAGTCCGAGGCGATCGGCATGCGCAAGGTGAGCGTTCTGCCTTCGACGACGGGACCGTTGTCGAGCGGGGAGACTGACCTCAGAAATGACATGTCCATCGCTCTCCGTTGCCAATCACGGTCTGTCGTCACGCCACTCACAGGCGGTTTCTCGTGCTGCGCCGGCCCGAAGCGGTCAATGGCTGGCTCGTCTAATGCAACAAGGATTGTGGCGTCACGCCGAGGCGCGCCGCAGCCTCGTCGTAGCTGCGCCTCCCGGCTTCAGGTCCAACCTCCGACCAGGACGGCGCAGTGCCCACCATCAGCACCATCGCCAGCCGCTGCACGTCCTCCTCGCTGACGCGCTCGACCCGCTCGGCGAGCTCGGCGATGCCGATCGTCCGCCCGAAAATCATCACCTGCCGTGCCATCTGCTCCGCGCGCGCGCCCGAGCTTTCCAGGCTCATCATCAGGCCGGCCTTCAGCATCGATTTGGCGCGCCGGACCTCGCCCGGGCGGGCGCCGTTGCGTGCCACGTCCAGAATCTCGGCCGTCACCACATCCATCAGCCGCGGGATGTCGCCCGGTCCCGCCGCGGCGTGAATACCGATCAGGCCCGTATCGGAGAAACCGGACGCGAAGGAATAGATCGAGTAGCACAGGCCGCGCGCCTCCCTGACCTCCTGGAACAACCGCGAGGACATGCCGCCGCCAAGCAATCCCGAAAGAACTTGAGCCGTCAGATAGTCGGGTGAGACGATGCTGGGCCCTTCAAAGGCGAGAATGACATGGGCCTGCTCATAGTCCTGCTGGTCGGTCAGGATACCGCCACGATAGGCCGCCGGCGCCGCCGCGGGCTGGGGTCCCGCGGTCAGCCTGCCGAGCTGGGCTTCGACCTGACCGGCAAAGGCATCGTGGTCGAGCGCGCCCGCCGCCGCCACGACGATCCGGTCGGCGCGATAGTGCTTGGCGAGGTAGCGCGAGAGATCATCCGAGGTGAGGCGACCGATGCTCTCGGGCGTCCCCAGAATGGGGCGTCCGAGCGACTGGTCTGGGAAGGCAGCCGCCTCGACCAGGTCATAGACGACGTCGTCGGGGCTGTCGTGGCAGGCCGCGATCTCCTGCAGGATCACGTCGCGCTCGCGCTCGAGCTCATCGGCCTCGAGCAGCGGGTTCTGCAGGATGTCGGCGAGGATATCGAGAGCGAGGCCCTCGTCGCCCTTCAGCACCCGGGCATAGTAGGCCGTCGCCTCCATGCCGGTCGCCGCGTTGATCTCGCCGCCGACCGCTTCGATCTCCTCTGCGATCTGCCGCGCGCTGCGCCGCTTGGTGCCCTTGAAGGCCATATGCTCGAGCAGATGGGAGATGCCGTGCTCGTCCTCGCTCTCGTGGCGGGCGCCGCTCGCAACCCAGAGGCCGAGCGAGGTGGTCTCGAGACCCGGCATGCGGTGGGTCACGACCCTGAGGCCGTTCGCCAGCGTGGTGAGCTTGGCGCTCATGGTCTCGTTCCCGCTGAATGCGAGCTCGCGCGCGCCCGCGCCTCGATGAAGCGGACGACCTCACCCGTGTCATTGGGCAGCACGGCATAGCGCTCCTTCGCAGTCGCCTGCCAGCGGAGCCGCTCGGGCAGCTCGGGCCGGCAACCCGTCGCCTGCTCGACGACGTCGGGGAACTTCGCCGGGTGCGCGGTTGCGAGCACGACCATCGGGATCGCTGGATCGCGCTCGACTGCCGCGGCCGCAGCGACGCCGACGGCCGTATGCGGATCGAGCACATAGCCGGTCTCGGCATGCACGCGAGCAATCGTCTCGCGCGTTTCAGCCTCGTCGGCCCGACCGGCCTTGAAGATGGCGCAGAGCGTCGCGAATTCGACTGGGGAGAGCGCATAGCCTCCCTTGGCATTGGAGCCTTCGAGCAGCGCCCGCACCCGTGCGGCATCACGGTCGGCGAGGTCGAACAGCAGGCGCTCGAAGTTGGAGGAAACCTGGATATCCATGCTCGGGCTCGAGGACGGCATCACCGATCGCGGCTCGCAACGGCCCGTCGTCAGCAGGCGATAGAGGATGTCGTTGACGTTGGTCGCGATCACCAGATCGGCGATGTCGAGCCCCATGGCGCGTGCGGCGTAGCCCGCGAGGATGTCGCCGAAATTGCCGGTCGGCACGGCAAATGAAACCGGCCGGCCGGGCGCGCCGAGTGCAACCGCTGCCGTCATGTAGTAGACGATCTGGCCGCAGATGCGCGCCCAATTGATGGAGTTGACGCCCGAGAGCGCCAGCCGGTCGCGCAAGCCGTGGTCGTTGAACAGCGCCTTCACGATCGCCTGGCAATCATCGAAAGTGCCCTCGATCGCGATGTTGTGGACGTTGTCCTCGACCGCCGTCGTCATCTGCCGGCGCTGCACCTCGCTGGTGCGCCCTTTGGGATGCAGGATGAAGATGTCGGCGCGCTCACGTCCGCGAAAGGCTTCGATCGCAGCCGACCCGGTATCGCCCGAGGTCGCCCCCACGATCGTCACCCGGGCATTGCGCTGCTCGAGCGCACGCTCCATCAGCCGCCCGAGGAGTTGCAGCGCGAAGTCCTTGAAAGCGAGCGTCGGCCCATGGAACAATTCGAGCACCCACAGCGACGGCGCGATCTGCACCAGCGGCGCGACCGCCGTGTGCCCGAAGCAGCGATAGGTATCGCCGATGAGCGCCCTCAGCTCCTTGGCCGGAATCTCCTTGCCGACGAAGGGCGCGATCACATGGTAGGCAGCCTCGCCATAGGGCAGGCCGGCGAGCCCGGCGATCGCCGCGGGAGCGAGCGGGGGCCAGCGCTTGGGCACATAGAGCCCGCCGTCGCGGGCGAGCCCCGATAGCATCACCTCCTCGAAACCGAGGACCGGAGCCTTGCCGCGGGTGCTGACATACTGCAAAGGGAGAACTCGTCGAATGGGTGGGACGGCCCCACGAAACTAGAGGGGAACTCGGGCCAGGGGAATGGCCTCAGCGCTTCGCCCTGATCCGCCCCCACGCATACACGCCATAGACGCCCAGCAGCGTCAGCGCCAGCCCATACCAGGTGAGCGCGTATTCCAGGTGCCGGTTGGGGAGATCGAGGCGGGTGGCGCCGCCCTTGGGCCAGCCGCCCGGCGCTGGCGCCGCGTCGACATCGATGATGAAGGGCAGGAACGGCGCGTGCTTTGGGAGCGTGTCCTTGGGGAGGGAGGCGATCATCCCCTGCAAATCGCGCCAGTACCAGCGGTTGCCGGCCACGTCGTTGTCGGGATCGAAAGTCGCCTTCGTCGCTGGTGGCATCCGGATGTATCCAGTGATGGTCACCGGCACCTGGATCAATCCGTCCTTGCGCTTGGCCGGATCGCGCAGCTCGTCGGGCACGAAGCCGCGGTTCACCAGCACGAGCTTGGGCGCGAAAACGACATGCTGGAACCCGGTCGCGAAGGGCGTGTAGACGTGCCAGCCGACCCGGCCGTTGTCGGTCGTGAAATAGTGGCGCTCGAGGGCGTCGAGAAACCGGCCCGAAAGCTTCACCCGCAGATACTCGACCTCGGCGCCCTTGCGCCAAGCCGTCACCGCCCGCTCGAGGCTGACCGGCGCGGCAGTCGTTCGCGTGGTGATCTGGCGGATGATCTCGAGCTTCTCGGCACGCCGCATCAGCTGCCAGGTGCCCAGACCGAGCAGCACGGCCAGCCCGGCAAGCGTCATTGCGGTGGCAATCAGCAGTCCGTTGCGTCTTCGCATCGGCTCTTCGGGTCGTTTCAGCATCAGCGGGGATCGAGCCTTCCCTCACGCGCCTTCGAGCGGTACTGCTCGGCGATGAACCAGCCCTTCAGCGGGCGCAGCAGGCCGAGCACGGTGACCGAGGCGAGCGGCAGCCACAGCAACATGTGCAGCCAGAATGGCGGCACGTAGTTGACCTCGACCAGCAACGCTGCTCCCACGATCAGGAAGCCGGCGATCATGATCACGAGCACGGCCGGACCATCACCCGCATCGGCAAAGGCATAGTCGAGCCCGCACTCCCGACGGCCGGTATCGAGATCCGGTCCGCGCACACACCGCGGGCAGCGGCCCCCGAGGCCCGCTGCAATCGGCGACACATTTCCCACCACCTCGGGTCCGCTCAACACGACCTCATGCGTGAGCTCCATTCTTTCCGCCCGCACCGTCAACCATGTGCGCCGGCATTTGGGCCTGCTCCCCAAACATAGATGGCGGCGAACAGGAACAGCCAGACCACGTCGACGAAGTGCCAATACCAGGCGGCCGCCTCGAAGCCGAAATGCTGCTTGGGCGTGAAGTGACCCGCGAGCGCCCGGAACAGGCACACGATCAGGAACAACGTGCCGACCACGACGTGGAAGCCGTGGAACCCGGTCGCCATGAAGAAGGCCGAGCTGTAAATGTGGCCACTGAACGTGAAGGGCGCGTTGGCGTACTCGAAGGCCTGGCAGGCGGTGAACGCCATCCCGAGCAGGATCGTCAGCACCAGGCCCCAGACCAGTCCCTTGCGGTCGCCCTCCAGGAGCGCGTGGTGCGCCCAGGTCACCGTCGTGCCCGAGGTCAGCAGAATGAGCGTGTTGACGAATGGCAAGGCCCAGGGATCGAAGGTGCCCTTGTAGTCCCCGCTCGGCTGCGGTGGCCAGTGCCCGCCGGTCAAGGTGTTGCGATCGACCAAGCCGACGATCTCGGCGCTGTTGGGAAGCTGGTGCACGTCGTTGGGGAACAGCGCTGGATCGAAATAGCCCCAGAACCAGGCGACGAAGAACATCACCTCGGACGCAATGAAAAGCAGCATGCCGTAGCGCAGGTGCAGCTGCACGACCGGCGTATGGTCGCCGCCGTGAGCCTCCTTGATCACGTCGCGCCACCAGAAATACATGGTCACGAGCACGAGCACGAAACCCGGCGCCACATACCAGAGCTGGGGGGCACCAGCCTTGCGGGAAATGAAGTACTGGATCGCCCCGATCGCCAGTGCCAGCGCCCCCGCCGCTCCGATGATCGGCCAGGGACTGGGATTGACGAGGTGGTAGTCGTGATGCTTTGCGTGTGTATCGGCCATGTCGATGCTCCCTCGATCCCCTGCTGCGGTGTTGCGGTCGGCCTCGGCGACCGCTTCATGCCATGCTGATGCGCGACTTCACGCTGTTGCTTTGCCTTTGCGCTCACCCGCCTGCCGGCTGCGTCGGCACCGGCTCGACCTTGGCGCCCGCCGTCGTCGTCTCACTGCGGTGGAACGTGTAGGACAGGGTGATCTCGGAGATGGCCCTGCTGTCGGGATCCTGCAGGATCGCCGGATCGACGAAGAAGCTCACCGGCATCTCGACGCTCTCGCCCGCGGCCAGCACCTGCTCGGTGAAGCAGAAGCACGCGATCTTGCTGAAGTATTGCCCCGCGATCTCGGGCGTCACATTGAAGCTTGCTGTGCCGGCGACAGTCTGGCTCGCCTGATTGTGGGCGCGATAGAAGGCCAGACTGGTCTCGCCGATCCGCACCTGCATGGTGGCGACGGCCGGCGTGAATCTCCACGGCAGATCGGGATCGATATTGGCATCGAACCGGATCGTCATCACATGATTGCTCGCCGCTTTGGGCGCAACCTCGGCACGCTGGGTGGTGCCACCATAGCCGGTCGCCTGGCAAAACAGCCGGTAGAGGGGAACGGAGGCGTAGGCGAGACCGAGCATGGCGACGGCGACGACGGCAAGCGGCAGCGCCACCCGATGATGTCGGCTGAGCCCAGCCTTGCGCAGCCGGCCGTGTGTGGCATTTTCTTTCGTGTCCATCACGTCCGCGCCTGCGGGCGCACTCCTCTCGTCTGTGGCCTTGGCAGCGCTTTCACAGCGGCCGAAGTGCCACGGTGCTGCCCAATCGTACGATCGTCACCACGAAGAACAGCACAGCCATTGCGCCAAGCGCGATCGCCAGCGCAATCGAGCGCCGGCGACGACGCCTCAGCCATTCCTCGCTACGCTCCCCCGAAGCTTGCGGACTGTCTCCCATCTCAAGCCAGCGCCCTGGCAACACCGTGCTCGGCCAGCAGCACTGCAAACAGCAAGAACAGATAGAGGATCGAGAAGGCGAACAGGCGCTTGGCAGGCTTGTTGGCGTCGGCTCCATCCTCGCTGCGGTAGAGCGCGACCGCCAACCAGACGAACACCGCTCCGAGCAGGCCCGAGGCAATGCCATAGGCGACGCCGCCCAGGCCGATCGCCACCGGCCCCATGCCAAGCGGCGCCAGGATGAGACTGTAGATGAGGATCTGCCGCCGCGTCTCCACAGGCCCGGCGACAACCGGCAGCATCGGCACACCGACACGCTCGTAGTCGCGGCAGCGGGTCAGCGCGAGCGCCCAGAAATGCGGCGGCGTCCACATGAAAATGATGAGGAACAGCACGATGCCTTCCAGGCTCACGCCCCCCGTGGCGGCCGCCCAGCCGATCATCGGTGGAAATGCGCCGGCCGCCCCGCCGATCACGATGTTCTGGGGCGTGCGCCGCTTCAGCCAGACGGTATAGATGACGATGTAGAAGGCGATCGTCAGCGCCAGCAGGGCTGCCGCGACCCAATTGATGAAGAGCCCCAGCATCAGCACCGAGGCGACTGCGAGGAACATGCCGAAGCCGAGCGCTTCGCCCGGCTCGATGCGTCCGCGCGGAATCGGCCGACCAGCCGTGCGCGACATTCGCGCATCGATGTCGGCGTCATACCACATGTTGAGCGCACCCGAAGCGCCGGCGCCGACCGCGATGCAGATCAGCGCGGCGATCGCCAAAACCGGGTGCATGGGAACGGGCGCCGCAACCAGGCCAACCAGGGCCGTGAAGACGACGAGCGACATCACGCGAGGTTTCATCAGCGCCAGATAGTCACCGATTTCGGCGCCACCCGAGGCCGCTGCCGTCGTCGCTGCAAGGCTGTTGTCAATCGCTTCGGCCATCTGCCCTTCCATCCAGTCGAGACCTCCACCACCTCACGCCCGCCACTCGAGCGTGTCGCTAGTGTTCTGACTCATCCATTTAGTACCCTAAATGAATGGCCAGCCCACTAGCCTACTCTATGTTTGTGCTCCGTCTTTCCATTCATTGATCCAGCTTCGCCGGAATCGAATGAATGGGACGGAGCACTAGTGTTCTGACTCATCCATTTAGTACCCTAAATGAATGGCCAGCCCACTAG
>JANPDA010000224.1:0-2076 GCA_031431235.1 Hyphomicrobiaceae bacterium
CAGAGCTGGCGGGTGTACCCACCGGCAACCGAGACCTGCCTGCCGTTGCCGTTGGCGAGGAAGCCAGCGACGGCCGTGCGCGCCTTGCCGGCGCCATGCTCCAGCGGGGAGCGGGACTGCTCGGCCTGGGCGTTACCGGCAAAGGCGAGAGCCAAGCCGAGCGAAAGGGCGGTGAGTGTGATCTTTTTCATGGTCATCTCCTGTATTCTTCGAGTATTTGCTCATACGGGTACCCGCACGCCGCAGCAGCTTGGCTGCGGCGTTTGGGAGAGGTTGTGGGAGGAATGGGCGCGGCCCGGAACAGGCTGCTGTCGCTCGAAGGGCTTACTTGCTGCGCAGCGACTCGGCGTAGGCGGGGCTCATCCAGAGCTGGCGGGTGTAGCCCGCGCCGCTCCTGGCGACGAAGCCCGCGACCTGGGGCACGACCGCGGACACGGCGGCAGTGGATTTCCTAGGCGTATCCGAGCGCTCGGCCAAGGCCGGGTTGCCGACGGCTGCAACCGAGAGCGTCAGGGCGAGAATTGCAAGGGTGGTGTTCTTCATGATGATCTCCATTCGGCTTTTGCTCTTGTCGTTCGGCGCTTCCGGTTCACTCCGTATCACTGCCGATAGCCGTTAACTGGGCATGCCTTGCGCTGCACAACAGGGGCCTCGCGGTTTCGTGAATGAGTGTTTATCCAGTGGCTGGAGCCGCGGACCGGCCCGCCGACTTGGTGTTCGAGCGAGCATATTCCCACGATGACCGCGCCCACGACCAGCCTTGCTCATCCGCTCACCGTCTATCTGCGCGGCCGGGTTCTCCTCACGGCAGTCCTTGGCTTCTCGGCTGGATTGCCGCTGGCGCTTTCGGGCTCGACGCTCGCGCTCTGGATGGCGGACCTGGGCCTCGATCTCGGGGCAATCGGCCTCGTGTCGCTGGCGGGGCTGCCCTACACGCTCAAATTCCTCTGGGCGCCGGTGGTGGACGCGCTCGACCTGCCGATTCTCGGGCGGCTCGGGCGGCGGCGTGGCTGGCTCCTGGGCGCTCAATTGCTGCTCGCGGCGGCGATCGCCCAGCTTGCCCTCGTCGATCCGCTCGCCAGTCCAGTGGCCCTCGCCGTGGCCGCGCTGACGGTTGCGTTTGCCTCCGCCACCCAGGACATCGTGATCGATGCCTGGCGGGTCGAGAGCCTCAGTGGCGACGAGCAGGCGGCCGGGATGGCGAGCTACGTGGCGGCCTATCGGATCGGGATGCTGGTCTCGGGTGCGGGCGCGATCCTGTTGGTCGCATGGATGGAGTCCGGCGGCATCGAGAAGGGCCTTGCCTGGCGACTCGCGATCCTGGTCATGGCCGGCCTCGTCGGCGTCGGCATGCTGGCCGTGCTGTTGGCGGGTGAGCCGGCACGCGCGGCACTGGCGGGGGATCGGAGCGAAACGAGCCCGCTGTTGCGCGTCGCGCGGATTGCGGTCGCAGCATTTGCCGATTTCCTGTCGCAGCCGCTCGCGCTCTGGGCGCTCGGATTCGTCGTCCTGTTCAAGCTGACGGACGCGCTCGCCGGCGTCATGACCGGCCCGTTCGTGCTGGCGATCGGCTACGACAAGGCGGCCTATGCGGCGATCGTGAAGGGGCTGGGGCTGGTGGCGACGCTCGCTGGCGGCTTCCTCGGCGGGGCGGTTGCCGGCAGCCTGCCGCTCGGGCGCGCGCTGTTGCTGGCCCTGCTCGTTCAGATGTTGTCGAATCTCGGCTTTGCCGCGCTTGCGCTGCTGCCGGTCGCCAATGCGGCGCTGTCGGCAGTGATCGTCATCGAGAACCTGGCCGGCGGCATCGGCACGGTCATTTTCGTCGCCTATCTGTCCGCGCTCTGCCGCTCGCCTCTCCACACCGCGACCCAATTTGCCCTGCTGACCGCGCTCGCGAGCGTCGGGCGGACGATCGTCGCCTCGCAGTCGGGCTATGCCGTCGAGGCGCTAGGCTGGCCGGCGTTCTTCCTCGCGACAACGGTGGCGGGGATGCCAGCGCTGGTTGTCATGGCGTGGCTTGCGCGGCGGGGGCACTTTGCAGGACTCGACGTTGCATCATTCAAGCTTGATTGATAG
>JANPDA010000225.1:0-19843 GCA_031431235.1 Hyphomicrobiaceae bacterium
TCCGGGATGACGGGTGGATGGGTGTGCGCGGGACGTTTCCTCCAACACGCATGCCGGCCCGGCCGGTTGGGAAGCTATTGCGCCATTTAGTTGCATCTGCCCGCTGACGGCGGAATACGGCCTCACTGCCTCTTCCGCCCAATTCGATCCTCAATACATCTTCTTCCAGCTCGCTTCCGCCGGAATTGGCGGCGGAGTGGCGTTGCCGGTGACCGGCACCGTCTGGAACTCGTTGCGGATGCCGAGCGCCCAGGCCTTTGCCCGGTCGGTCAGCTGCCGCTTGTCGGTCTGCATCCGGCCCCGGCTGATCAGGATGCCCATGTCGGCGCCGTAGTAGCGGTAGTCGCCCGCCGTATAGACCCGCATGTAGAACGCCTCGTTCTCGCCGGCCACATGGGTCCAGTCGAGCGTTTTCCGGACGAACGAAAGCCCGCCGTCGTCGCCCATCCGCCAGACGCCCGAGGACGGCGCCCGGGTGATCATCTCCACCTCCTCGCCCGGATGCTTCAGGATCAGCTGAGTCCAGTCGTCGAAGTCCTCCCACCGCCGCTGGATCGCTGCGATGTTGACGTCGTAGTCGACATCCATGAACTCGAGCAGGTGGAACAGGAACAGCGGCACGCCGCCATAGGTCGAGGTGATCAGATGGGTCAGCGGGCTCGCGCCTGAGACACGCGGATTGAGCTCGCCCAGATAGACCTTGCTGGTATCGGTATCGATCAGGAAGTCCATGCAGAAGGCGCCCTTGTAGCCTTCCTGATAGAGCCGGTCGCCGAGCTTTCTCGCCATCGCGCGCACCGCCTTCTTCTCCTTGTCCATGCCCTTGGCGAACGCGTCGTTCCCGCACCATCCGCCCTTGTAGGGCGTCAGCTCGGGAAAGCCCGTGATATCGGTCTGCACCGGTCCGACCAGCGTGCCGTGGCGGGTCGCGCAACCTTCCACCGTGCCCGGCAGGTGGTTGATGCGCCGCATCACCTTCAGCTCCTCCTTCACCAGGAGCTTCTCGTTCTTCCGCCAGCCGGCCTCGTCCTTGATGAAGAACGTCGTGCGCCCGGAATCGCCATAGGGCGTCTGCACCACCAGATCCTTGCCGAGCCGCGCTTCCCCCGACAGCGCCATCAGCTCCCCGTACGTTTTCGCCCGCCCCATGGTGTTGGGCGCGCTCTGGATGCCGGCCTCGTTGCCGAGCTGGGTCGTCACGATCTTGGAATCGAGACGGATGCGCAGCTTCGCCGGCGGCAAGGCAACCTCGGCACCCAGCTCCTTGGCGAGCCCCTCGGTTTCCTCGTCGAACATGACCAGCACGATCTTGCCGCCGCCGCGCTCCTTGATGTGGCTGCGCACCGTCTTGTGCTTCAGCAGATGGTTGTTCACATCCTCGATCGAGCGGAACTCGTGGGGACCGTGCTCGCGCGGCACCAGCACCTTCTGGTGCTGGCCGTCGAAGGAGTCGAAGAAGTTGATGTACTCGTACCGGTTGACCCAGCGGTCGAGCCCGAGCAGGTTGAAGGGCGTCGGCGACAGGAAGTAGACGGGTGTCTCGTTGCGGCGAAAGAAGCTGTAGATTTCCGACAGCCCGTTCAGCTTGTTGCGTCTTCCCATCGCTTTCCCCCAAATTGGGCGTCGATCGCCGCTGGCTCGCATCATGTGACTGTTCGCGGTGGCTGTGAAGACGAATTGATGGTTAACGAGAGGCCGGAGCCGGATTGCGCCGGCCGCACGGATAGCAGGGGGCCCATGCTGAGGACGATAGGACGCTTGCTCTGGGTGGCGATCTCGTTCGCGATCTCGGCCCTTGCGGCCTTGCTGGTGCTGCTGACGCTCGGCACCGAGCGGCTGACCGAGGCGGCGAGCAGGACGAGCGAGGGTGATCTCGGGCAGATCGATGTCTGGATCGGCACCTACGCCCAGCTCGAAGGCGCGTTTGCGTTGCTGTCCATGCTGACCATCGTGCCGGCGCTGCTGGTCGTCATCATCGGCGAGGTGGCGCGCATTCGCTCCGCCGCCTACTGGGTTCCCGCGGGCGGCGCGGCACTGGCAGCCGTGCCGTTCCTCGCGCGCTTCTCGCAAGAGGCGTCGCTTGCTCTGCCCCCGGCGACGTTGCTGCAGGTGCTCGCGACAGCAGGTTTTGCAGCCGGTCTTCTCTACTGGGTGCTGGCAGGCCGCTCAGCGTGATTGCTCGGACGTTTTCCACTGCAACGCAAAAAACATTGTTGCGGTGCACAATCCGAGCTAGTCTGGGTTTTGGCGATACCGGTCGTGGGATCGGCGCCAGCGAGCGAGGCGCCTCCATGTTTGATCCAGCCATCGGTCTGCGCATGGCATCGTCGTTCACCGACATCGCCTTGGCCGGAATGAAGGCCAATCTGGGCCTCTGGTCCATGGGCCGCCAGCTCATGCTCGGCTGCAGCGAGGCGCCACTGCGGCCGGCAAGCCGCACCAGCGCCACCGCCTTCAACCCGTTTTCTCCCGCCGTCTGGTCGTCGTCCCCTCGCTCCGTCCCGGCATTGCCCGACCTGTCCTCGCCGCTCGCGTTCTGGCAGGCGTGGTTCCGCTGCAACGACCTGGCGAGCGAAACCTGCCGTGCCGTAGCTCCCGCGTGGCCTTCCTTCTCGAGCGGGGCGGCCGGGTCGGGCCATGCCTCCAACATGATGGCGGAGATCCCGCGCGTCTACGTCGGTTTCCAACCCGGCCACAATTCGCCACTCTGGCCCTGGGGTCGCGAAGGCATGCTGACGATGGCGGTGACCATTCCGCCGGCGATCGAGGCCCTGATGCGCAGGTTCGGACCGCTGCAGCTGACGACCTGAGCCGCCCGGCTTCCGTTCTGCTCGATCGGAAGCTTGACTCGGAGCGGCACTCATCCGCACAATTCACGTCGGCATCTCGTCCTTCTACGTCCGCTGTCGATCCTGCGGCGGCAGAAACATCGTCTGCTTTACATAGGGGTCGCGAGCGGCCCCTATGTCGGTCAGGTGCGAGGGGTGGGAAGCCTTCCACATCCGAGAAGTCCGCCGAGGATCTGGAGAGCGCCGCCGCTTGCTCGACTTCTTTCGGCGGAAGTGAGAGGCGCGCATGGCGGAGGACGTCCCCATCCCCTATCTGACGCGCGTGCGCGACTACTATCTCGCGCTCGGCTTTCCCGAGCCCTATCGGTTCGCGGAGTACCCAGAGGTGCCGTTCACTCCGCTCCAAACGCCACTCTCGGCTTGCCGTATCGCCCTCGTCACCACGGCCGCACCCTACCGGCCCGAGCTCGGCGACCAGGGCCCGGGCGCCCGCTACAACGCGGCTGCGAAGTTCTACGAGGTCTACGGGCTGCCTTCGGCTGGCGAACCCGATTTGCGCATCTCCCACATCGCCTACGACCGCAAGCACAACCCCGCGACCGATCCGGCCTGCTGGTTCCCGCTGCGCGAGTTGAAGCTCGCGGCCGCGGCCCGCGTTGTCGGTGGCATCACTGATCGCTGCTACGGCCTGCCAACCGACCGCAGCCTGCGCACGACGACGGCTCGGGATTTGCCGCGCCTGCTCGATCTCCTGCGCGAGGATCGAGCCGATCTGGCGTTGCTCGTCGCCAACTGCCCCGTCTGCCACCAATCGGTCGCTCTCGCCGCCCGGCACTTGGAGGCCAATGGCTTGCCGTCTGTGGTGATCGGCGCTGCCAGGGACATCGTCGAGCACGTCGGCGTACCGCGTTTCCTGTTCAGCGATTTTCCCTTGGGCAGCGCCTGTGGCAGGCCCCACGACCAGCCATCCCAACAGCTGATCGTGCGCCTCGCGCTGCAGCTGCTCGCCGCGGCAACAGCCCCACGCACCACCTGGCAGGTGCCGCTTGCCTGGAGCGAGGACCCGTCCTGGAAACGCGACTATTGCAACGCAGCACTGATGACACCTGATGCGATCGCCGCCGCCCGCGCCGAGCTCGATCGCGAGTGGGCTGTGGCGGCGGGGTTGCGCCGAGGGCAACCACCGTTTTCAATTCTGAGGCTTTTCAAGTCGGGTTTTTTGCGATAGTATTGTCAGCATGAAGAAGAGTGCAGCCAAGCAAGGCGCTGGGCCATCGGTTCGAACCGAGTTGCCACGGTCGAGCTTCGCGCGGATCCGGATCGTCGATCCGGCCGTCAAGCCGACGCGGTTTTCGGTGCGCGAGATCCGCAACGCGGTCCGCGATTACTATCGCCGTCAGGTCAGCTCGATGTGAGCGATACGTACCTCAACGTATTCGTAAACTGCCCTTTCGATGGGGCCTATCGGGCATCATTCGAGGCGCTCTTGTTCACGATCACGGCGAGCGGCTATCGGGTTCGCTGCGCGTTGGAGGCCGAAGACAGCGGCGACATCAGGTTCGACAAGCTTTGCAGGTTGATCGGCGAGAGCGATCGCACGATTCACGATCTCTCTCGTATCGAAGTTGGCGAGAACGAGCTTCCCCGATTCAACATGCCATTCGAGCTCGGTCTGGCGCTGGGCGCGAAGCGCTTCGGCGGCAAGCGGCAGAAGGCGAAATCAGCCCTCATCATGGTCGCGGAGCCTTACCGCTTGCCGGCCTATCTTTCGGACCTCGGTGGCAATGATCCTGTCATCCATCATCGAGATCCGTTGCACGTTATCAAGGTCGTTCGCAGGTTTCTGCACGCCTCGCCGAGCGGAGAGCCTCTGCCCGGCCAACACATGTTCATCGAGATCTTCGAGCGGTTCAAGCACGACCTGCCAGGAATTGCCGCCGCACGAAGGGTGCGCCATGAGGAGATTCATCCTTACGAGGATTACAGAGCGTATCTCTGGTTCCTGTCGGAGTTCGTGCGACGCCTTCAGACCGCGTGAGGCCCAAGCTCGATGGCGTGACCCGGATCGCCGGTCGGGCGGTCCGGAAATCGACCCGGCCTGAATATCCTGTCTACTTCACCACCATCTTCCTGACCGGCAGCGTCGTCACGTTGGTCGCCGGCTTGTCCGAGCGGCGTGGTTGAACGAGCGGCCCCAGGCTATCGAGATAGCCGGTATCGAAGCTTTCGCGATCATAGACCGGGAAATCGACCGGCCGGTCGCGAAAGCTCTTGGTCATCTGGCCGAGCCCGCGCAGGCCATTGGCACGCTGACGGCGCACCTGCTCCAGGTCGATCTCGATCGGGATCACCTGCTCGGTCGAATCCGCCTTGTGCAGCGCCCGGCCCGACGGATCGAACACGGCGGACTGCCCGTTGCCGCCGGCCCCCAAACCATTGATATCGAACACATAGGCCTGCATCATCGCCGACGTCGCATGCGCAACTGCGAGGTCCACGTCCCGGTCGATCGTGTGGGTCATCACCGGGTGCAGGATCACCTCGACCCCCATGGCCGTGATCTGGCGCGACGTCTCGGGGAACCACATGTCATAGCAGTTGAGCACGCCGAACCGCCCGATCCCGTCGATGTCGAAGGCCAGGAACTCGGTCCCCGGCGCCACCCCCTGCTCGAGCGGCGTGAACGGGAACATCTTGCGATAGCGCCCGATCACCCGGCCATCTGGATCGATCACCGATGTCGTGTTGAAAATCACGCCATCCTTGCGTTCGTACATGGAGCCGTTGACGAGCCAGATCTTGTGCTTCCTCGCCATCTCCTGGAACGCGGACTCGGCTTCGCCCGGCAACGGCTGCGCGTTGTGCAGCAGCGGTCCGAAGCAGGCGAGCTCGGAGAACATCGCCATCTGCACCCAGGGATAGAGGTGCATGGTCAGGTCGAGCCGGTGGCGCATCGCTTCCACGTTCGAGGACGTGGCGAGATGCATCTGAATGCCGGCAATGGCGAATGGCGTCATGAAGGCTCCCACGGCGCTGCGAGGCATAGTTCGACAGTTAGTGTGCGTCCGGCGCGTGTCAAGCATCATAGCCGAAAGTGGTGTCGCAATGGTGCAACGGTGAGTGTTGCTCGCCCCGACTCCTACCCTCCGCGCGGAGCTGGGAGCGGGTGTGCCCGGACCCGGGCAGGCACAATCACAGTCAGTAGATCGCGGAACTCAGCACCCAGTTCGGACATGACGGCGAAAACTCTTTCAGCTTCCGCCTCATTGGCCAATCGATCAAGCTCGAGAAGAATGACGCCGCCGACGATAAGCCGTTTGCGTATGACAAGGTCGCCGAAGTCCTGATCTTCTGTTATCAGGATTCTCAGCTCGGTTCGGGCCAATCCAAGGACCCTCTCGTCGGGCGCACCCGGTTCTTTGTCGCTTACCCTCGCGACATCCCAGCCCCTTGCTCGCAGCCCATCGACGACAAGCCGGGAGACGTTTTCGTCAGCAAGAAACTGCACAAATCACTCTGCTGCGACGGCGGGTTTCTGCTGCATGTGGTCCGCCGCAAAACAAAGCGCCGCACGGATATCCTCCTCTGACAGCGAAGGATAGGCATCCAGGAGGTCCGCAATCGACCTGCCTGCTCCCAGCTTACGCAGGATGAGCTCGACCGCAATGCGCGTATCCCTGATACAGGGTTTGCCGAGCATGATGGCCGGGTCGGTCTTTATCCTTGGATTATCCATGGGCTCGCCTTTGAGCTCCTCGGTCAAACTTTGAACCCTGCTGCGACGGCAATCAAGTTGAATTTGGGGCGGCCGAATGCAGTCTCGTCGACCAAGCTCAGATGGGATCGCCGACACGTCCCGCACTCGCCCGTGCCTTCTCGCTCGCGCTCTTCAACTGCCCGCACGCCGCCATGATGTCGCGGCCCCGCGGCGTCCGGACTGGCGAAGCGTAGCCCGCCTTGTTGACGACCTCGGCGAAGCGCTCGATCTGCGCCCATTCGGAGCACTCGTAGGCGGTGCCCGGCCACGGGTTGAACGGAATGAGGTTGATCTTGGCCGGGATGCCGGCGAGCAGGCGCACCAGCTCACGCGCGTCGGCGAGCGTGTCGTTGATCCCCTTCAGCATCACGTATTCGAACGTGATCCGGCGCGCGTTCGAGAGCCCGGGATAGTCCCGGCAGGCGGCCAGCAGCGCCTTGATCGGGTGCTTGCGGTTGATCGGCACCAGCGTATCGCGCAGCTCGTCTCTGACTGCATGTAGCGAGATCGCGAGCATGGTGCCCGCCTCCTCGCCCCAGCGCGGGATCTCCGGCACGACGCCCGATGTCGAGAGCGTGATGCGCCGCTTCGACAAGGAGATCCCCTCGCCGTCCGACACCACCTCCATCGCATCGCGCACGTTCTCGAAATTGTAGAGCGGCTCGCCCATCCCCATCAGCACGACATTGGTGATCGCACGCTCGGACTGCGGCAGCAGTCCGTCCGTCGGCCGCTCACGCCTCGGCCAGTCGCCGATTCGGTCGCGCGCGACCAGCACCTGCCCGACGATCTCCTGGGGCAGCAGGTTGCGCACGAGCTTCTGCGTTCCGGTGTGGCAGAACGTGCAGGTGAGTGTGCAGCCGACCTGGCTCGAGATGCAGAGCGTGCCGCGGTCGGCTTCCGGGATATAGACGCACTCGACCTCGGGCGGACGCAGCTCGCGCCCCAGCTTGGGTAGCTTCAGCAGCCACTTGCGGGTGCCGTCGAGCGAGATCTGCTCGCTGACGACCTCCGGTCGCTCGAGGACGAAGGCCCGCTCGAGGTCGGCTCGCAGCACCTTCGACACATCCGTCATCGCTTCGAACGAGGTCGCACCCTCCACGTGGATCCAGCGCCAGAGCTGTTGGGTCCGCATCTTGATCTGCTTGTCGGGCACGCCGATACCGGCAAGGGCTTCCCCGATCGCCGGGCGGGTGAGGCCGGCGAGTGTCTGGCGGCTCGGCGTTTCGAGCTCGGTCGTTGCAAGGGTCATCGTGCTCGCCTGTGGCCGGTTGCGATCAACCGAAGATCCAATGATAGACCCGCGACAGCAGTCCGGGGCGTGGCTCGGCCGGCGGTGCCTTGCCGAGACGCAGGAAATCATGCGCATTGACGAGCGCCTCGCGCAGCATTGCCGGGTCGTGCGAGCCGGCGTCGCGCATCAGATCATTGGTGTTGCGCGTGAACGCGATCGCGTCGTTGCCGGGGTCGATCACAGCCAGGAACGGCCAGCCGTGCCATTCGGCGTCCTTGGCCTTCGCCAGCACGTGCGCGAGGATGGCTTCGCCTTGAGGCACAGGCGTGAGCTTGCCGTTGGCGAGCGTGCTGGTGCCGATTTTCACCACATCGAACGTCTTGGCATTGTCGACAGGCCCGCCCTGGAAGCCCATCACCTCGGGTCCGGGCAAGGTGCGATCGAGCGCCGCGCATTGCGGGCACCAGGTGGCGCCGAACTCGATGATCAGCAGCTTACCCGCGGCTTTGGCGCCAGCGACTGCCGACCCGAACACCCTCTGCTGATCCTCGCAGACGGGATACTTCGCTACCACCCGAGCGCCGGTTTCAGCGCATCCGGCCGGCAAGGCTTGCGCACCGGCCTGGGGCAGCTCCCATGCGGCGCCAGCGCAGGCCGAAGCGACCACCAGCATCATCAGCTGTGCCAATGCGGCTCCGATCCAGGGCATCACGGGCATGCATCCTCCGCCTGCTTGACGGCCTGGCTGACGCCGAGCAGCGAATAAGTGTCGGTCGTTGCGGTGCCCTTGGCGGTCGTGCCTTTCACGACGAGCCTGTCACCCTTCTTCAGCGCCTCCACGAAGCTGCGCTCCTCCTCCGCGTTCTCGATGAAGGCTTTCTCGTCCTTGGTGAAGAACTTGAACGAGGCCGGGCCGATGCTGGCAACGACGGGTACGCCGGCTTTGGTCGCGTAGCCGAGCCGGATCATCACCTCGTTCTTGACGCCGTCGAGCGGGAAGAACGACAGATAGAAGTAGGCCTCGCCCCGGCCTCCGGACTTCGGCTGCATCGCTTTGGGCAGCGTCTCGCGCGGCTGTGTGGCCGCAAAGCAGATCTTCTTGTTCTCGCCCTCGTGGCGATAGGCGGACCAATCCTTGAACTTCTTCAAGAACTCGGCGGTTTCCGCTGCGCCCACCGCGGACGCGGGCAGCGCAAGCACGAGCAAGGCAATCAGGATACGCATCGGGATCGGGCACTCCGCTTCGACTTCACCCCATTCAGGGGCGGACTATAGCGATACCGGCGGCCCACTGCCACCGGTTCGCTCAACTGCCGCGCTCCCGCCGGCTGAAGCGGCCGCCATGGGCGTGCGGCTGGACTCTGTCCCGACTCTCTCGTAGATTGCTCCCGATCAGGGAGCGCTTGACACGCTCTCATCTGGGGACTATATAAGCTACGGTCGGGGGCCGGGCATGCAGATCATTTCACGCAGGGCCCTCAGGACGTACTGGGAGATCTATTCCGGGTCGGACCAACCAGCCCTCGAGCAGGCGCTCAAGGCTTGGTATCGCGAGGTCAAAAAGGCTGAATGGAGAAATGCGAACGAGCTGAAGCAGAAGTACCGGAACGCGAGCGTTCTCAAGGGCGGACGCGCGGTTTTCAACATCTGCGGCAACAAGTTCAGACTGATCGCTGGGGTCAATTACTCCGTGAAGGTCGTGTACATCAAGTGGGTGGGAACACACGCCGAGTACGACGACATTGATGCGGAGGAGGTGTGAGATGGTCGACGTACATCTGATCAAGACAGAGGCCGACTATGAAGCGGCTCTGACGCGCGCCGAGATGCTGATGGTTGCGGAGGCTGGAACTCCCGCTGCCGAGGAGCTCGAGCATCTGGCGATGGTGATCGAGGCCTACGAGGAGAAGCATCATCCTATTGATCTTCCCGACCCGATCGCGGCGATCCAGTTCCGCATGGATCAGGAGGGGCTCTCGAACAAGGACCTCATTCCCTACATCGGCAGCTCGGCCAAGGTGTCGGAGGTGCTATCGGGCAAGCGTGACCTCACGCTGTCGATGATTCGCGCACTCAACATGCACCTTGGCATTCCAGCGGAAGTGCTCATCCAAGAGGCCGGCGGGGTCATCCCCGAGGATGACGAGGGGATCGACTGGTCGCGGTTCCCCATCGCCGAGATGGTGAAACGAAAGCTCGTCAAGGCAAAGGGTAACGTCCGGGATAACGTCGAGCGAATGATGCGGGATTTGTTTGATAGCGCCGGAGGATTCGGCGCCATCTCGGTACCGCTATTTCGCAAGAGTGATGGTGCGCGGCGCAACGCCAAGATGGACAGCTACGCATTGATGGCGTGGTGCACATATGTCTTGGCGGAGGCACATGCGGGCAAGCCGAAGGCAACTTACAGAAAAGGGACGATCACACCCGCATTCCTTCGCGATGTCGCTCAACTCAGCGCTTTGGAGAACGGACCGAAACTGGCGCAAGAGTTCCTGACCAAGCACGGGATTGCTCTGGTCATCGCGCCCCATTTAACGAACACGTACCTCGATGGCGCGGCGATGTTGATGAAGGACGGGATTCCTGTGGTCGGCATGACGCTACGGTACGACAGGCTCGACAATTTCTGGTTCTGCCTGTTGCACGAGCTTGCGCACATAGGACGCCACATGGAGGGGAACGGAGACGCCTTCTTCGTCGATGACCTCGACTTGCGATCCAAGGAAGATGATCAACGGGAACGAGAAGCGGACGAATGGGCCGAGGAAGCTCTGATACCGCCAAAGGACTGGGACGAGCATGCCGCTCAGGACGCGCCAACGGTCGGCAATGCCATTTCCCTCGCGCAGCGCGTCAACGTCCATCCCGCAATCGTCGCCGGGCGTATCAGACGCAAGTTCGGGGATTATCGCAAGCTGACCCAGTTGGTTGGCAGCGGCGAGGTGCGAAGGCACTTCGACCGAGAGTGGAGATAGGGGATACGGTGCCTGCCACCGACTTGAAGCGCCCTTCAGCGGTCAACTCGCTCCCGCCGGCTGAAGCGGCCGCCATGGGCGTGCGGCTGGATCGACTCGCTCGGGGCCCCTTCTCCGACCGGGCGGGGCGCGAAGCGGCCGAGCGTCAGCACCCGGTCATACATGACGATCGCCCCCGCCATGGCGACGTTGATGCAGAAAGAGGTCGGGATCTTGACGATGTGGTCGCAGCGCTCGACCAGCGCCGGCGACAGCGAGCCGCGCTCGGGCCCCAGCACATAGGCGGCATTCAGCGGATGGCGGAAGCTCGGCAGCTCGACGGCTTCATCCAGCAATTCCACGCCCACGAGGCGGCACCCCTTCGGCAGCCGCATCTCCGCGACGCTCTCCCAGTCGTAGATCGGCAGATGGATGGCGGCCTTCGACGTATCGGCCTTGGCCTCCTCGGCGAGATAGCGCGCCCCGATCGTGAATGCGAAGCTCGCCCCGAACCCGTGCGCCGAGCGGATCAGGTTGCCGAGATTCAATTGCTTGGAGATCCTCTCGACCCCGATCGCGAAATAGCCGCGCATGTCGGATTTCCCTGGTCTTGTGCACGCTGCCGGTGCGCGTCAGATGACCTTGGCATTCTTGCCGGCCTCGGCCAGGTCCTCGAGGCTGCGCCGTGCCGCCTCCCGATGTGCCGGCCGGATGTGGTCGGCGACCATCTTGATCGCGAGCGCGAGCACCGCCGCATCATCGGTGAAGCCGAGGCCCACGACGAAATCCGGCACCACGTCGATCGGCATGATGAAATAGGCGAGCGCTCCGATCAGCGTCGCTCGCACCCTGAGCGGCGTCGATGAATCCGTTGCGCAGTAGAAAGCAGCCACCAGCTCCTCGGCAAACGGAAGCCGTCGTCCGATCGCCTTGAGCTTTCCCCAAAAGCTTGCGCGCACCTGCTGCTGACGCCTCAGGAACTCCTCGGGCGGGATGATCTCGCCTTCGATCGGGGCGCCCGAAGCGCTGTCATGTTGTTTCATCTCGAGCTGTTTTCCGCGTTCGACCCGCCCAGCCGCACTCCTAGGCCATCTGAACAGATAGTCATCCATTGCGGCGCACTCAAGCCCTGTCTGGCCGGCGGCTTGCATCATCGCTGCCACTACGTCTTGCTAGTGTTCTGACTCATTCATTTGGTACCCCAAATGAATGGCCAGTCCACTAGGCAGCTATCTGATTGTGTTCCGTCTTTCCATTCATTGATCCAGCTTCGCCGGAATCGAATGAATGGGACGGAACACTTGGTGGCTCGCGGGCGCGACGGGGTCCATGCCGATGCCGGGCCGCAGGCGCTCATCGGTTGTTAACGATTCTGAATTGTTGCCTTGGAATCAGCGCGTACGTGCGGTACGACTATCCTTGGGCAGAGTGTAGTTGGGTCTCGGGCCCGAATTGGGGCGTGCGTCGTGTTCCATGTGTCTGGCGGACGAGGGTTGGTTCGGGCAGGTTGGAAGCTTCCAGCGGTTCTCGCCGTGCTCATTGCGTTTTCCCCGCTCGCGGTCGCGCTTGTGGCCGAGCAGTCCGCTTTCGCGCGCTGGAGCCGTATTGCCGGCCTTCCGACCGTCCCCGAAGGCGCGGTCGAAGGCACGATCGTGCTCGCCGAATCCGGCAACAACTCCGAGTTCACTCAGAAAATCGAAAATCGCATCAAGCGCCGCCGCAGCGAGGATCCCAACGCCCTGAGCAAAGCGACGCGCTCGGGTATCTTCACCACAGTGGGACCCAAGGTGATAAGGCTGTTTCCATCGAGCTCCACGCCAAACGCGGCAATCCCCCGGCTCACGCCCGGCCAGGACCGCAGCGGCAGCTATCGCGCCATCTGCGTTCGCCTGTGCGATGGCTACTACTGGCCGATCAGCTATGGCACCAGCCGCTCCGGTGACGCTGACGACAAGGAAGCCTGCGAGTCGGGTTGCGCGACCGAGGCACGCCTGTTCTACGTCCCGGCCGGCGCCGAGACTGACCAGGCGGTAGACGTGAAGGGCAAGCCTTACTCACGTCTGAAGAACGCCTATCGCTACCGCAACGAGTATGTGCCGAGCTGCAAGTGCAAGCCCGACCCGTGGGAGCAATCGTCCCTCGATCGCCACAAGAAGTATGCCGAGCTCGCCAAAGCGGGCAAGCTCGCCAGCCTCGACGACAAGGGCAAGAAGCGCCGCCGCAAGAAGCAGGCGGTCTCCTCGACGAGCTACGTCAACTACGACAGCTCGACGGCCGCGATCGATCCGGTCGACGGGCTGGCACCCCAAGTGATCGTGCCGGGCAAGGCGAAATCGAAGAAAGCCGCCCGGAAGCAGAAGGAACGCTCCGTCGCGAAGGTCGCGTCGGTTCTGAAGGTGATCCGCCTCAACGCGACCGCAAAATCCACCAAGCGGCTGAACGTAGTCTCGGTCGGCTCCAGGCGGACCGGCTCGGCCAACGGCGACTCGCGACGCTGACCAACCGCCGCGATCAAGCGGACGGATCGTGCGAAACTGCTGATCTCGTTCAGAGTTTGTTGGCCATTCGCATGGCATAGAAGTGGGGCCGCGGGTCACGCGGCAACCCAGTCGCCGCTGTTGCGTCCCCTCTGTTCGTGTTGCGTAACGAAATGGTCCCCTCTCTGCGTCTCTGCGGAGCCTGCCGTCATGCGGTTGGCGATCGCTCGATCCGTCATGCCCTGGTGGCAACCCTGCTAGGGATCCTGCTGGCCTGTTGCGCCTCCGCCGGGCCGGCCTTCGCCCAGAGCACATCGGCCGGCAACGGTCTGCTGTCCCAGATCTTTTCATTCCTGAAGCCCAAGCCCAGGCAAACCACCCCATCGCTGAGCTCCCAGTTTCAGAAACCCGCCGCGGGCCAGCCCCTGAAACTCGTGCCCGCAGGCCTTGCGGCCGGCAATGGCGGGCTCGATGGCGACGTTGGTGATCCGGCCCCGGCCGCTCCCCATACCGAGCCGCCTTCCGGCCCCGGCAGACCTGGCACTGTGACGATGTGCGTGCGCCTCTGCGACGGCTACTACTGGCCGATCTCCAATGCGGTGCGCCCAGCCAACCTCCGCAGCGATCGCGAGCTCTGCGAGTCGACCTGCGCCGTGCCCGCAAAGCTCTATATCCAATACAGTTTCGGCGGTGACGCCGGCCAGATGCGCGACCTCGACGGCAAGCCCTACAAGAAACTGAAGACGGCGTTCCTCTATCGCAAGCAGCTCGTGCCGAGTTGCCGTTGCAAAGCCGAGCCCTGGTCGGACGCCGAGCAGGCGCGCCACGACGAGTACGCCATGCGGGAGGAGGCCAAGCGCCTCAATGCCGAGCTCGAGGCCGAGATGGCGCAAGCGGGTGCGGCTGCGATGGCATTGGAGGTGGCCACCAACGAGGTCACTCCGACCGTTGCCGATGCGACCGTGGAGCCATTGCCGACTTTGCCCACGACCAAGGATGGACCCAATCCGCCCGCACTCCTGCCGGCGAGGAAGATCAAACGGATCCGGCTGCCGGCCCGGGCCGCCATCAAGGCCCCTCCCACAATCAGGCCGTTGCCGCCGGCACAACCATCGGCTCGGCTGGTGGCGGTGAAAGTGTCGCCCGGCAGCGCCGGAACTCTACCGGCCCGCAACAAGGCCATCAAGGATCCGCGCCAGCTCAGCGTCCACTACCGTTAGACCGCCTGCCGAATGGGTCGTCAGCGTCACGTCGACCTGGTTCCAGACATTCAGCCATTCGGGATGGTGATCGAGCCGCTCGGCCGCGAGCGCGACACGCGTCATCCAGCCGAAAGCCTCGCTGAAGCTCTCGAAGGTGAAGCGCTTCTGGATCGCGTCGCGCTCGGGAAGCAGCGTCCAGCCTTCGAGGCCGGCCAGTGCAGCTTGGCGTTCGGCCCCGGTGAGCTTCTGTGGGCGTGTATCCTTCGTCATCGTGTCCTCGTCCTCGGTTCAGCTCCAGCTCGCCTCGTCCTCGTATTCTTGCTCGTCGTCCTCTGCTTCGGCATCGCCGAGCGGGAACTCGGCTTCGACCACATAGGGCCCGCCGCCGGTGCCGGGCCGGGCCGACATCAGCACCGTTCGCGTGACCGGGAAAGCCTCGCTCACGAACCCTGCGAATTGGCTCAGATAGTCCCCAACCTCCCGGCTGCGCGTGCCCTTCAACCTTGCGAGGGTGACGTGGGGTGCGAATTTGCGTGGCTCGGGCTCGAGCCCCGCGGCCCGCGCCGCGGCTTCGTGGCCGAGTTGTAGCGCAGCGAGCTCGGGCGATGGCGCGGCCAGCATGATGATCGCACGCGGGTGGTCGCCGCCGAAGCTCGCCAGCTCGGCGAGCCTCACCTCGAGCGGAACGCCCTCGATCCGGTCGATCAGATCGACGATCTCGTCGGCCACGCGCGCTTCCACATCCCCGAAAAAGCGCAGCGTCAGATGGTAGTGCTCGGGCTCGAGCCAGCGCGCGCCCCGCAGGCTGCCACGCAGCATGGAAAGGCGAAGCCGCAGCGGCGCCGGGATCTCGATGGCAGTGAAAATGCGTGGCATATCGCAAACTCCGGCGCACCCGCGACGCAAGTCAAGGCTTCGACCGGACCCTGCCAATCAGCTCCTCGACCATCGGCAGCATCCGCTCGACGAGAACGGCGACCCCTTTCGGGTTGGGATGCAGCCCATCGGCCAGGTTCAGAGCAGGATCGAGCGCAATCCCATCGAGAAAGAACGGATAGTGCAGCGAGCCGTGTTGCCCGGCGAGCTCGGCATAAATGCGGTCGAACGCGGCCGTATAGTCGGTTCCGAGATTGCTCGGCGCCCGCATGCCGGCGATTAGCACCTGCTGGCCATTGCCTGTCAGCTTACCGACGATTGCTTCCAGTGCCTTGCGTGTCACCGCCGGATCGAGGCCGCGCAAGGCGTCGTTGGCGCCGAGCTCCACGATCACGGCGTCGGTCTCCTCGCCGACTGCCCAATCCAGCCGCTCCAGCCCGTCGGTCGTGGTGTCGCCGGAGACCCCGGCATTGCGCACCTCGACCGCAAAGCCTTTGGCGATCAGCGCATGCTCGAGCTGGGCCGGAAACGCCTGGCTCTCGGCAATGCCGTAGCCGGCGACGAGGCTGTCCCCGAGCACGACGATTCGCACGGGCCGCGCATCCGCCGCGGTCGCAGTGCCACCGGCCGCGATCCCTAGCGCCGCTCCGAGCACGAGTGCGGCAACTGCCGCCCTCTCCACAAGCCGTTTCGCCATACATTTCCCTTTCGAGCGGTCCAAACCTCAATCCTGACGTAGATAGAGTCGAATTGAGGTCGGCAATCGACACCTAGTGTCCTGTCTCCGAAATACGCTCATCCTCGCGGTGTCCGCTGAAGCGTATTTCGGAGATGAATGGACACTAGCAACTGGGCGAGGGGCATGAGCGCGCACGAACCGATCATCCGGCTGGACCAGGTCCGGCTCACATTGCAGAGCCGGGCAGGACCCGTCGAGGTCTTGAGGGGCATCGACCTCGCGGTCGCGGCGGCGTCCTCGGTCGGCGTAGTCGGTCCGAGCGGCTCGGGCAAAAGCTCGCTGTTGATGGTGATCGCCGGCCTCGAGCGGCCAACATCGGGGCGCGTGATGGTGGCCGGGCAGGCCTATGATGGCCTTGGCGAGGATGCGCTCGCGCGGCTGCGCGGCCAATCGATCGGCATCGTGTTCCAGTCCTTCCACCTCGTGCCGACCATGACCGCGATCGAGAACGTGGCCCTGCCCCTCGAGCTGAAGCGCCATCGCGAGCCGTTTGTCGTTGCGCGCCGCGCGCTCGAGGATGTTGGTCTCGGGCATCGCGCCGACCATTTCCCCGCCGAGCTTTCCGGCGGCGAGCAGCAGCGCGTGGCGATCGCGCGTGCCGTCGCTCCCGAGCCGCGCGTGCTGCTGGCCGACGAGCCGACCGGCAATCTCGACGCCCGCACCGGTGGCGAGGTCATCCGCCTCTTGTTCGATCTGCGCGCCCGCCTCGGCATGACGCTGCTGCTCGTCACGCATGATGCTTCGCTCGCGCGGCGCACCGAGCGGCGGATCACGGTCGGCGACGGCCTGATCGTCGCCGATGAGCGGATCGAGGCAACCGCATGACGAGCCTCGCTTTGCTGGAAGCGGCGGCCCGGCCGGCGGGCCCGACCTGGTTGCGGCTGTTTCGCATTGCGCTGCGCGATCTGCGCGGCGGTGTGAAGCGGCTGCTCGTGCTCGTGCTGTCGGTGACACTCGGCGTCGCCGCGATCACGGCGGTCGGCGCATTGACCGACGCTCTCGAAGCAGGTTTCGAGCGTCAGGGGCGCCAGCTGCTCGGTGGCGACCTCGACATCTCCCGCATCCACGAGCGTGTACCCATGGCAGTCGCGGCCGTCCTCGCGGCAAAGGGCAGAACCGGCGAGGTGGCGACATTGCGGGCCATGGTTCGCAATCCGCAAGGGCGCGATGGCGCCGGTCAAGCCCTGGTCGAGCTCAAGGCGGTCGATGGCGCCTATCCGCTGCTGGGCGAGGTCATGCTCGCCGATGGCCGCCCGCTGCAACAGGTGATCGAGGGGGGAGCGCGCGCCGTCGTCGACCCGCTGTTGCTGGAGCGGCTTGGGCTCGAGGTCGGCGACCGCGTCCTCTTGGGCGAGGTCGAGGTCGAGCTGGCCGCAACTCTCGTCTCCGAGCCCGACAAGCTCTCGGGCCAGGCGTCCTATGGTCCGCGCCTTCTGATCTCGCTCGCCACGCTCGGGCGTAGCGGCCTGGCCGGCGCCGGCAGCCTCGTGCGGTGGCACCAGCGGCTCCTGCTTCCCCGCGGGGAGAACCTCGACGCCTTGGAGCTGCAGGCGATCGGCACCGGCCTGCGCAAATCCTTCCCCGCGGCGGGTCTCAACGTCGCGGATCGGCGCGAGCCGGTTCCAGGCGCACGCCAGGCGGTCGAGCGCTTCAGCCAGTTCCTGACGCTCGTCGGCTTGACATCCTTATTGATCGGGGGTCTTGGCATCGCCAATGCCGTCACGGCTTATCTCGATCGAAAGCGCAAGGTGATCGCGACCATGCGCGCGCTGGGTGCGACCAGCAGCGACGTGCTGAAAATCTATGCCATCGAGACCTCGTTGCTGGTTCTGCCAGGAATTGCCGCCGGGCTCGCGATCGGTCTTGGCGTTCCCTCGCTGATCGGCGCGTCTTTGGGCGCGGCCTTGCCGATCGGCCTCGAGCCTCGCATAGGGATTGGCACGGTCCTGCTCGGCATCACCTATGGCTTGCTGGTTGCGGCGCTGTTCGTCCTCTGGCCGCTCGGCCGGATCGAGGAGGTGCGTGGTGCCGTGCTCTTCCGCGACGAGCTGGCCGGTGAGAGCCGGCTGCCGCGCTGGCCTTATCTGGCTGCGACCATTGCCGCCCTCGCGCTGCTCGTCGGCGTTGCGCTCGCAACCTCGTCTGACCACCGGCTGACGCTCTATGTGATTGCGGGCGTCGGCGGGGTCTTGGCCCTGTTCCTCGGCCTCGGTTGGTCGCTGCAGCGCCTGGCCGGGGCCGTGCCGCGGCCGCGCCGGGCCGAGCTCGCCATTGCGCTGCGCAATATTGCCGGTCCCGGCTCGCTCGCCCGGCTCACCTCCTTGTCGCTCGGCCTCGGTCTGGGCATCCTCGTCACCGTTGCGCTCGTCGACCGGTCGTTGATGAGCGAGCTTGGCAGCGGCCTGCAGGGCAAGGCGCCGAGCTATTACCTGCTCGATATCGGCCGTCGCCAGATCGACGAGCTGAGCCGCCGCATCGCCGCCGAGGCGCCGGGCTCCAGGCTTTCGACCGCGCCGATGCTGCGCGGCCGGCTCGTCGCCCTCGACGGTCGGCCGGTCGAGGAGATCGAGGCGCCCGAGGAGGCCCAATGGGTCCTGCGCGGCGATCGCGGCCTCACCTTCGCGGCCGACCCTCCGACGGGCTCCACCATCGTCGCAGGCGCGTGGTGGGCGCCCGATCATGCCGGCGAGCCGCTGGTGTCGTTCGATGCCGAGCTGGCCGGCCAGCTCGGTCTCGAGGTCGGCAGCACTCTCGTCGTCAATGTGCTCGGCCGCAATGTGACGGCTCGCATTGCCAATCTGCGGACGGTCGAATGGGAGGAGCTCGCCATCAACTTCGTGATGATCTTCTCACCCAATACGCTCGCCGCCGCACCCTACAATTTCCTGGCGACCCTCACCTACGACACGCCGCCCACGGTCGCTGCGGAAGGGCGGCTGATGCAGGGCCTCGTCAATGCCTTCCCCAACGTGACGGCGATCCGCGTCAAGGACGCGATCGAGGCGGTGAACGGCATCATCGAGCGGGTCCTGATGGCGATCCGGCTCGCCTCGGGTGTGACGCTGCTGGCCGGCGCGATCGTGCTCGCCGGCGCCTTGGCGACCGCCGAGCAGCGCCGCACCTATCAGGCTGTCGTCCTGCGGGTGCTGGGCGCCCAGCGACGGCAGATCCTGCTGTCGCATCTGGCGGAGTATGCGCTCATCGCCAGCGCGGTTGCTTTCGCCGCCATCACGGTCGGAACGGCGGCGGCCTATGCGATCACGTCATGGGTGATGGATGTCGGGTTCGTCTTCGACTGGCGGGCAGTCGCGCAATCCCTGGCTCTGGCACTGGCTCTGATGTTGATTTTCGGCCTTCGTGGCACCTCCCGCGTGCTGAAGGCCCGGCCCATGAGCCATCTCGAGAACGAATAGCAGCAGCAATTCTCGGTCACAGGCCTTGAAACCCCGACAGCGCGGTACCATTTTGCCTATCAAACTGTTAAACTGACAGTCAGTCGTGCTTAGGGCAGAACACGCTACGGAGGATGTGGACACTATGGCTCAATTCGAGAACCGGTATGCGACCCCCCGGGTCGGTACGCAGGCAGGGGCACAGGAGGTCGATCAGGGCCTTCGCTCCTATATGCTCGGCGTCTACAACTACATGGCGATCGGCGTAGCCCTCACCGGCATCGTCGCCTACGCGACATTCTACATGGCCTCGACCGATCCCGCCGTGGCGCAGCTTCTCTACGGCAGCCCGCTCAAGTGGGTGATCATGCTTGCCCCGCTGGCGATGGTGTTCATGATCTCGGCCGGTGCGAGCCGGAT
>JANPDA010000226.1:0-19913 GCA_031431235.1 Hyphomicrobiaceae bacterium
GCCCGCGAGTACATTCCCACATTACGCTCCTGGAGCGAGCCGACGTTCGCCAACGGGCTGTCGCAGGCGCGACCGCCAGCGGAGCGCCAGGCCATTCTCGATGAATTCTACGGCCGATATGAGCGCGCAGTTGCGGCGGCGCCGGACGGACATGGTATGGACTACATCCACATCTTCATGGTGTGCCGGAAGGATTGAGGACAAACCCCATTGTCGCGGACGACCTGCCGGTCGCCCATACGGCAGTGGGGCGGCGATCGTAGGGGCGAGCGGCAGCTCGCCCGCTTCGCACCAGGACAGCAGGCATGACCACGACCGTCGATACACTCGAGCGAGCCACCGCGGCGCCCCACAGCCTGCTCGAGCGGTTGGGTGTGAGACTGTCGCCTCTCAACCAGCGGCGGCTGCAGAACTTCCGCGCGAACCGGCGCGGTCACTGGAGCTTTTGGATTTTCATGATCCTGTTCCTCGCCAGCCTCGGCGCGGAGCTGATCGCCAACGACAAACCGATCGTCATGGGCTTCAAGGGATCGCTCTATTTTCCAGTCTTCAGCGTCTATGCCGAGCGCGACTTCGGCGGCGAGTTCGAGACCGAGGCCGATTACCGCGATCCTTTTCTGCTGGATCTGGTGAAGGAGGCCAAGGGCTGGATGATCTGGCCGCCGATCCGCTACAGCTTCGACACGATCAACTACAACCTGCCGGTGCCAGCACCCGCGCCGCCGTCCGCGGAGAACTGGCTCGGCTCCGACGATCAGGGCCGCGATGTGCTCGCTCGCGTCATCTACGGTTTTCGCCTGTCGGTCGTCTTCGGGCTGGTGCTGACGATCGTCTCCTCGGTGATCGGCGTGTTCACCGGAGCTCTGCAGGGCTATTTCGGCGGCTGGGTCGATCTCGTATTCCAGCGCGTCATCGAGGTGTGGACCTCGATCCCCTCGCTCTACGTGCTGATCATCATCTCGGCGATGCTGGCGCCGGGCTTCTGGACGCTGCTCGGGATTCTGCTCATTTTCAGTTGGGTAGCGCTCGTCGGCGTCGTCAGGGCCGAGTTTTTGCGCGGCCGCAACTTCGAGTATGTGCGGGCGGCCAAGGCACTCGGGTTGTCCGACATGCGCATCATGTGGAAGCACATCCTGCCCAACGCCATGGTCGCGACCATCACCTTCATGCCGTTCATCCTGTCGGGCGCGATCACCTCGCTCACCTCGCTCGACTTCCTGGGGCTGGGCCTGCCGCCGGGATCGCCGTCGTTGGGCGAGCTGCTGCAGCAAGGCAAGTCGAACCTCGCCGCGCCCTGGCTCGCGATTACGGCCTTCGTCGTGATCTCGCTGATGCTGAGCCTGCTCGTGTTCGTCGGCGAAGCCGTGCGCGATGCACTCGATCCGAGGAAGACATTCGGGTAGGATAGCCGGTATGGCTCGGCGCCAGGCCTATGTTAGCCGATCTCGGCCGGCCGGGCCGGCAAGAAGGACAGAAGATGGCCGAAATGGAATCAGCTAAGCGTCACGTCGTGGAGGATTTCCCAGCCGCAAGCTTGCCGAAGGAGCTCATTGGTGGCATCGATCGCGGTGCTCATGTTCGGGTGACGGTGGAGCAGCAAGTCGAGCCGCTGCCTTCGCTCGTTTCGTTGATCGGATCAGGCGAAGGCTGTCACGGCAGTGCAGAGGAGACCGTGGCGTTCATCAGAAGGTTGCGGGACGAATGGGACTCTCGCCAAGCCTTGTAGGCCAACGGGTTTACGTCGATACCAACATCATCATCTTTGCCGTCGAGCGCAATCCGACGTACATCGTCGATGTTGCGGAGCTGCTCATTGCGAATGGGCGCGGGGACGTGTCGTTGGTGACGAGTGAGCTGAGCTTGGCCGAGGCGCTCGTGAAGCCTACGGCCCAGACAGACCAGAAGACAATCGCGGCCTATCGCGTCTTTCTGCAGTCGCGGCCGGGATTTGATGTTGTGTCCGTATCCCGGCGGATTCTCGAAGGCAGTGCTGGTGTGCGCGCCACGCAAGGTGGTGCTTTGCCCGATGCGATCCACGTGGCGACAGCGATTGAAAGCGGCTGCACGCATTTCGCAACTGAGGACAATCGTATTCGGCTCCCTCAACCCTTGTCGTATATCAGAGCTTCCGACTTCACTGCGCATCCCTGAGACCTCATGCGACAGGCGGGCGCAGTCGACTGGGAACTGCAACGTACCATTGGGCAAAGAGAGGTCGCGCTCTGGTGCAAGTGTTTCTCGCCGTGCGCGATGCACTCGATCCGAGGAAGACATTCGGGTAGGATAGCCGGTATGGAAAAGCACGTCGTCGAGCACTATCCGGTCGAGAACCTGCCGCCCGAGCTGCGCGAGGGGCTCGAAGCGGGCGTGCGCGTCAAGGTGACCGTGGAGGTGGAGGCCAAGCCCGATACGCCCGATAAATTCGCCCCGTTCTACGGTGCGGCCAAGGGTCTCTATCCGACAGCGGAGGACGCCATCCAAACCATCCGCCAACAAAGGGATGAGTGCGGTTGATCTCCCGATTGCAGGGCCAGCGCGTCTATGTGGATGCTAATGCCTTCATTTTCTTTGTCGAGGCGCATCCCGTCTTTGGAGCGCGCGCAAAGCTCGCCTTTGACGCATCCGATCAAGGCGCACTCACGCTCGTAACAAGCGACATGACACTTGCCGAAGTGCTGGTCGTGCCGTTGAGATCCGCGAGAATGGGGTTGGTCCTCTTGTATGAAAACCTCCTCGCACCCAAGATCGGAATGGAGAGCATCATGGTCAGCAGGCCTATTTTGCGTCACAGCGCTGAATTGCGGGCCTCACTCGGCCTGAAAATGATCGATGCCATTCACGCTGCGACGGCGCTGGCAGTGGGTTGTGCATGGTTCCTGTCGGAGGATCGTGCGATTAGGCTACCTCAAGGTATCCAGCATGTACGGGTAACGGACCTGACACTTTGATAGCCATCGTCCTGAGCACTCGAGGCGAACGCCCTTGAAAAAGCGCCGGAAGAGCAATGTCTACGCGCGAACGCCCGTTGCGGCTGTTGCGATGCCAGCTCCTACCCTGCCCGGGAAGGTCGAGCCGCGCGTGAGCGAGAGAGCAACTGCACGCGCCAGCGCCCCCCTGCTCGACGTGCGCGACCTCGCTGTCGATTTCCGCTCCGGTCGCACCGTCGTGCATGCGGTCAGGGGCGTCTCGTTCCACATCGAGAAGGGGGAGACTGTCGCGATCGTGGGCGAATCGGGCTCGGGCAAGACGGTCTCGGCCCTCTCGATCCTGAAGCTGCTGCCCTACCCGGCGGCGTCCCATCCCTCCGGCGAGATTCACTTCGCCGGGCGCGACCTGTTGCAGGCGACCGAGCGGGAGCTTCGCGGCATCCGCGGCGGCAAGATCGCAATGGTGTTCCAGGAGCCGATGAATTCGCTCAATCCGCTGCATACGATCGAGCGGCAAGTCGGCGAAATGTTGAAACTCCACCGCGGATTGAAAGGCGCCGAAGCCCGTGCGCGCGTGATTGATCTGCTGACCAATGTCGGCATCCGCGATGCCGAGCAGAGGCTCGACGACTACCCCCATCAGCTGTCGGGCGGCCAGCGCCAGCGGGTGATGATCGCGATGGCGTTGGCTAACGAGCCCGATCTGTTGATCGCCGACGAGCCGACGACCGCGCTCGACGTGACGATTCAGGCGCAGATCCTCGAGCTATTGGCGCTCCTGCAACGCGAGCATGGTTTGGCGATGTTGCTGATCACCCACGATCTGGGCATCGTCAGGAAGATGTCGGACCGCATCTATGTGATGAAGGACGGGAGGGTGGTCGAGGAGGGGCCGGCCGATCAGATCTTCGAGGCGCCGCGGCATCCCTATACGCGGCTGCTGATCGACGCGGAGCCCAAGGGCGAGCCGCCGCCGCCGGCGCCGAAAGCCTCCGTCATCGTCGAGACCGACAATCTGAAAGTGTGGTTTCCGATCAAGCGCGGAATTCTGCGTTCGACGGTTGGCCATGTGAAGGCGGTCGATGGTGTGTCGCTCAGCCTCAGGGCCGGCGAGACACTGGGCGTCGTGGGCGAATCCGGCTCGGGCAAGACGACGCTGGGCCTCGCGATCCTGCGGCTGATCTCATCGGAGGGCCCGATCGTCTACATGGGCCAGCGGATCGATGGCTTTCGCTCCGGCCAGATGCGCCCGCTCCGGCGCCAGATGCAGATCGTGTTCCAGGACCCCTATGGCTCGCTCAGCCCGCGCCTATCGATCGGGCAGATCATCGAGGAAGGCCTGACAATCCTCAGCCCTGAGCTCGATGGCGAGGGACGGCGCAAGCGTGCAGGCGAAGCGCTCGTCGAGGTGGGCCTCGACCCCGATTGGCAGGACCGCTATCCCCACGAGTTCTCCGGCGGCCAGCGCCAGCGCATTGCGATCGCCCGCGCCATGGTGCTGGAGCCGAAGTTCGTCATGCTGGACGAGCCGACCAGCGCGCTCGACATGAGTGTGCAGGCCCAGATCGTCGATCTGCTGCGGGACCTGCAGAAAAAGCTCGATCTCGCCTATCTTTTCATCAGCCATGATCTGCGCGTTGTGCGCGCACTTTCGACCCATGTGATCGTGCTGCAGAACGGCAGAGTGGTCGAGGATGGCACCTCGGCCGAGGTATTCGAGCGCCCCAAGCAGCCCTACACCAAGGCGCTGTTGGCGGCGGCGTTGCGGCTGGAGACAGCGAGCGAGGGAGTGGTGAGGCAGTAGCGATGAAGATGCTGATCAATGCGGAAAGCTGGGATCTGGAGCCGTGGGCGGCGCTGGTGCGCAAGGCGCGACCCGAAGCCGATGTCGTCACGACGACGGATGCCAATTCGCTTGCAGACGTGCGCTATGCGATGGTGTGGAAGCCCGAGCCCGGCCTGCTCGGGCGCTGCCCGAGGCTCGAGGTGATCTTCAACCTCGGCGCCGGCGTCGATGCGATCCTGAAGGACGTGACGATCCCGCAAAGGATCCCGCTCGTGCGGATCGCCGATCCCAACATGACCATGCGAATGACCGAGTGGGTCGTGCTCCAGGCGCTGTTCCACCATCGCCGCATGCTCGCCTATCAGGGCCAGCAGCGCGCGAAGGTGTGGCACGACATTCCTGGCCAGCCTGCCGCGGAGCATGTGACGGTCGGCGTGATGGGGCTCGGGATCTTGGGACGCGATGCCTTGCGCGGGATTGGCGCGCTCGGGTTCCAGCGGGTCGGCTGGTCGCGTACAGCCAAGGAGGTCGATGGCGTCAGATGCTTTCACGGCGAGGCAGGGCTCGGGGCGTTCCTGGCGGAAACTGACATTCTGGTCTGCCTGTTGCCACTGACGCCCGAGACGAAGGGGGTGCTCGATGCTGGCCTCTTGCGCAAGCTCAAGCGCAACGGCCCGCTCGGCGGGCCGATCCTGCTGAACGCCGGGCGCGGTGGCGAGCAGGTCGAAGCCGACATCCTGGCAGCGCTCGAGGATGGCACGCTCGTGGGCGCGAGCCTCGATGTGTTCGAGGCCGAGCCGCTCGCCAGCTCGAGCCCGCTCTGGAGCCACCCCAAAGTGGTCGTCACCCCCCACAACGCCGCCGACAGCGAGCCGCAGGCTCTGACCGCCTATGTGCTCGGCCAGATCGACCGCCATGAGCGAGGATTGCCGCTCGAGAACGTGGTCGATCGGGGGCGGGGGTATTGATCGGGCGGGTGGGCACCCAACCGCTCGCGATCTGGAGGCCGTTATCGCGATCGTGCTGGGAGCGGTCCGCGAGATCGCGAGCAAGGACTATTCGCCGGCACAGATCGCGGCCTGGTCCGAGGTCGATCGCGCCGAATGGGACGACTGGCGGCTGACCCGTCCGGCCTGGCTCGCCGAGATTGACACTGTCGCCGTCGGCTTCACTGACCTCGAGCCCGACGGTCATCTCGACATGATGCTCGTGCACCCGGACTTCCAAGGGATCGGCGTTGCGACGGCGCTGCTTGGCAGGGTCGAGGCGGAGGCGCGAAAATTGTCGCTCGCGTGCATCTTCGCCGAAGCGAGCATCCCCGCGAGGCCGTTCTTCGAGCGGCGCGATTTCCGGATCACTGCCACGCAGACTGTCGAATGTCGCGGGCGGGACCTCACCAACTACAGAGTGGAAAAGGAGCTCGTTTAGCCAGACTATCGTAGCCACCCTCAAACCCGGCATTTGCCGCGAAGTTCCCGGCTCGAGCGCCGGGGATAGACCGTCATAGCGACGACCGGCAGTGGCCGGCACTCGGCCGGGATGACGGGTAATGGTAGGGCGAAGTGTTGATCATTGTCGGCAACTTCGCATCGAGCGGCCTCAGCTACTTCGCGCACGAGGCGGCGATGTTGCCTGCCAGTGCCGATGGTATGGCACCAGCTGGCTTCCAGCCGGCGCACAGCTTGCCGATCCGGCCGGGGTCGCCACCTGCGCCTTCCAGACAATAGAGCCCGCTGCCGTCGGGTTGGGGGGTGAAGCGCACGCCCTTGGCGCCGGTCGCGGCATCATCGAGCAGGCTCCCCAGATAGTTGAGGGCGTGGATGCGCTTGACCGCCTCGCCGGCTGCGAGCTTCTGCGGCCGGAAATGCGTGTTCGTCACGGGCACCGCCTCGATCGCCCGGACTATCACGGCGCCATTCCGCTTCAGCAGATGGACGCGAGCCAGCAACCCGTAGCTCTTGCACACGCCCTTGCCGGTCATATCGGCCGTGCCGAAGTGCAGGAAGTTGCCGAGGCCGTAGAAGATCACGGACTTGGCCGCAAGCTCGACGCCGCGCACCACATGGGCGTGGTGGCCGACGATGAGGTCGATCCCGGCGCCGCGTGCGGCCTCGGCCCGGAACTCCTTCAACTGGCGGGCATCCGTGCGGACCTCGCCCTCCGTGCCGTAGTGGATGGAGAGGATGCGGTAGTCGGCAGGGGTTTCGGTCAACCGCTTCAGGATGAGCTGCCAGTCCTCGTCGAAGCGATAGGCGATCTGGCCGGGCTTGGCTTCTCCGGCCCGGTGGCGCTCCAGATTGCTCGTCACGATGCCGATCGAGGCGTACGCGATCTTGGCGCCCTTCAGAGTGAACGCCGCCGGCCGGCTCGCCTGCTCGCGGTTCATGCCGATACCGCCATAGGCGATCAGGCCCTCGGCGGCGAGTGGGGCCATGTGTTTCAAGGTCTCGGCGAGCCCTTCCGGGCCGTAGTCCATCGAATGATTGTTGGCGAGGCTGAACAGGTTGAACCCTGCCCGCACCATGTGGCGCATGGCATTGGGGTGGGTGCGGAAGTTGAAGCCGGCGCCCTGGCCCTTGGTGTCGAGCGGCAGATCGTTGCGATCGGTAACGACCGTCTCGACATTGAGGAAATTGAGATCGCCGGTGATTTCCTCCTCGATGCGCGAGGTCGTCTCCTTGAACGGAATGAGCCGGCCGAGCTTTGTGGCACCGTCCGGCTGCACCGCCTGCCGGCTGCTGTTGAGGCCGACATCGCCCGTCAACGTGATGGTGATGATGCTGTCGTCGCCGGCTGGCGCCTGGTCGGTCGCTTCGACCGCCGTGACCCCTGCCATCAACAGCATCCCCGCCAAGGCAGCAAGACCTGGCCAGCCAGCCGTCCGCAACGACCGTCTCGTTCGCAGGAGCATGGTCATGGGCCTCGTCCTCGCTTGTCGTGCCAGCGCGCAGCTACACCCCGAGAATGGGGCCGCGCCCAGGCGAGCCTCGTCCTTTGTGGCGGCAGCCTCAAGGGCCTCGAGGCACCATCCACCGCGCTTTGCTCTTGGCCCGTGGCTGACGGCCATAGTCCTCGAAGCGGCGGGCAACATCGGCCATCTCGGCCGAGCCGAGCAGCACTGGCTTGCCGGCGGAAAGAGCGAGCAGATATTGCCGCGACAGCGTCTCGAGCAACACGGTCGCATCGAAGGCCGCTTTCAAATTTGTCCCCCGGGCGAGCGTGCCGTGGTTGGCGAGCAGACAGGCCGAGCGGGTTTCGAGCGCCGCGCCGGCTGCGGCTCCGAGCTCCCGCGTTCCAAAGGGAAGATAGTCGACGAGGGGCACATCACCGCCGCCGAGCGCCTGCACCATGTAGTGGAAGGCTGGGATCGGTCTGTGCAGACAGGCGAGCGCGGTAGCGTGGTCGGCATGGGTGTGGACGACCGCCTTGGCTCCGGGCACGCGGGCATAGACCTCAGCGTGCATCGCCCATTCGCTCGAGGGTCTCAGCTTGTCGCTCGACACCCCTGAGAACGAGGTCTCGACGATGTGGGTCGGCCGCAAGGTCTCCGCGCTGCAGCCCGTTGGAGTAATCAGCATGCTGCTGTCACTCAATCGAGCAGAGACGTTGCCGGCGGATCCCTGGTTGAGACCGAGACGAGCGAGCTCGGCGTAAACCTCGACGATAGCAGTACGGACCGCCTGCTCGGGTCTTGCTGTTGCCACGTCTCGATTTCCTCTGATTTGCGATGATTCCAACGTTGTCCGGGGCTGACAGAATGCTGACGGCCCTCGTCAGCCGCGCGACATGCGCTGTCGGCTAGGTTCCGTCATGTCCGCAGCGCAATCGCCCGGACGACAGAGAAACGAAACAGTTGCAAGGATCAATCGCCATGAAACTCCGTCTTCTCGGTTCGGCGAGCGTACTCGCTCTCGCATTCGCCATGAGCCAGGGCGTCCCGGCCTCCGCAGGCATCTCGCTCGCCGACAGCCTGGCGGTCGCAGTGTCTCCCGCCAAGTCCAAAATGGGTGCGGGGCTTCAGCTCGCTCGCAAGGGCGAGGACGATCCTGCCAATCATGACGCCAATGACGATGACGACAACGGCAGCAGCGGCCAGGGAGCCGACGACGGCCCGAACCACGATGTCGGCGACGACAATGGCGGCGATGACAATGACGGTGATGATAGCGGTGGCGACAACAGCTCCGGCAGCGGCTCCTCGGGCAGCGGCTCCTCGGGCTCGAGTGGCCACGGCGGCAAAGGCAGCGGTCATGGCGGGCAGGGCGGCGACGATTGAGTGAGGCAGAGATAGGCTCGGGGGCATGGCGGGTCGACCGTCCGCCCCCGATCTCTCAGCGCGCGCCGGCGGCTCGAGTGGCCGCACGCAGGATGGGGTCGGCGGCCAGCAGATCCTCGACGCCTTGGCAGAAACGCGCCTCGTCGCGCAGCACATCGGCGCTCGAATGCTCGACGACGGTCGCGATCTCGGCCTGGCAGGAACCGGTCATCTGGTCGAGAACGCCAGCGTCGCGGAAAAAGACCGATGCCGCCTCCCCGAAGATCGCCTGGCGGAAGGCCGGGCATTTGAACGAGGCGCCGATCACCTTGACGGCCGCCTCCAGCTTGACGCGATCGGCATAGCACGAGGCCACGGCAGTGGCCCACGGCAGACACACCATCGACGCCGCGGCCAGCGCGAGCAGTGCGACCGGCGCCCTGGGCTCAAAAATCCTTTGCCAGCCGCACTGCATCGTACATCCCTGCATGAACGTTGCGCGAAGCGACCGCATCGCCGATGCGGAAGAGCTGGTACTTGCCTTTGGGGTTGCGCTTGATTTTCTGCGGCTGCCCGAAAATCAAAGCCTTGTGGTCGAGCTCGCCATGGTTGGACGAGCCGGGTTTCAGCTCGAAATAGAGCTCGTCCAGCGGCTTGGTCGCGTACTCGACCACGATCTGGTCGGCCTCGCGCTCCCAGGTTTTTTTCGTGAAATCAGAGCCGAGCTTTGCGACCAGCCGGTTGCCACGCCGCGCCACCGACAGCAACTTGGTGGTGATGGTGATGCGCACGTCGTGATCCTGGAACTTGCGCATGTAGGTCACGTGGTTGAGGCCACCCATGTCGGGGGCGAAGAACCGCTCGGGCGTGACCAGCTCGACCTTCGCGCCTGCCTCCGCCAGCATCTCGACTGCCATCATGCCGGGATGGGCGCCGCCATTGTCGTCGAAGAACAGCACGTCCTTGCCGGGCTTGGCGTCGCCCGAGATGATGTCCCAGCTCGACGTCACGAGGTCGTGGCCGGACTCGATCGGCGCCGCGTTCGGCAGGCCGCCGGTCGCGATGATCACGATGTCGGGGTCCTCGGCGAGCACATCGTCGGCCTCGGCAAGCGTGTTGAAGCGCATGTCGAGCCCGAGCCGCTCGCATTGGCGCATGCGCCAGTCGATGATGCCCTGCAGTTCCTTGCGGCGCTTCAATCGGACCGCAAGGCGCAGCTGTCCGCCGGGCTCGCTGGCCGCCTCGAAAATCGTCACCTTGTGCCCGCGCTCGGCCGAGACGCGCGCCGCCTCGATGCCGGCGGGTCCGGCACCGACAATCATGATGCGCTTCTTCTTGCCCTTGGCCTTGGGGATCTCCTGGGGGATGCTCGCCTCGCGCCCCGTTGCCGGATTGTGCATGCAGAGCGCCTCGTGCCCCTCATAGAGCCGGTCGAGGCAATAGGTGGCGCCGACACAGGGGCGAATGTCGTCCTCGCGGCCCGCCATGATCTTTTTCACGATGTGGGGATCGGCGATGTGGGCGCGCGTCATGCCGACCATGTCGAGCTTGCCCGAGGCGACGGCGTGGCGTGCGGTCGCCACGTCGGGGATGCGGGCGGCATGGAAGACCGGGAACTTGAGCTCGGCCTTCACCTCGCCGCAGAAATCGAGGTGAGGGGCGGACGCCATGCCGGCGATGGGAATGACCTGCTGCAGCGAGGCGTCGTGCTCGATGTGGCCACGGATCAGGTTGAGGAAATCGACCTTGCCCGACGCGATGATGCGGCGCGCTATCTCGACGCCGTCGTGCTTCGACAAACCCTTCTCCCAGTCCTCGTCGGCGACCATGCGCACGCCCACCAGGAACTTCGGCCCGACGGCTTTCCTCACGGCGTCGAGCACGAGCATGGTGAAACGCAGGCGATTGTCGAGGGAGGCCATGCCCCATTCGTCGGTGCGCTGGTTGGTTGCGGGCGACCAGAAGCTGTCCATCAGGTGGCCATAGGCCTCGAACTCGAGGCCATCGAGGCCGCCCTCCTGCATGCGCGCCGCCGAATCCGCATAGCCCTTGATGATGCGCTCGAAGTCCCAGTCCTCCATCACCTTGGGGAACGCGCGGTGCGCCGGCTCGCGGGCCATGGAAGCGGACAGCACCGGCAGCCAATCGCCCTTGTTCCAGTTGGTGCGCCGGCCCAGATGGGTGATCTGCATCATCACCGCGCAGCCATGCTCGTGGCAGGAATCGGCCAAGTCCCGCAGGTAGGGGACGATCTCGTCCTTGTAGGCATGGAGATTGCCGAAGGCGGGCGGGGAGTCTTCCGCGACGATCGCCGACCCCGCCGTCATGGTCATGGCGATGCCGCCCTTGGCCTTCTCCAGATGATAGAGCCGGTAGCGCTCCCCCGGCATGCCACCCTCATGATAGTTCGGCTCGTGCGCCGTCGACATGATGCGGTTCTTCAGGGTGAGATGCTTCAGGCGATAGGGCTGGAGCAGCGGGTCTTTGGAGGGGGTCATGGCGGGGCTCGCTCGGCGCTCGGGGCGGTGCTGCCGCAGAGTAGAGCTGCATGAGGCAAAGCCGCAACCGGGCGATTTGCGCCGGTGAGCCGCTCGCGTCGCATGGCTCACTCGCCGGCGCGGGCCCGCGCGATCGCCGGCAGCCGGTTTTGCTCGATCGCCTCGGCGGTGATCGGGCCGACGTGCTTGTAGGCGATGCGGCCGCGGCCATCGACGATGAAGGTCTCCGGCACCCCATAGACGCCCCAGTCGACAGCGACGCGCCCCGAGCGGTCGGCGCCGACGCGGGTGTAGGGATTGCCGTAGCGCCCGATGAAGCGGCGGGCTTCCGCCGGATCGTCCTTGTAGTCGATGCCGAACAGGGGGGCCTGCGAGCGCTCGGCGAGTGCGGTGAGGAAGGGATGCTCCTCATGGCAGGGTCCACACCAGGACGCCCAGACGTTGACGATGGTGACGGTGCCGGCTGCGAGATCGGTCGTGGCGAAGCCCGGTACAGGCGCCTCGGCCCGCATCAGACCCTCGACCGGGGGCAGCACGAAAGCGGGCACCGGCCGGCCGATCAGGGCGGAGGGGAGCTTGGAAGGATCGCCGGAGAACAGGGCAAACAGGAACAGCCCGCCGAGCGCGAGAAAGGCTGCGAGCGGCAACGCCGCCAGCAGCCGCGAGCGGGGAGGATCGGCACTCACCGTGGTTCATCCGTGGCCGAGCGGCGCCTGACGCCGCGGGCTTCGAGCCCGGCGATCAGGCGGCGCTGCGTTCGGCCGTCGAGCACGACCCAGGCGATCATGGCGCCGATCAGGGCGGCCGCGATCGCATAGGCGCTCCAGATGAAGGGCGCGTGCGCTCCGAAATCAGGCATGACGCGCCTCCCCGGCAATGGCGCGGCTCGCGCGATCGACCTCCGACATCCGCAAGCTCGCAACGCGGCGCCGCAGGATCTCGTTCTGCATCGCTTTCAGATGGAGCGCGAGAAACAGCAGCGTGAAGCCGCAAGCCATGACGCCGAGCGGCCAGAGCATCGCTGGATCGATCTTCGACCCGTCCAGGCGGAACACGCTCGCGGGCTGGTGCAGCGTGTGCCACCAGTCGACCGAGAATTTGATGATCGGGATGTTGACCGCCCCGACCAGGGCGAGGATCGCCGCGGTTCGCGCAGCCTTCAGCTGGTCATCGAACGCGCTCCAGAGCGCGATCAACCCGAGGTACAGGAAGAAGAGAATGAGCACGCTCGTCATGCGTGCGTCCCACGCCCAATAGGTGTTCCAGGTGGGCTTGCCCCAGAGCGAGCCGGTCAACAGCGTGATCAGCGTGAAACCGGCGCCGATCGGGGCAGCCGCCTTGGCGGAAACGTCGGCGAGGGGATGGCGAAACACCAGCGTGCCGATGGCGGACGCCGCGATCAGCATGTAGCCGAACAGCGCGAGCCAGGCGGACGGCACGTGGATGTACATGATCCGCACGCTCTCACCCTGCTTGAAGTCGGGCGGCGAGGTGATCAGAGCCAGGTAGAGGCCGATCGCGATGAGCACGCCAGCCGCCGCCGCCAGCCACGGCAGCAGCGTGCTCGAAAGCCCCATGAACCGGGTCGGGTTGGCGTAGCGAAGCATGGCTGCTGGTTTAAGGCTTCGATTGTGGCGGCGCAACGTGGCGTGGCGGCCCCGGCAACGCCAGGGCGACGAAGCGGATGAAGGGGGAGATATCTGCGCGCAGCGGCTCGCCCAATCGAAATGCCCCGTGGCCGGGCGACCTGCCAGTCGCTCCTACGGTTGCGAGTTCCTGCCGATCAATGCTCGGCCACTCCCTCGAAATGCGGCAGATGCAGCTTGACCTCGCCCTTCGGCCGTTCCTCCGGCAAGCCCCATTCGTGACCGGCTTCGAGCAGCGAGCACCAAAGATAGTCGGCCATGGAGATGCGGATCTGGATCTCGAAGGCGTCGGCTGCCGTGCAGATCAGCAGCGGGTTTGCACGGCCGAGATTGGTGAGCACCGCCTCCCCCGGCTTGAAGGCTCTGGGATGCAGGTCGACGGTCGCGAGCGTCATCAGCATTTCGCGCGTGCGGGGGCCCTCGAGCGCGATCGTCGTGTAGTAGTCGGTGACGTCGGCGACCTGGTGGTGGATGCCCGCAAGCGCCTTGCCGAGGTCGCCGGCGAGTGCCGCCTCGGTGCCCGGCGCCGTCAGCAGCCACCACTCGTCGGGCCCGGTCCAGACGGCGGTCGCCCGCGCGCCCTTGCTGGTCGCCCGCACCGTCGATGGCAGCGGAGCGCCGATCAAGCCCTCCACGGCCTTGGCGATCCTCGCCGGATCGCTGCGCAGCACGAGCTTGCCGAGGAACGCCACCTCACCGAGCGAGGCAGCCCCCGCGACGGCGATTGGCTTGCGGTGTGCGAGCGCCGAGATGCGGCGGGCGGGGGTCATGGCTGCAACCCGTAGGCTGGGCTGAGCCCTTCGCGAAGCCCAGCATTCCGGGCGCTGGGTTTCGGCTTTGCCTCAGCCCAGCCTAAAAATGAAATCCTCATGCCACGCCTCCATACGTCTTCAGGAAATCCGCCTCCGTGACGGTGATCGGGATCGGGGCCGCATTCTTGCGCGACACCCACAGCTTCTCGCCCATGCGCGCGCCACCACCCTTGACGACGGCGAGCGCGATCGAGCGGCCAAGCGTCGGGCTGTAATAGCTCGAGGTGACGTGGCCGAGCATGGCGATCGGCTTCTCGGCGGGCTCCGCCTCGGTCGCGATCACATGCGCGCCCTCCATCAGCACCACCTTGGGGTCCCCGGTGACGAGGCCCACCAGCTGCTTCCTGTCCTTGCGCACATTGTCGGAGCGCGAGAGCGAGCGGCGGCCGACGAAATCGCCCTCCTTCTTGACGATCCAGTCCATGCGCAAATCAGAAGGCGCCATGGTGCCGTCGGTATCCTGGCCGACGATGATGAAGCCCTTCTCGGCACGCAGCAGGTGCATGGCCTCGGTGCCGTAGGGCGTGATCTCGACGCCCAGCTCCTTCCCCGCCTCGAACACACGGCTCCACAGCCAGAGGCCGTAGGAGGCCGGGATATTGATCTCGTAGGAGAGCGCGCCGGTGAACGAGATGCGGTAGATGCGGACGGGAATGCCGCCCGCCGTGCCGTCCTTGAACGACATGAAAGCGAGCTTTTCCGGATCGACGTCGGCGCCGTCGCAGATTTTATCGACGAGCTTGTCGCAACCCGGTCCGCAGATCGAGGCGACGGCCCATTGCTCGGTCGTGGAGGTGCAGAGCACCTCGAGCTCGGGCCATTCGGTCTGCAGGTACTCTTCCAGGTGGTTCAGCACCCGCGCCGCGCCGCCCGTCGTCGTCGTCATATGGAAGTGATCGTCGGCGAGGCACGCCGTGACGCCGTCGTCGAACACCATGCCGTCCTCGCGCAGCATCAGGCCGTAGCGGGCTTTGCCGGGCGCGAGCTTGGTCCAGGAGCTCGTATAAATGCGATTGAGGAACTCGCGGCTGTCCTTGCCGCGGATGTCGATCTTGCCCAGCGTCGAGGCATCCATGATGCCGATGCCGGCGCGGGCGGCCTTCGACTCGCGCTGCACCGCGGCAGCAAAGCTCTCGCCCGGCTGCGGATAGGTCTGCGCGCGCAGCCATTCCCCGACCGGCTCGAAGATGGCGCCACGCTCCACGTGCCAGTCATGCATCGGTGTCGTCCGGCGCGGGGCATAGAGTGCGCCCGAATGCTGCCCGGCAATGGCGCCGAACGGCACCGGCTTGTAGGGCTGGCGCCAGGTGGTGACACCGGTCTCCGGGATCGACTGGCCGAGTGCCTCTGCGAGGATGCCGAAGGCGTTGACGTTGACCGTCTTGCCCTGGTCCGTGCCCATGCCGGTCGTCGTATAGCGCTTGACGTGCTCGACCGAGCGATAGCCCTCGTGCACCGCCAGATGCAGATCCTTGGCCTGCACGTCGTTCTGCAGATCGACGAAAGCCCTCGTCTTGTGGGCAGGGCGATCGGACGGCAGCTCCCATATGGCGGCGACGGAATAGGGCGCCGTCATCGCCAGCCCGATCGCCGGTACACTGGCAGGCTTCGCCGCAAAGCCAGCCTTGCTGGCCGCCTCGGCACCGGCCCTGGCGCCCTCGGCGAAGGCGCTCGCGAGATCGAGGGTCCCGTTGGCGCCGCCGACCGACCGCTCGCGCTGCCAGGAGATGCCCGGGCGGAAGGCGGCGATCGCCTCGTCGTAGCGGATCTTGCCGCGCGATTGCGAGAACAGCGCCGCATTGGGCGAAAAGCCGCCGGCGACTGCGATCAGGTCGCACCCGAGCCGCTCGCCCATGCCGCTGACGCCGCCCTTGCCATCGAGCGACATGATGGTTGCGCTGCTCACGCGTTTGCGGCCCGAGGTCGCGACGATGGTGCTGCCGGTCCTCACGGCGATGCCACGCTTGGCCGCCTCGCCGACGAGTCTGGCGTCGGGCGAGGAGCGCGCATCCACGATCGTGGCAATGGCTATGCCGGCGTCCTGCATGGCGAAGGCGGCGCCATAGGCCGTGCTGTTGTTGGTTGCGACCAGCGCGCGCGTGCCGGGCTTGACGCCATAGCGATGGATGTAGGTCTCGACCGCGCTCGCCAGCATGATGCCGGGCCGGTCGTTGCCGTGGAACACCAGCGGCCGCTCGACGGCCCCAGCGGCGAGCACCACCTCCTTCGCCCGGATCCGCCAGACCCGTTGGCGCGGCTTGGCGTGGTCGCGCGCCCCGTGCGGCAGCCCATCCTGGATGCTCTCGGCGAGGCCGATGAAATTGTCGGCGTAGTACCCGAACGCGGACGTCCGCGTCAGCACGGTCACCTCGGGCATGGCCCTCAGCTCGGCCTCGGCGGCCTTCACCCAATCGAGGGGAGCCTTGCCCTCGATGCGATTCTGGGCCGGATCGAGCGCCAGCAGCCGGCCGCCCAGATGCGCCGTCTCCTCGGCGAGAATGACGCGGGCGCCGGATCTTCCCGCCGACAGCGCCGCCATCAGCCCGGCCGCGCCGCCGCCGACGACCAGCACATCCGCATGCCGGTTCGTCGACATGTAGCGCTCCGGGTCGGGCCCCTCGGGTGGCTTGCCGAGGCCTGCCGCGCGGCGGATCATCGGCTCGAACCGCATCCAGTCGAAGAAGGTCTTGTAGTAGAAGCCGGCCGGCAGCCAGCGCCAGGCGAGGTCGTTCAAGGCGCCGACGTCGCGATCGAGCGAGGGCCAGCAGTTCTGTGGCACGGCTGAGAGGCCGTCATAGAGCTCGAGCTCGGTTGCGCGCGTGTTGGGGTCGGTGCGCAGCATGTCGGGGCCGGTTTGCACGAGCGCGGCCGGGTCCTCCGCGCCTGCGCCCAGGATGCCCCTCGGCCGGTGGTACTTGAAGCTGCGGGCGAGGAAATGCACCCCGTTCGCCAGCAGCGCCGAAGCGAGCGTGTCGCCGGGGTGGCCATCGAACCGGCGGCCATCGAAGGTGAAGGCGATCGTTCGCGCGCGATCGAGGAGGCCGCCCTTGGCGGTACGGAAAGTCTGTGCCATCAGCGGCTCCCCTCGCTGGCGCGCATGACCTTGGCTGCATCATTGCCCGAGCCGACGGGCGCCTCGCCCGACGGCGTTGCCGGCAAGGCGGCCGTCACCTGCGGACGGGGATCGCCGGGCTTGTAGACGGCGAGGAACTGGTCGGTCGCGGTGTTGCGCACGGCGTTGAACCACCGCCGGCAACCCGAGGCATGCATCCAGCGCTCGTTGAAGAGACCCTTGGGGTTGTTGCGCATGAACACGTACTCGCCCCACTGGGCATCGGTCAGCGTCTCGCTGCTCGTCGGGCGCGCGACATGGGCCTCGCCCCCATAGGAGAACTCGCTCTGGTCGCGCTCGCCGCACCAGGGGCAGGTGATCAGGAACATGGGGCTAGCGGCTCCAACGCGGATCGAGTTGTGGAATGTGGTCGACGCCGGGGATCTTGCGTTGCGGCATCGGCGGCGCGGGATCGCGCCCGCAGACGAGATTCCAATAGGCCCACGACCGCGGATCGAACACGCCGGGCGGCGCGTTCTCGAGGGCTTCGCGGAATTGCGCGGGGGTGAAGTACTTCTCCGCGGTCAGCACATCTTCGAGCGAGCCATACGTCATGACGTGACACAGGAAGTCGGTCGAATCCGCAAGCGCCTCCTTCGGCGGCTTGAACCAGATCACGTTCTCGGCGACGGCCAGCAACTCGCGCAGCCGCTTCGGCGAGCTGGACTTGCTCTTCGTTTCTGTCACGGCATCGTTTCCCTCAGCTTCGCCACCCGCGCCGGCAGTTGCTTCCGATTCACGGATTTGGCCGCTCGATCCAGGTCACGCTTGACTGCCTGCGGTAACGCGGCGATCTCGTCCTCGCCGAAGTAGGAGAGAGCCTTCAGAGTGAGCATCGGGTTGAATTGGGAGCCATAAATGAGCGTTGCGGCGGCAAGTGCGTCAAGCAGCGTGATGCCGGTCATCGTCAGAATGGCATGGACATCGAGATAGTCTTTGGCTCTTGCACGTTGCACGACCACCGCCATCTTCATGCCGGCGAGGTCGAGCATCGAAGCGAGCTTGATCGCAGGGTCCGTCAGCTCTTCTGGAGGAGCGACGGAGTTGAGGTTTGGAAGCCCGAAGAAGGACAGGGAAACGAGCTTGCCGCGCTTGACCCGACACGTGAGCGAGCCGCCGGACTGATCATCGACGATCGCGTTGGCGAGATAGGGAACGTTTGCGAGCAACTGGTTTGGATTGATCGTTTGGAGCGCAAAGAAATCAAAATCGACTGACTGCCTGTGACCCAAACGAAGGGCAATGGCCGTGCCGCCATAAAGCACGAACTGCGGCGGCGTCGCACCGAGCTCCTTCCACAACTTCCTCTGCGCCGGGGGCAACACCTCCAGCCGCAGCCCGTCGCCAGTCTTCTTCGCCTTCCGTGCCATGGAACGACTATATCGAATCCTGCGCTGGTTGGGTCGACGAAGGAGACCGAACGTGTGCCTGGCGCGGCCCCTGTTGGGTCTCGCGACGGGCTCGACCCAATCTAGGGAGCTTCTCATCGGGTTCATGCTCGCCCTCAATGCGCAACCGCCGCGGCGCCATGCTCGGCGACGAGGTCGCCGGTCGTGAAGCGCTCGAGCGTGAAGGGGGCGGCAATCGCGTTCGGCCCGTCGCGGGCCACGAGATCGGCGAAGGCATGGCCCGAGCCGGGCGTCGCCTTCCAGCCGCCAGTGCCCCAGCCCGCATTGATGTAGAAGCCTTTGACCCTGGTTTTGGAGACAATGGGCGAGGCGTCGGGACAGGTGTCGACGATGCCTCCCCATTGGCGCATGAGCCGCACCCGCGAGAACATCGGGAACAGCTGGATCAGCGCCGCGATCGAATGCTCGATGATGTCGAAGCCGCCGCGCTGGGTGTAGGAGTTCTGCGCGTCGATGCCGGCGCCGATCACCAGCTCGCCCTTGTCCGACTGGCTGACATAGGCGTGCACCGCGTTCGACATCACGACACAAGGGATCAGCGGCTTCAAGGGCTCGGAGACGAGCGCCTGCAGCGGATGGCTCTGGATCGGCAGCCGGACGCCCGCCATCGCGGCGATCACCGACGTGTGGCCGGCGGCGACGCTCGCGACTTTTGGCGTGCGGATGTCGCCTCGCGTGGTGGTCACCCCGGTGATGGTGCCCGCCTCGATCCTGAGGCCCGTCACCTCGCAATTCTGAATGATGTCGACGCCCATGGCGTCGGCGGCGCGCGCGTAGCCCCAGACGACGGCGTCGTGCCGGTTGACGCCGCCGCGCCGCTGCAATGTCCCGCCGAGCACGGGATAGCGCGCGTCAGGCGAGATCGAGATCGCCGGGCAGAACTCTTTCACCTGCTTGGCATCGAGCCAGTCCGCGTCGATCCCGTTAAGCCGGTTCGCCTCGATGCGCCGCTTCAGGCCGCGTGCCTCGTTCTCGTCGTGGGCGAGATTCATGACGCCGCGGTGGCTCATCATGATGTTGTAGTTGAGCTCGCGCCCGAGACCCTCCCACAGCTTAAGGGAATGCTCGTAGATGGCTGCGCTCGCGTCGTAGAGATAGTTCGAGCGGATGATCGTGGTGTTGCGGCCCGAGTTGCCGCCGCCGATCCAGCCCTTCTCGATGACGGCGATCCGCGTCATGCCATGCAGCTTGGCGAGGTAGTAGGCGGTCGCCAGGCCATGCCCGCCGCCACCGATGATGACGGCATCGTAGGCGGGTTTGGGCGTGGTGGGATGACGCCAGACCGGCTGCCAGCCCGTGTGGCCGCGCAAGCCTTCGCGGAGAAGCGAGAATGCGGAATAGCGGGGCATGGACGAACCTGTGACTGCTGTCTGCTGGAACGAGCGAGGAGACCGTAGCTCTGCTAGGCGCTCGCTTCAACGCGCGTTGTTCTAATCGCGCCATTGGGCTGCGCTTATGGCAATGGCCG
>JANPDA010000227.1:0-5344 GCA_031431235.1 Hyphomicrobiaceae bacterium
AGGTCACCAACTCGGGCACCATCCGCAGCCTCACGACCCCGGGCAAATTCGCGATCTTCGCGGGCGATACGAGCGGCGTCGAGCAGATCGTCAACCGCGGCACGATCATAGGCGACATTCAGCTCGGCGGCGACAACGACACCTTCACCAACTTCCAGAAGGTCGGCACGAAGACGATCGCGGGCAAGGTGCAGGGCACCATCGACCTCGGCACTGGCAACGATACCATGAACGGTGGCGCCAATGCCGAGACGGTCAAGGACGGCAACGGCGCCGACAGCTACAAGCTCGGCGGCGGCAATGACACCTATATCGCGATCGGCTCGACACTCGGCAATGACGGCATCGATACCGTCGACGGCGGCACGGGCATCGACACATATGATGCAAGCGGTGCTACCAACGACGTAGGCGTGAACTTGGGCATGGTCTCCTTCTTCTTTGGCTTTTACCCCGCACTGTCGGCATGGGGGGCCGATATCAGTGGCGAAGCCATCGATTTGAATGCCACCCCGAGCATCACTGACCGCGTCACGGGCTTTGAGAACGTTGAGGGCGGCAGCGGCAATGACGATATCCGGGGCTCAGCCGGCGCGAATCTCCTCGAAGGCAATGGCGGAGGTGACTTCCTCGCCGGCCAAGCTGGCAACGACACTTTGCGCGGAGGTAACAATGATGACGATTTGTATGGAGGGATTGGTAACGACCTGCTCGAGGGCGGCGATGGCGAAGATCTTCTTTATGGAGATGAAGGTGTGATTCAATCCGATCTGGGCAAGGGCAACGACACCCTCGCCGGCGGTGCTGGCCAGGACCGCTTCTGGGGAGGCCTCGGCAAGGACTTGCTGACCGGCGGAACGGAGGACGACTATTTCAAATTCAATTCCAAGGCCGACAGCGGCGTGACGGCGGCGACGCGCGATACCATCACCGATTTTGAAGGCAGTGGCGCCGCGGGCGGGGATCGGATTGATCTCAGAGATATCGACGCCGACGAACGCGCGATCTCTCCAATGGATCAGGAGTTCACAGTCACCGCCAACGATGGCTTCGGAGCGTTCGTCGCCGGCCAAGCGGCCAAGCTCCGCTTCGAGATCACGTCCGCAGGCACCATCATCTACGGCGAGACCACCGGCGACGGCAAAGCCGACTTCTCGATCCTCGTCAACGGCGCGCACCACTTCGAGACGGGGGATTTCTTCCTCTGACGCCCGGCTGCCAGCCGCGAGCCTGACCCCCGAGGCCGGCATGGCATGATGCCGGGCTGGCTTGCTATGGTGGGCTGCGAGAAGGCAGGGATTATCGTCCCGGCCTGCAGCACTCGGCGCGGGGAGCGACGTCATGGCCAAGGCCGACATTTTCCACAAGGACTTCCAGACGAAGCCGTTCTGGTGGCACGCCTACGAGCCCAGGGCGATCGGCGAGCGCGACGTTCCCAAGCGCGCGCGCGTCGCCATCGTCGGCGCGGGCTATGCGGGGCTCTCGACGGCGATCGAGCTGACCAAGCTCGGCGTCGAATGCGTGCTGATCGATGCGACCAGCCCCGGCTGGGGCGCTTCCACCCGCAATGGTGGCATGATCTCGGGCGGCGTGTCGGTGGGAAAACGCTACTCGGGCAAGACCACGCCCGAGGAGTTGCGCCGGCTCTATGCGGACGCCGCCGACAGTTTCTCGCTGATCGAGAAGCTGATCGCGGAGGAGGGCATCGACTGCGAGTGGACCAAATCGGGCCGCTTCGGCGGCGCCTGGGCGCCCAAGCACTACCGGGCCATGGAAGCCAAGGTCGACGACCTCAACAATTACGCCCACTCTGGTGCCAGCATGCTGCCGCGCGAGCGCCAGCACGAGGCGATCGCCAGCGACTACTACCATGGCGGCATGCTGCTCGAGCGGGCGGCGCACATCCATCCCGCCAAGTACTACAAGGGCCTGCTCGGCGTCGCCGAGAAGCACGGCGTCGTGATCTGCGCCAACGCGCCTGTCGAGAAGCTCGCCCAGAGCGGCACGGGCTGGCGGGTGACGACGCGGCGCGGCGAGGTCGAGGCGGGCGACGTGGTGATCGCGACCAATGGCTACACGGGCGACGTGACCCCGCAATTGCAGCGCCGCGTGGTGCCGGTCGGCAGCTACATCATCGCGACCGAGGAGATGCCCGAGGACCTCGCCTTCTCGCTGATGCCGACCAACCGCAGCATCTACGACACGCGCCGCGTCTTGACCTACTACCGCATGTCGGGCGACCGGCGCCGGCTCATCTTCGGGGGCCGTGCGAAGTTCGGCTTCACCGAGCCGCTCGATACCGCGCCCATTCTCTACAGGTTCATGACCGACCGCTTCCCGCAGCTGAAGGGCGTCAAGCTCACCCACGCCTGGACCGGCAACGTCGCCTTCACCTTCGACGAGGTGCCGCACATGGGCAAGCTCGACGGCATGCACTTCGCGCTCGGCTGCAACGGCTCGGGTGTCGCCATGATGACCTATCTGGGCACCCAGACGGCGCGCAAGATCGCAGGCGTCGCCAACTATGCCTGCGCCTTCGACAATCCGGAGTTTCCGACCCATCGCCTCTACAACGGCGATCCGCGCCCGTTCCTGCCCTGGCTCGGCCGCTATTTCCGCACCCGCGACTGGCTCGACCGGCACATCGGCCTCTGACGGGTTCAGCGGGCGAGGACGATTTCGGTCCCATGCAGGGCGAGCGCGCCAGCGAGCGCTTCGCCGGGTGGCTGGTCGGTCACGAGCAGGTCGACCGCGGTCAGGTCAGCAAAGCGCACCAATGCCCGGCGGCCGAATTTGGTCGCATCCGCGATGACCACGACCCGCGCCGCTCGCCCCATGAAGGCACGCTTCACCTCCGTGTCCTCGGGCGAATAGTCGAACAGCCCGTCCTCTCCGATCCCCGACGCGCCGATGATGGCGGTATCGAACCAGAGGCTCGCGATCTCGCCGACCGCCCGCGCGCCGCCGACCGCATGCTCGCGCTCGCGCACGCGCCCGCCCGGCACGTAGACTTCGACACCACTGTCGGCCAGCAAACCCGCCGCCCTGAGATTGCTGGTCACGACCTTGAGGTCGGATCGGCCGTTGAGGGCGCGCGCAAAGGCGAGCGCCGTCGTGCCGACGTCGAGGGCGAGTGTCTCGCCCGGAGCGATGAGCCGAGCCGCCTCCAGCGCAATGGCCTCCTTTGCCGCCATGTTGCGACGCCGGCGGGCTTCGAACGCCGGTTCCAAGGGGTCGAATGCGCCGTCGTCGGCGACACGTGACAGCACGGCGCCGCCATGGGTGCGCTTCAAGGCCGTCTCGACCTCGAGCGCGGCAAGATCGCGCCTGATGGTGATCGAGGAGACGCCCATGGCAGCGGCGATGTCGCCGACGGTCATGAAGCCGGCGCCGGCCACGAGCTCGACGATGCGGGTTCGTCGCCCGGTCGGGACGAGAGCGACGGCAGCGACTGGTCCGCCAGTCTCACAGTGCTGTCGCTTCGCCCGCATGGAGAAATGGCCTCGATGATCGTTATCGATCAGATTCGCATGTCGGATGGCCCAAGTCCATCGGCTTGCGCGGCGGACTTTTTCATGCATGATGATCGATATTGATCATCACAGTCCGGAATGCCGATGCTCGACGATCTCAAAGGCAAGCGTGCGATCGTGACCGGCGGGGCAACCGGCATCGGTGCGGCGATCTGCCGGAGCCTGGCGGGTGCCGGTGTCCAAATCGCCATTGCCGATCTCGACGCCGAAGGAGCCGGTCACCTCGCCCGCGAGCTCGGGGCAGGCGCAATCGCGGTACCGATGGATGTCGCGCGCCGCGACAGCGTCGAATTGGGTTTCGCGGCGATCACCGGCAGGTTGGGAGGGTACGAGATCCTCTGCGCCAATGCCGGCGTGTCGACGATGCGCCTCGTCCAGGACCTTACCGACGAGGACTGGAACCTCAACATGGACGTCAACGCGCGTGGCGTGTTCCTCGCCAACCAAGCGGCCGTGCGGCACTGGCTGAGGACAGGCACCAAGGGCACGATCGTCAACACGGCCTCACTGGCGGGAAAGTGGGGCGCCCCCTGGCTCGCGCACTATTCGGCCTCCAAGTTCGCCGTCGTCGGCTTCACCCAGGGCCTCGCCCGCGAGATGGCCCCGCACGGCATTCGGGTCAACTGCGTCTGCCCGGGGTTCGTTGCGACCGGCATGCAGAGCCGCGAGGTCGAATGGGAGGCCAGCTTGCGCGGCATCTCCAGCGCAGCCGTCGTGGCCGACTATGTCGCGCAGACCCCGCTGGGCCGGCTCGAGACACCCCACGACGTGGCCAAGACCGTGCTGTTCCTCGCCAGCGACCTCGCGGGCTTCATCACGGGCGAAGCCTTGAACGTCTCCGGCGGCGTGAGGATGGACTGATGGCGAGTAGGGTGGCGAGGCTCGTTCGTGCTGGCGTGCCGCACACGGTGCTGACGGCGTTTTCGCTGATGATCCTGCTGCCGCTGTTGTGGATCGTGCGCGTGTCGCTGACCGACAAGCTGACCGCCTACAAGATCCCGCCCGAGATCGGCCGCCTCGGCCTCTTCAACTATGTCGACGTCTTCACCAAGTACCCTTTCGTCACCTGGTTTGCGAACTCGTTCGTCGTTGCCTTCGTCACGACCGCGATCGCGCTGCCGCTCGCGACCGCGATCGCCTATGCGTTCGCGCGCTTCGATACTGGCGGCGCCAGCTTGCGGCTCGGGTTGCTCGCCAGCCAGATGCTGGCGCCCATCATCCTGGTGCTGCCGCTGTTCGCCCTGTTCCTGGTCGCCGGGCTGATGCAGAGCCGGATCGCGCTGATCGCCGCGCATCTGACGATCTGCCTGCCGTTCCTGGCGTGGATGCTGGTCTCTTTCTTCGAAGGCGACGTCGCGCGCCTCGAGGAAGCGGCCCGCGTCGATGGTGCGACGCGTTGGCAAGCCTTCAGCAAGGTCGCCGTGCCGGTCGCGGCACCAGGCATTCTCGCCGCAGGCCTGCTCGGCTTCATCCTGTCGTGGAACGAGTTCCTGTTCGCGCTGGTGCTGTCGGGACCGCGGTCGCAAACCCTGCCGGTTGGGCTTGCGAGCCTGGAGACCCATGCCGGCGTCGAGATTGCGCCACTCGCCGCGGCAACTGTCGTATCGCTCTTGCCCGTGTTCGTGCTGCTGCCGTTCCTGCGCAAGCACCTGATCAAGGGGCTGTCGCTGGGGGCGTTGAAGTGAGGCGGCCAAAACTATTCCTGGACAAGATCGCGGGTGATGCGGCGTTTGCCGTGAAGGATTCGCAGAATGTCCACTCTGCTGTCGTCGAACACATAGAACATAACGTAAGGTGCGATGACTTTTGCG
>JANPDA010000228.1:0-1781 GCA_031431235.1 Hyphomicrobiaceae bacterium
AGGCCGACGAACAGGTGGTCGAGGGTGAGCGCGAGGCGCACGCGCTCGACATAGGCCGCCGCATCGAGTCCCAGATAGACATTGGCAACGAGCCCGCCGCCAATGAGGCACATCAGGCTGCCGAGGAAGGTCAGCACCGGCAGCGCCACCATCACCGCGAGAATGCGAGGCAGCACCAGCGTTTCCATGGGATCGAGGCCGATCGTGCGCATGGCATCGATCTCCTCGCGCATCATCATGGTGCCGATCTCGGCGGTGAAGGCGGAGCCGGACCGGCCTGCGATCATGATCGCAGTCAGCAGCACGCCGATCTCGCGCAAGGCGAGAATGCCGAGCATGTCGACGGCAAACGGCTCGGCGCCGTATGGGCGCAGTTGCACCGCACCTTGCTGGAGAATGACGGCGCCCGTCAGCAGGCAGATGAGCGCGATGATCGGAACGGCTCTGAGGCCGACATGCTCGAGGTGATGGATGAAGGCGGTGAGCCGGAAGCTGGCGGGATTGAGCAGCGTACGTCCGGCAGCCTCGACGACGGCACCAAGGAAGGCTGTGAGGGCGAGCAGATCGGTGACGATGTCGCTCGCGCCTCGGGCCACATCACTCGACAGCCGATCTAGCGGGCCTGGCGGCGCTTCGAGCGCAGGTTCGCCGGCCGCGCCCTGCTCGATCGCCTCGATCAGGATGCGATGTTTGGGCGAGGAGCCGATCAGGCTCGTCGCAACACCCAGGCGTTGCCAGGAGTTGGCCGTGCGCTGCAGCAGCCAGGCGCCGGCCGTATCCAGGCGCTCGAGCCCCGACATGTCGATCTCGCCGGTGAGACTGCTCAGCGGCGCGGCCGGCACTACGAGCATGCGCAACTGCCGATCGAGTGCGGCGGCCTCGTGGACGGTCCAGCTGCCACTCGCGACGAGGCGCACCAGGCCAGCGTCGATGGCCCAATCGAACCCCGACGGCGTGGTCTCGGTCCTGCGTTTCAGCACTCGATTTCGTGTCGTCATGGGCCTATCGATCGGGCGTCCGAATCGCCTCGCCGCATCCTGCGGGGGCGCGAGCCACGTGGCAACGACCATGTCGCACCGGTTCGGGATGGGAGCCAAGTCGAGATGCGCGAGATCGAGGTCCGGCTCGAGAGTTTCCCAACGAAGGGCGAGTTCCGGATTGCGCGTGGTGCGGTCAGAGCGGTCGACCTCGTCACCGTGACGATTGGGGAGGACGGCCACTATGGTCGCGGCGAGTGCCGGCCCTATTCGCGCTATGGCGAGACGCCGGAGCTGGTGCGCGAGCGCATTCTCGGGGTGGCTGACCAAGTGCGTGGTGGCATCGACCGCATCGCGCTCAGGGGCTTGCTGCCGCCGGGCGCCGCCCGCAACGCGATCGATTGCGCGCTCTGGGATCTGGAGGCCAAGCGCAGCGGCCGGGCGGCGCACGAGCTTGCCGGCCTGCCCCGGCCGGCCGCGCTCCTCACGGCGTTCACTTTGAGTCTCGCCGCGCCCGCCGTCATGGCGAAAGCCGCCGCCGCTGCCTCGGACTATCCCCTGTTGAAGCTGAAGCTCGGGGCGGAGGGCGACGAGCTGCGCTTGCGGGCGGTCCGTGCGGCACGGCCCGACGCACGCCTGATCGTCGATGCCAATGAAGGCTGGACGCCGGACAATCTTGCTGAAATGCTGAAGGCTTGCGCCGACGCCGGTGTCGAACTGGTGGAACAGCCACTCCCCGCCGGCAATGACGAAGCGCTGCGCCATATGCCGCGCGCCGTCACCGTCTGCGCTGACGAATCCGCC
>JANPDA010000229.1:0-5868 GCA_031431235.1 Hyphomicrobiaceae bacterium
GCGCCCGCCGTCGCCAGCAGCACGATCAGCAACGCCGCGACGCCCCACGCCTTGCGCTCACCGGGCAGGTCGCCCTCGCGATTGAGGTGCCGGTCGAGCCAACCGATGAGGCCGCCGATCCAGCCGACCGGATGTCCGATCACCCGGTAGAGGCCATCGGGATAGCCCACGAAACGCTCGAGCAGCAGCGCGACGAGAGCGAGGAGCGGGCTTGGGAGGGGCAAGGGCACGGCCTATCGACCAACCGTCTTTCCCGCGAAGGCGGGAATCCAGCCGGCAGGCCGCAACCGACCTCGAATTGTCCTGGATGCCCGCGCAGGCGGGCATGACGGTAGGTGGGGATGCAAACCCAGCTCCTCGATCGTTCGCCTCTTTGCGATCTGCTATGAAGGCAGCCGAAGCAGTCGGCAAGGGAGAAGCCCATGACGAGTCTTCCGTCCTGGAGCGCGTGCGCGGCGCGGTTGATCGACGTCGCCATGGGCCGAAGCCCGGCCGACCTCGTCATCCGCGACGGGCGTTGGGTCAATGTCCACTCGGGCGAGATCATCGCCGGCACCGACATTGCCGTCGCCGTCGGCCGGATCGCCTATGTGGGTCCGGACGCGCGCCACGCGATCGGGCCGGAGACGCGTGTGATCGAGGCGTCCGGCCGCTATCTGCTGCCGGGCTTGTGCGACGCGCACATGCACGTGGAAAGCGGCATGGTGACGGTGACCGAGTTCGCTCGCGCAGTGATCCCACACGGCACGACCAGCCTGTTCATCGACCCCCACGAGATCGCCAACGTGCTCGGGCTGCCCGGCGTCCGGCTGATGCACGACGAGGCGCTGGGGCTGCCCATCAACGTCTACGTGCAGATGCCGAGCTGTGTGCCGAGCGCGCCGGGTTTGGAGGTGGCGGGCGCCGAGCTCGGACCCGAGCAGGTGGGGGAGGCGATGACGTGGCCCGGCATCATCGGCCTCGGCGAGATGATGAATTTTCCCGGCGTCATCGCCAAGGATGGAAAGATGCTGGGCGTGCTGGCGGCGGCCGCGGGCAAGGTGATCGGCGGGCACTATGCCTCGCCCGACCTCGGTCACCCCTTTCACGCCTATGTGGCGAGCGGCCCTGCCGACGATCACGAGGGAACGCGCAGGGAGGACGCGATCGCGCGGGTGCGCCAGGGAATGCGGGCGATGCTGCGGCTGGGCTCGGCCTGGTACGACGTCGCCGCGCAGGTGAAGGCGATCACCGAGGATGGGCTCGATTCCCGCAATTTCATCCTCTGCACCGACGACAGCCATTCCGGCACCCTGGTACGCGACGGCCACATGAACCGGGTCGTGCGCCATGCCATCGCGCAAGGACTGGAGCCGATCACGGCGATCCAGATGGCGACACTCAACACGGCGCAACACTTCGGCCTCGAGCGTGAGCTCGGCTCGATCACGCCGGGGCGGCGCGCCGACATCGTCATCTCGTCCGATCTCGTGAGCCTGCCGATCGAGCTGGTGATCGCGCGGGGAGAGGTGCTGGCGCAAGCCGGCCGGCTCGTCGCCGAGTTGGCGCCCTACGCCTATCCGGCTTCGGCCAAAGGCACGGTGCGGCTCGGCAAGCGCCTGGCCGCCGCCGACTTCGACATCGTTGGGCCGGAGGGCGCCAACGCCGTCCGTGCCCGTGTGATCGGCGTCGTCGAGAACCAGGCGCCGACGAAGGCGCTCGAGCGCGACCTCGCCGTTGCCGACGGTCTGGTGCAGATGGACCGCGCGGGCGACGTCTGCCAGATCGCGCTGGTCGAGCGCCATCGCGGGACGGGCAAGGTCGTCAATGGCTTTGTCGCGGGCTTTGGCTACGCGGTCGACTGCGCGGTCGCTTCCACGGTTGCTCATGACAGCCACCATATGATCGTCGTCGGCACCTCGAAGTCCGATATGGCGCTCGCCGCCAATCGGCTCGGTGAGATCGGTGGCGGCGTCATCGTCGTCTCTCAGGGCCGCGAGCTGGCGCTGGTGGCGCTGCCGATCGCTGGCCTGATGTCGGAGCAGCGCGCCGAGGTCGTGGCGGAGGAGGCCGACCGGATGGTGGAAGCGATGCGCGCCGTGGGGTGCCGGCTCAACAACGCGTACATGCAACATTCGCTGCTCGCGCTCGTCGTGATCCCGGAGCTTCGGATCTCGGATCAGGGCCTCATCGACGTGACGCGGTTCGAGCGGACGGAGCTGTTCGTGTGACCGAATGGGTCGACGAGGGACTGGTGTTGTCGGCGCGTCCGCACGCCGAGACGGCGGCCGTGGTCGAGGTGCTGACGCGCGGTCACGGGCGGCATCTGGGACTCGTCCATGGCGGGCGCTCGCGACGGCTGCGGCCGGTGCTGCAGACCGGCAACCACGTGGACGTCGTCTGGAAGGCGCGGCTCGAGGATCATCTGGGCCATTTCACGCTGGAGACGCGGCGCGGCTATGCCGCCGAATCACTCGACCGGCCGATGGCGCTCTTGGGCCTGCAGTCGCTCACCACCCTCGCCCGCCTGTTGCCCGAGCGCGAGCCCCATCCGGGCCTGTTCGAGATCGCCATGTTCGTGCTCGCCTTCCTCGATGACGACACTGCCTGGCCCGCGCTCTATGCGCGCTGGGAGTTGCGGCTGCTGGAGGACCTGGGTTTCGGGCTCGATCTCGGGACTTGCGCGGTGACTGGCGTGCGCGAAAATCTCGTCTATGTGTCGCCGAAATCGGGTCGCGCCGTCAGCGAGGCCGCGGGCGCGCCCTATCGGCAGAAGTTGCTGGCGCTGCCGGCGTTCCTGCAAGGTGGCGCCGCTCCGCATGCGGAGGACGTGGTCGCCGCTCTTGCTCTCTGCGAGCACTTCATCGAGCGCCACGTGCTGCGGCCGCGCGACCTCACCATGCCGGGCGCGCGGCAGCGGCTGCTGGAGCGACTGCGGCGGATGGCGGGGCAGTGACGCTGTCGGGCATCGAATCTTCTGCCGATCTCCGCCAAGTCGGAGGCTGCTCGTGGGCTGAGCGTCAGCCTCATACGCGAAAGCGTGCGAAAGCAGCCTCCACCTCGGCTTCGGATGCCCGCTCTCCTCGTGCGACCTGGGCCAGAGCCTCGTCGATCGCAGCCAGCTCATCGGGCGACGCCCGGTAGGGACCCGGTCCGAGCCGATCGAGCGCAAGCAGCAGGCACGCCGCCTCGTTCTGTCGATTGTCGGGCCATGACTGCACGACAGTCATGGCTTTGCTCATCAGTGTTGTCATGTGGGGAACCGTAGCACGAGACGCGGCTTTGCACAAAGAGGCCCACAGCCGGCCAACCCGCCCCATTGAGCCGCCCGGCGGCATGGGCTAGGCCATCAGCATGAGCAAGAAGCCGATTCTTCCCCCTGCACCGCCCGCGAGCCCTGCGCCGATCGAAGCGGTCAATCTGCGCGATGCGCTGGAGGAGCGCTACCTCTCCTATGCACTCTCGACCATCATGGGCCGCGCGCTCCCCGACGTGCGCGACGGGCTGAAACCCGTGCACCGGCGCATCCTCTTTGCCATGCGGGAATTGAAGCTCGATCCCAAGGAGGCGCCGAAGAAGTGCGCCCGCATCGTCGGCGACGTGATGGGCAAGTTCCATCCCCATGGCGACCAGGCGATCTATGACGCACTCGTACGCCTCGCCCAGGATTTCAACGTCCGCTATCCCTTGATCGACGGTCAGGGCAATTTCGGCAACATCGACGGCGATAATGCCGCCGCCATGCGCTACACCGAGAGCCGGTTGACGGAGGTCGCCGAAGCGCTGCTGGAAGGGATCGACGAGGATACGGTCGATTTCCGCCCCACCTATGACGGAGCCAGCAGCGAGCCGATCGTGCTGCCGGCTGCCTTCCCGAATTTGCTTGCCAATGGCGCGTCGGGGATCGCCGTCGGCATGGCGACCAATATTCCCCCCCACAATGTGGACGAGCTCTGCGCCGCGGCGCTCCACCTGATCAAGCATCCCAATGCCACGATCGAGAAGCTGGTCGAGCTGGTCCCCGGGCCCGACTTGCCGACCGGGGGCGTGCTGGTCGACAATCGCGACACCATCATCGAAGCCTACAAGACCGGTCGCGGCGCCTTCCGCCAGCGCGCGCGCTGGGAGAAGGAGGAAACCGGCCGCGGCACCTATCAGGTGGTGGTGACCGAGATTCCCTATCAGGTGCAGAAGTCGAAGCTCGTCGAGAAGATCGCCGACCTGATGCAGCAGAAGAAGCTGCCGCTGCTCGATGACGTGCGCGACGAGAGTGCGGAGGACATCCGCCTCGTGCTGGTGCCCAAGAGCCGCGCGGTCGACGCCGTCGTGCTGATGGAATCGATGTTCCGCGTAACCGAGCTCGAGGTGCGCATCCCCCTCAACATGAACGTGCTGTCGAAGGGGCAGGTGCCCTCGGTGATGTCGCTGAAGGAGGTATTGGTCGCCTGGCTCGACCACCGCAAAGTCGTGCTGACGCGGCGCTCCGAGTTCCGGCTCCAGCAGATCGCCCATCGCCTCGAGGTGCTGGGCGGCTTCCTGATCGCCTATCTCAACCTCGACGAGGTCATTCGCATCATCCGCTTCGAGGACGAGCCCAAGCAGAAGCTGATCGCGCGCTTCGAGCTCTCGGACGTGCAGACCGAAGCAATCCTCAACATGCGGCTGCGCGCCCTCAACAAGCTCCAGGAGCTGGAGATCCGCCGCGAGCACGATGCGCTCTCGAAGGAGCGTGACGGGTTGAACGCATTGGTTGGCTCCGACGACCTGCAATGGGAGCGGATCGCCGAGGAGGTGAAGGCGACCCGAGGCAAGTTCGGCAAGGGCAAACCCGAGGGCAAGCGCCGCTCGAGCTTTGCGGATGCGCCCGAGGTCACGGTCGACCTCGAGGAGGCGCTGATCGAGAAGGAGCCGATCACGGTCATCCTCTCCCAGAAGGGCTGGATCCGGGCGCTCAAGGGCCACCAGGACGATCTCGGCAAGCTCGAGTTCAAGCAGGGCGACGAGCTGAAGCGGGCGATTCATGCCCAGACTTCCGACAAGCTCGTGCTGTTTGCGACCAACGGCAAGTTCTTCACCCTCGACTGCGCCAAGCTGCCGGGTGGCCGCGGGCATGGTGAGCCGGTGCGTCTCTCGATCGAGCTCGAGGACAATCACGACATTGTCGAATTGTTCATCCACGAGCCGGGCCGCAAGCTGCTGGTCGCCTCTACCGTCGGCAACGGCTTCATTGTTCCCGAGGACGAGATCGTTGCCATGACGCGCAAGGGCAAGCAGGTGCTGAACGTGTCGGAGCCCGAGGAGGCAGCCGTCTGCGTGCCGGCCAAGGGCGAGATGGTCGCCGTCATCGGCGAGAACCGGAAGCTCGTCGTTTTCCCGCTCGATGAGATCAACGAGATGGGGCGCGGCAAGGGAGTGCGGCTGCAGAAGTACAAGGACGGTGGCCTGTCGGATGCCCGCGTGTTCGAGAAGGCCTCTGGCCTCACCTGGCTGGATGGCGCGGGACGCACGTTCTCGCTGCCGATGGCTGAGTTGAAGGAGTGGGTCGGTGCCCGCGCTCAAGCCGGCCAGATGGCCCCACGCGGCTTCCCGAAGTCGAACAAGTTCGGGCCGGCGTTCTGATCGCTCACGCGTCATGCCTGCGACGGTGGAATACGGCCTCCCGGCCTATCCCACCCTACTTCGGAGAGACCTCGAAATCCGCGACCATCGAGGTGATCGTGGCGAGCGTCGAGCGGGCAATGAAGCCGACGAAGGGGTGAGCGTCGCCCGCGTCGGCGAGCCGCAGCGTCGTCAGGTACTCGGCCCTGTCCTCGTTGCGGATGACGGTCGGCGGCAGCCCCGCCCGCAGCAGGACGAGGTTCATCAACAGGCGGGCACAGCGCCCATTGC
>JANPDA010000230.1:0-6396 GCA_031431235.1 Hyphomicrobiaceae bacterium
CAGGGGTCGACGGATTTTGGCGTGGACTTGCGGGCCGCTTCGACCGGCGTGACGGCCATCGTCAGGGCAATGGCTGCGATTGCCAGGGTGCGCCAGAGCATCCGATCCTCCCTCGAGCCGGGCCGGAGCGATAATCGCGCCGGGGCTCATACGAGCACTGAGGAAGTGTCCTAGCACAACGCGGAGAGTGTGAGCACAGGCATGCCGGTGTCTCACACTGTCCCCGTTTTTTCGCGCCTCGCTATCGTCCAGGCGTGGCGGGCCGCGCGCCGCGCTGCTATGACGGCGGCCATCACGCGAGGGAGCCGACATGACAACAAAGTCCACCGAGGCGCTGGTCCAGCGCTACTACGATGCCTTCAACCGCGGCGATATCGACGCCATGATCGATTGCCTGTCGCCGAGCTTCGTCCATCACGTCAACGAGGGCGAGAAGCGCAAGGGCAAGGTCAAGTTCCGTGCCTTCTGCGAGCACATGAGCAAGTGCTACAAGGAGGAGCTGAAGGACGTCGTCATCATGGCAACCAAGGACGGCAGCCGGGCGGCAGCCGAGTTCATGGTGCATGGCAAGTATCTCGAGACCGACGGCAATCTGCCCAAGGCCGCGGGCCAGAAGTACAAGCTGCCGGGCGGCGCGTTCATCGCAGTCGCTGACGGCGGCATCACCCGCGTAACGACCTACTACAACCTGCACGATTGGATCGCGCAGGTCTCGGGCAAGAGCTGATGAGCCTCAAGGTCGAGCCGCTGACGGGGGATGCGCTGCGGCGCGCATTGCCCGCGCTCGCCCGGCTGCGGATCGCGGTGTTTCGCGATTATCCCTATCTCTATGACGGCACGCTCGATTACGAGCAGCACTACCTGGAGACGTTCGCGGCCTCGAAGGGCTCGATCATCGTGGTCGCCGAGGACGCGGGCGAGATCGTCGGCGCCTCGACTGGCGCTCCCATGCTGGAGCATGCCGACGCGGTCGCGGCGCCGTTCCGGGCCAAAGGCTATGATCTCGACCGGATCTTCTATTTCGGGGAATCCGTGCTGCTTGCTTCCCACCGGGGCCGCGGCATCGGGCATTCCTTCTTCGATCATCGCGAGGCGCGCGCGCGATCGCTGGGTGGGTTCACGCACACGACCTTCTGTGCCGTCGTGCGCCCGCCCGACCATTCTCTGCGGCCCGTTCACTATCAGCCGCTCGATGCCTTCTGGGGCAAGCGCGGCTATGCCAGGATCGAAGGCCTGCTGGCGGGCTTCAGCTGGAAAGACATCGACCAGCCCGAGCCCGACGAGAAACCGATGCAGTTCTGGATGCACACATTGTGAGGCGGGCGGTCTCCTTGGTCTTGGCGACGTTGCTCGCGGGGTTGACGCTGCCGGCACGCGCGGGCGAGGAGTCGATCCGTTTTCGCGACGCCTGTGCGGCCGGCGAGCATGTGCGGGTCGTCGCTGTCGGCGATATCCTTTTTCACAAACGTCTGCAGCTGCAGGCCTACGAGAAGGGGCGTGACTTCAAGCGGTTCTTTGCCCCGCTGGCTGACTTTCTCGCGCGCGCCGACATCCTCTACGGCAATCTGGAGAGCCCTGCCGCGGCTGGCGTCGCGCTGGGCGGTGTCGCAGTGAAGGACCCGGGGCGCCGCCTCGACGGGCGGGTCTACAGCGCCGACCTCGCAACCCTCAATTTCAACATCCATCCTTCGGTCATCGACGATCTGAAGGCGGTCGGGTTCGACGTGCTCTCGACCGCCAACAACCACGCCTATGATCGCGGGCCGCTCGGCATCGATCGCACGCTGGAAGCGCTCGATGCGGCCGGCATGCCGGCGACGGGCACGAGGAAGCGCGGCGAGGTGACGAGGCCCTGGCACGTGATCACGCGGGCGCGCGGCGTCACGGTCGCCTGGCTCGCCTGCACCTACTCGCTGAACGGCCACACGGACCGGCAAGGTCAGGCCCTCTTCTGCTTCGAGGAGCAGGAGGCGGTGCTGGCCGAGATCCGGGTGCTCGCGTCCCGCACCGATGTCGATGCGGTGATCCTCGTGCCTCACTGGGGTATCGAGAGCAGCCATGTGGTCGAGCGGCGCCAGCGCGATCTCGCCCGCGAGGCGATCGAAGCCGGTGCCACGGCTGTCATCGGCACCCACCCGCACGTGCTGCAGCCCTGGGAGAGGATCGTTGCCACCGATGGCCGCGAGGGTCTCGCCGTCTACTCGACCGGCAATTTCATCTCCAACCAGCGCAAGCTGCCGGAGCGGACGGGTGTCATCGTGGTGCTCGATCTGGTGAAGGTGAGCGGCGGCAAGGCCAAGATCGCCTCCGCTGCATTCGTGCCGACCTGGGTCGAGATCGACGACAAGGGCCATCGGGTGACGGAGATGAAGGGGAGCGAGAGCGGGCAGAGCGCGGTGCTTAAGGATGCGCTGCGCCACCTTCCCGACGACAACCGCGTGTCGGGGGATCCAGATGCAGTCCCACCGCAAGCCTGCCCGACAGCTGGATAGACGGCTCAGATCTGGCTGATGCCCCGGAGCCGCTCCGATCGCCGCCGCAGCATCTCCGCGCCGACCAGCAGCAGCGTCGAGAACAGCACCAGCACCGTGGCGGCAGCCGTGATGGTCGGGCTGATGATCTCGCGGATGCCGGAGAACATCTGTTTGGGCAGCGTGCGCTGCTCTGGACTTGCGATGAAGAGTGCGACAACGACCTCGTCGAACGAGGTGACGAAGGCAAAGAGCGCGCCCGAGACCATGCCCGGCAGAATGAGCGGCAGGATCACCTTCCGGAACGTCATCAGCGGTGGAGCACCGAGGCTCTGGGCGGCGCGCGCGAGCGACCAGTCGAAGCCCGTGAGCGTCGAGGTGACAGTGATGACGACGAAGGGTGTCGCAAGCACCGTGTGCGCCAGCACGAGGCCCGCAAGTGTGCCGAGAAGCTGGAAGCCGAGCCCGCCGAGCGTCGCGTAGGTGATGTAGATGGCAACCGCCGTGATGATGACGGGCACGATCATCGGCGATATCAGGATGGCGAGGATCACCGAGCGCGCCGGCAAGTTCCCGCGGCTCAAGCCCAGCGCCGCGAGCGTGCCGAGGATGGTCGAGAGGATCGTCACGATCAAGGCGAGCTTGGCGCTCAGCCAGAGCGCCGACTGCCAGCGCTCATTGCCGAAGAAGTCCCGGTACCATTGCAGCGATGTGCCCGGCATCGGATAGCTGAAATAGGGCTCCGCGTTGAACGAGAGCGGTATGATCACGAGTATGGGCGCAATGAGGAAGAGCAGCACCAGCGAGGTCAGCACGACCGTGAAGCCGTAGATCACCTTCTCCGACGTGATCGTGTAGGAAGGGAGAGACTGGATGGCGTCGTAGAGCACCTTGCCCATCACGATCAGAACGCCGAGACCAAGCGTGCCGACGCTCACGATTGCGGGCAGCTGGAGGAAGAGGGCAGCGCCAATGCCGAAGATGGAGAGTGCGAGACCGAGCGAATAGATCTGCTCCGAGAACCCATGCCTGGAAATCGTCATGCCGTATCGCCTCAGCCGAGCTTCACTTTGTCGATGCCGACAAGCTTGTTGTAGATGAAGTAGAGGATGAGCGTTGAGAACAGCAGCACGGCGCCGAGCGCGCTCGCTTTGCCCCAGTTGTTCTCCTGGTTCATGGCACTCGCGATCACCCCCGACATCATCTGGTCGGCAGGTCCGCCGACGAGGGCGGGCGTGATGTAGTAGCCGAGCGACAGGATGAGCGTCAGCAGGCAGCCGGCGCCGATACCCGGAAGTGTCAGCGGGAAGTAGACCCGCATGAAGGAGTAGATCGGCCCGCCGCCGAGCGAGCGGGCGGCGCGCATGTAGGCGGGCGAGATTCCCTTCATCACCGCGTAGATCGGCAGCAACGTGAAGGGAAGCTGAATGTGCGTCATCGCGATGATCGTGCCGAAACGGCTGAAGATGAGGTGCCAGGGCTCAGTCGCGATGCCGGAGGCGATGAGGGTGTCGTTGATCGGCCCGTTGTCCTGGAGCAGCACGAACCATGCCGTGGTGCGCACGAGGAGCGAAGTCCAGAAGGGCACGAGCACGAGGATGATGAGGAGGTTGGCGATGCGCTCGGGCGAGTTCGCGAGCACATAGGCGACCGGATAGCCGAGGAACAGCGTCAGCAGTGTGACCGTCACGCTGATGTAGAACGTGCGGAGGAGAATTGCGACGTAAACAGCGCGGTTCTCGGGGACGCTGACGATGTTGCCCTCAACGTCGCGCTCGTGGTCGAACACCGAAAGCACGTAGGAATCATTGAGCGTATGGCCTGTCTCTTTGATCTTCACCCAGGTCAAGATGTCGGCCCAGACCTTGTCGGCCGCAATCATCTTCTCCTTGTAGGGTGGTGAGTCGATCTTCTCGACCTTTCTCCCACTCGACATGATTTTCGAGCGGATGGCATTGATCTCGTAATTGAGGCGCTTGCCGATCAGCGCGACACTCCCCGATTTTTGTGCGTCCTTGAGATCGGCGACGAGCGCGGCATAGGTTTCCTCGGTCGGCAGCTCCTGCCCGCTCCAGGCCTCGAGTGCGGCAACCGTCCGCGGCATGTTCGCCGCGATCGAGGGATCGTAGACCGTCCGCGTCAGGAAGTAGACGATCGGAATTGCGAATGAGACGACAATGAACAGCAAGAGGGGGAGCACGAGCGCGAGCGCACGCATCTTGCTCCGGCGATCAGCTATTGCGAGGCGCCGCTTGAGGCTCATTCCGTCGATGACGCCGACATCTGCAACCACAGCCATCACAAGCCCTGCCGAATAGCTGAGTGAAATCAGTACATGATGAGGGGGCACAAGGCCCCCCCATCGCTAGTGTTCCAACTCATTCATTCAGTACCCAAAATGAATGGCCAGCCCACTAGGCAATTTCTTGTTTGTGTTCCCTCTTTCCATTCATTGATCCAGCTTCGCCGGAATCGAATGAATGGGAGGGAACACTAGGAAGCGAGGCGTCCTACTTCGCAAGCCAGGCATTGAACCGCTCGGTCAGCGCCTCGCGGTTGTCGGCCCAGAACTGCGGATCGACAATCAGGACCGCCTTCATGTTTTCCGGCGCCGTCGGCAGGTTGGCAAGGACGCCCGGATTGACGTTCGGAATGGCGTCCTTGTTGGCCGGGCCATAGGCGATATGCTTCGTCTGCTCTGCCATCACCTCGGCGCCGCTCGCGAACGCCACGAACTTCATGGCTGCTTCGACGTTCGGCCCGCCCTTCGGCACGCCCCACCAATCCCAGTCGAAGCCCTGCTGATCCCAGACGATCTTGAAGGGCTTCTTGTCGGCATCGATGGCCTTCTGGATGCGGCCGTTCCAGGCGCTCGTCATGACCACCTGGCCGTCAGCGAGCAGCTGCGGCGCCTGAGCGCCGGCCTCCCACCAGACCACGTCCTTCTTGATCGTCTCGAGCTTGGCGAAGGCGCGGTCGACTCCCTCGGGCGTCGCGAGCACCTTGTAGACGTCTGCCGTCGGCACACCGTCGACGATCAGCGCCCATTCGAGATTGACGACGGGGCTCTTGTAAAGGCCGCGCTTGCCGGGAAACTTCGCGAGGTCGAACAAGTCCGCGATCGTCGATGGGCCGGGATTGAGCTTTGTCGTGTCGTAGGCATAGACCGTCGCATAGACGATGTTGGGCACGCCGCACTCGATGAGGTCGCCGCCGATGAACTTCGACTGGTCGAGGCCGAGCTTCTTCCAGTCGATCTTCTCGACGAGGCCCTCGTTGCAAGCGGCCATCATGAGGCCCGTGTCGAAGTCGATCACGTCCCAAGTGACGGATTTCGACTCGACCATGGCGCGGAGCTTGGCGGTCTCACCGTTCCACTCCTCCTCGATCATTTTGTTGCCGGCCTTCATGTAGGGCTCGAAGAACGCCTTCCTCTGGCTCTCCTGGTAGGCGCCGCCCCACGACACGACGGTGAGACTGTCACTGCCGGCAATCGCCACGGCCGGGATGGCGAGTGCCGCCACCGCTGCCGCGATCAACAATGTACGCTTCATTCTGTTTTCCTCCCTTAGAGGTCAGTTGAGCCGGTGTTCCGGCAGCTTGCCGCCACCCGATCTAGAGGAGATCGAGCGCCCGACAATCCTTGGTGCGCCAGCCGACCGTCACGGTCTGGCCGACAGCGAGAGCTTGGGTGCCTTCCTTGCTGGGTGTCTTGACCACGAAATTGTCGCTGCCCGGCACCTTGACGACGACGCGGACATGATCGCCCAGATAGATGGTCTCCGCGACCGTGCCTGCCATCCGGTTGGTCACATCGGCAGCCGTGGGGTTGATCTCGACGCGCTCGGGCCGGATCGAGATCAGTGTCTGCGAGCCGGGGCCGGCCACCCTGATCTTCAACGCCTCGACCTTCAGGCCGCCCTGA
>JANPDA010000231.1:0-8042 GCA_031431235.1 Hyphomicrobiaceae bacterium
GACGGCTGCGTGCTGCACACCGACCCCGGCTTTCCGTTGACCATCGGCCCGGACTGCACCGTCGGCCACATGGCGATGCTGCACGGCTGCACCATCGGCCGCAACAGCCTGATCGGCATCGGCGCGATCGTGCTGAATGGTGCGAGGATCGGCGATAACTGCCTGATCGGGGCGCATGCCCTCGTGACCGAAGGCAAGGTCATTCCCGACAACTCCCTGGTGATGGGCGCGCCTGGCAGAATCGTGCGCCAGCTCGGCGCGGCTGAGATCGACAATCTCGCTGGCACCGCTGCCCACTATGTCGAGAACTGGCGGCGATTTGTCCGCGAGCTCAATCGCGTGGGTTGAACCGATCAGGCCTTCTCCAGAGGTCCATCCCCACTGGGCGTGACGTCGCGATCGCTGACGGCTCCAGCCGCTGGCCCGGCGGTGGAGCGGGCCCGCTCCTGCTGCTTGCGTTTGCGCAGATTGCTGCGCAACGCCGCGGCTCGACGTTCGGCTCGTCGCTCCGCCTCGCCTGCTTTGGGTTGCTCCGCCATGGCTCTTGTCTTTCGGCGCGATTGCTCAGTCCAGCCTCGTGTGCGAACGAGATATAGATTCCAGCAACCAATTGCGCTATAGGATCGGCCTTCCAGTGGTCGCGGCCCCTTCCGGGATGCCGCTGTCGCTGGTTTTCCGGGGTAGCTCAGCGGTAGAGCAGCCGGCTGTTAACCGGCTGGTCGTAGGTTCGAATCCTACCCCCGGAGCCAATTCCGCTCCGCAAGAATAGGCTCATCAAGAGCATACCGATCGCCTGCTGGAGGCGGATTTACGACCGTCGGCGGCGCCGCACCCCATGGCGTTCCGCGCTGGCTTCGACTAGCATCCGCGAGGAAGCGAGAGGTCCTCGGGGAGCGTCGAGACTCCTGAAGCGGGCCAAGCTCGAGAGCTCGGGGGCGACGTGGCGTATCTGTTGCGATGGGTGTTGATGTTGGCGGCCGCGAGCCTGCTTGCGGCGTGCGGCACCTCGATCACGCGCAATCCCGTGCCCATCAGCTTCGTCGAGGGCGCCAGCGTCGAGGGTTTTCAAACGGTTCGCTATTGGGGCGACAAGGTCCCACCCAATCTCGACGCCATCGTGGCGGAACGTGCCGCACAGATCCGTGGCTCCCGGCCAGGACTGCTGCAGGGCAAAGTGGCTTCGCTCAGCTATCTCGCGCTTTCGGGCGGAGGCAGCGACGGCGCATTCGGCGCGGGCCTGCTGGTCGGCTGGTCGCACAGCGGGCGTCGTCCCGAGTTCGAGATCGTGACCGGCATCTCGACCGGGGCGCTGATCGCTCCCTTTGCCTTTCTGGGACCCGCCTATGACCGCCAGCTGACGGAGATCTACACCAACTACAGCACCAGCCAGCTGGTGACACCACAGATCGTGACCGGGCTGCTCGGCGGCATCGCCATCACCGAGAACTCGCAGTTGAAGGAACTGCTCGTCCTGTACGTGACGCAGCAGATGATTGCCGAGGTCGCCCATCAGCATCAGCGCGGCCGGCGGCTGCTGGTGGGCACCACCAACCTCGATGCCCAGCGCCCGGTGATCTGGGACATGGGCGCGATCGCGGCGAGCGGGGAGCCTGGTTCGGTCGAGCTGTTCCGCAATGTGCTGCTCGCTTCGACGGCGATTCCCGGCGTTTTCCCGCCAGTCTTCATCGATGTGGAGGCCGGCGGCGGCCGTCACGAGGAGATGCATGTGGATGGCGGCACTACCGCCGAGGTGTTCTTCCTGCCGGCACCGGTGCTGACAGCCGGACAGGCCCCGGTCGCCCGGATCGACCGCCAGCTCTATGTCATCTCCAACGGCAAGATCGGCGCGGAGTATGAGCCAGTCGAGCCCGCGACTCTCAAGATCGCAGCCCGCTCGCTGCAGACCCTGATCCGGTCCCAGTGGCAGGGCGATCTGCTGCGACTGCGGCTCGAGACCAACAATTCCGGGATCGGCTTCAATCTGGCTGCGGTCCCCGAGGAGTTCGACATGAAGAGCCGTGAGCCGTTCGATCTCGACTATATGCGCGAGCTCTATGCCCGCGGCCTGGCGGAGGGTGAGGCTGGCATCGCTTGGAGCAAATCGCCATCCGACGTCGGGTTGATCGCCTCGAACTGAGCGCGTCACCATGATGTCGCGAAAGGACGCGACAGGGCCCCGATTGAATGCCATAGCAGCCGCGCCCGGCGCCAGGGTCATCCCCGAGCCGCCTGACTGGAGGCCTGCTGTCATGCGTGTTGCCACTCTCACCCTTGCCCTTCTACTCGCGCTGCCCTGCGCCTCCGGACCGGCGGCCGCGCAGGAGGTGACGCTGAAGCTTCACCATTTCCTCCCCGCCGTCGGCATCGAGCATCGCGGCTGGATCGAGCCCTGGGCCAGAGGCGTCGAAGCAGCTTCCGGCGGTCGCATCAAAATCGAGGTCTACCCCTCGATGCAACTCGGCGGCAAGGCGCCGCAGCTGTTCGACCAGGCCAAGGAAGGCGTCGTCGACATCGCCTGGACGCTCGCCGGCTACACCCCCGGACGCTTTCCGCGGCTCGAGGTGTTCGAGCTGCCGTTCCTCGCCTCCGACAAGGGCGAGATCACCTCGAAGGCGCTTTGGGCTTACGCGCAGGAGCACGCGGTCGAGGACCTGAAGGACGTGAAGGTGCTGGCGATCTCGGCGCACGGCAAAGGCAACCTCTTCGTCAAGGACAAGGTGGTGGTGAAGCCTGCCGACATCGCCGGCCTGAAGATCCGCGTCCCCTCGCGCACCATCAACGACACGCTGGCGCTACTGGGCGCTTTGCCCCAGGGCATCCCAGCACCCGGAGTGCCCGAAGCGCTCGCCAAGGGCGTGGTCGACGGCGTCATGTTCCCCTACGAGGTGGTGCCCGCCTTCAAGGTGCACGAGTTGACGAATCACGTGACCGAATGGATGGGCGACCGCGCGCTCTACACGGCGGTGTTCCTGCTCGTCATGAACAAGGCTTCCTACGACAAGCTCCCCGCTGACCTGCGGAAGGTGATGGACGACAGCTCCGGCCTCGCGCTTTCGGTGGAAGCTGGCCAGAGGTGGGACGAGTGGGACCAGCTCGGCCGGGATGCGGTCACCTCCAAGGGCGGTGTCGTCACCAAGGTCGATGGCGCCGATCTCGATGCCTGGAAGGCAGCGACCGCGCCGGTCATCGACAAGTGGATCGCGGACCGGACGGCTGCGGGCGATGACGGGGCAGGCCTCGTTGCGGCGGCCAGGGCGCGCATCGCCCAGTTCGCGGCAAGCCCTTGATGGCGGCTTTTGGCCGGGTACGGGGTGCGATCGAGCGCGTCGCCCTCTGGCTCGCGCTCGCTGGCGGGGCTGCGCTCGCCGCGATCATCGTGATCTCGAGCCTCTCGATCGCGGCGCGCAACCTGCCACTGCTGCTCGGCCTCGCCGGGCTCGAGCTCAGGCCCATTGGAGTTCCGGGCGACGTCGAGATCGCCCAGCTCGGCACGGCGGTTGCCGTCTTTGCTTTCCTGCCCTATTGCCAGCTGAAGCGCGCGAACGTGATCGTCGAAGTGGTCACGCAGGGACTCTGCGAGCGGAGCCGTGCCATGCTCGACCTGCTCGCCAACCTCCTGTTCCTGCTGATCGCGATCGTCCTGCTGCGTCAGCTCGCGCTCGCCTTCTTCGACAAGCTCGTGCAAGGCGATCAGAGCATGGTGCTACGGATACCCGAATGGGCGCCCTTCGGGCTCGTTCTCCTCTCACTCGGCATGCTCGTGGCGGCCATCGCCACGACCATCGTCGAGGACGGCCAGCGGATCGCCAGCATGCCGCCGTCATCACCCGGCGGGCGCTGACTCCATGCCGCTCCCCGCGCTCGGCGGCCTCAGCTTCGTACTTCTCTTGATGCTGCTGGCGGCACGCGTGCCGATTGCAGTCGCACTGCTCGCGGTCGGCCTCGGCGGCCTCGTCGCGGTCGGCGGTATCGATCCAACCCTCGCCTTCGTCAAGACGACCACCTTCGACGTGTTCGCCAACTACTCGTTCTCGGTGATCCCCCTTTTCCTGCTGATGGGCAACATCGCGGCGCATTCGGGGCTCGCGAGCCGTTTGTTCCAGGGCATGAACGCGTTGGTCGGCCATCGCTCGGGCGGGCTCGCCATGGCGGCGGTCGGGGCTTGTGCCGCCTTCGGCACGATCTGCGGCTCATCGCTCGCGACGGCCGCCACCATGGGCCGTGTCGCGCTGCCCGAGATGCGTCGCTACGGCTATTCGGGAGCGCTCTCGACCGCCTCGCTCGCGGCCGGCGGCACGCTCGGCATCCTGGTGCCACCGTCGGTGCCGCTCGTGATCTACGCGGTGATGACCGAGCAGAACGTCGCGAAACTCTTTCTTGCGGCGATCATCCCGGCGGGGCTCGCCATCATCGGCTTCCTCATCGCCATCCGGGCATCCGTCTGGCTCGATCCGGCGAGCGCGCCACCGCAGCCCCGCCGCGGTGCCGCAGAGCGGGTCAGCCTCGCTCTCGGGATGTGGCCGATCATGCTGATCTTCCTCACGGTGTTCGTCGGCATGAACGGGGATTTCTTCTTCGGGCGCAGCCTGTTCACCCCGACCGAGGGAGCGGCCGTCGGCGCGTTCGCCACCGGCCTCGCGGCCATCCTCCTCGGCGGCATGGGCCGCGATGGACTGCTCGACGCCTTCAAGTCGACCGCCGAGCAGGCCGGCATGATCTTCCTCATCCTATTGGGCGCCGAATTCTACAATGCGTTCCTCGCCCGCACGCATCTGCCGATGCTGATGGCCGAGAGCGTGGCCGGGCTCGGCGTCTCGCCCTATCTGATCATGGCCGCGATCGTGGTCGTCTACATCCTGCTCGGCTGCCTGATGGACAGCCTCAGCATGATCCTCCTGACGATTCCCGTCCTCTTTCCCGTCGTCATGGGTCTCGACTTCGGCATGACGCCGGAGGAGACCGCGATCTGGTTCGGCATCATCGCGCTGATCGTGGTCGAGCTCGGACTCATCCATCCCCCGATCGGGCTCAACATCTATGTCATTCACGGGCTCGCCAAGGACGTCTCCCTGTGGGAGACGGCAAAAGGCGTGATCCCGTTCCTGATTGCCGAGTTCGTGCGCGTTGCCTTGATCGTGGCGTTTCCGGCGATTGCTCTCGCGCTGGTACGCTGAGAAAAGGGGCGGATAGACCTGACCCGCCCCCGCCTCGACTATCGCAATGCGTTGAAAGCCTTGGCTCCCTTCAATGTGGCGGCGGCGATGACCACGGGCCTCGTCTTCTTGCGGCTGCCGACAACGGTGCGCCGCTTCGAGCGCGAGGCAACACGGATCGCCTTGCCCTTCGATTTCGCGTGGGCCGTGCGGACCGCTTTCGACCCCTTCTTGCCGCCGCCGCTGAGCACTGTGACGCGGACCTGTCCAAGGCCGGCGCCGCTGATGCCGAGTTGGCCAGCCGCCGCGCGCGACAGGTCGATGATGCGGCCCTTCACGAAGGGCCCACGGTCGTTGATCCGCACGATCACGCTGCGCCCGCTCTTCACATGTGTGACCTGGACGCGCGTACCCATCGGCAGCGACTTGTGGGCGGCCGTCATGGCTCCGGGATTGAAACGCTCGCCGCTCGCCGTCATTTGCGGCGAGGAGTAGTAGGAGGCGATGCCCGACTGGGTGTAGGCCTCGGCGCGGGTGGCAAGGGCCGCCGTGCTGACGATGGCCAATGCCGCGAGCAAGGCGAAACTGAGTGCTCTCATCATCTCATGATCCTCGTTTGGGAGTTTTTTGGGTTGGGCGCTCACAGCCGGATCGACTGAAAACGCAGCCGGTGCGACCGACCGAGAGGCAAACGCCGAGGAGCCTCGAGGGTTCCCGGCGTGCGGCACGGGCCGTCCCGCTGAACAATGGCGATATCGAGCACGCCTCAGGGGCGGTTTGTCGCATTCACCGGCGATCGGGGCAGATCAGGGGCGATTAGTAGCCGAGCACCCGGTCCACTTGATTGAGGAGCGGCTTTCCAGCGGCAAAAAGCTCCAGATTCCGAAAGAACAGATCGAGCGTGAGTTGCACGTAGCTGTCGCCATCGTCCGCCGAGACGTGCGGCGTGACGATCAGATTGGGTGTCGCCCAGAGCCGTGACTTGGGATCGAGCGGCTCGGGCGTGAACACGTCGAGAATGGCGCCGCCGAGCTCGCGGCCCTCGAGCTTGTCGCAGAGAGCATCGTAGTCCATGGCCGACTGCCGGCCGATGTTGACGATCCCGCAGGTCCGCTTCAGCAGTCCAAGGCGCCGCCGATCGATCAGACCGCGCGTTTCTGGCGTCTCCGGCACCGCGAGATAGAGGATGTCGGCCTTGGGCAGCACCTCGTCGAGCCGATCAAAGGTCACGACCTCGGCACATCCTTTGGCCGGTCCGCCGCGGCGGTTGACGCCGATGATGTGCGCCCCGAGGGTGCAGAGCTTCCGCGCGGCCGCGCCGCCGAGGCTGCCGGTGCCGATGATCACGATCGTGCGGCCGGCAATCGGCGTCCCGAACAGCGACACGAACCGCCGCTCGCGCTGGTTGGTGACGATGGCCGGCATGCGATTGTGCAACATCAGGACGGCCATCAGGCCATACTCGCCGGCTTTCTCGGCGTGGACGCCCTTGTTGTTGGTCAATACCACATGCTCCGGCAGCCAATCGAGTGGCAACATGTGCTCGACGCCGGCGCCGATGCAGTGGATCCACTTCAATTCTGGCGCGCTGGCTGCGAGGTTGTCAGTCGGCAGGTTCCAGGTCAGCAGCACGTCGGTCGTCGCCATGGATTGGACGAAGTGATCCTCGTCCCAATCCGTGCATAGCTCTATCCTTGCGACGAGATCGGGAAACTCCCGAATCGCCGAACGGAAGCGCTCGTCGGAGATCGTGAACACGCTTTCGCTCTCGGGCGTATTGGGAAACGAGCCCGGCGACCAGCGGTTGTTCTTGACGTGGACGTGGATTTTACCCGGCCCCGAGCTCATGGCGCGCCCCGACTCTCGATATCCTTCAGCATCGAGATGATCTGCTTGTCGCGCTCGGCGAGCGGCAGCGCCTCGACATTGAACTCTCCCGTCATGACCGCCGAGCCGACGGCCTTGAGGAACGCCCGGTCGTCTCCATTGCGCATCGGCAGGTGCATCACGCTGTCCTGGCCATAGGTGCGCACCGGCTCGCCGCGAACCTGCTGCGGTTGCGGAGGAGCATGGCCCTCCGCAAGGGCCCTGACCAGTTGGCGCACTCGCCGGCGGTAGAGCGACACTCCGCGATCCGTCGGCATCAGGCTCTCGCCCTTGTGCGCGCTGATCGGCCCCATGCCTTCGACGGCCTCGGCATCGGCCGGCCGGCGCTGGCGCTCCTCCATCGGGCGGTCGACGATCTCGCCCTGCTCGATCAGCTCGCAGCCTTCCTTGCTGTTGTACTTTGGCGGATCGCCTCGCTCACCGAAGTTCGCCCAGGCGAGGCTCACGGAATGCTCGTCGTCGACCGGCACGACCCAGCGGGTGAAGGAGCTGCGGCCGAAGTAGTGCGGGCGCGTGCCGTCGGCCTGGAAGGCGGCGCCGGCCTGCGTGAAATTCGGCAGGATGAGCTCGTTCACACGGACCCAGACATGATCGCCGACCCGGCGCGTGTTGCTGCCGAGGAATTGCAGCCCGCGCTCGAAGATCTCGAGCTCGCCGATCTCGGCGAGGCCTTCGGAAAACTGTGCTCCCGCGTTCTGACTATGCAGGAAGGAGGTGTGGATCGGATCCATGATGGCATCGAGCACCTGCAGCCAGTTGCAGTTGTAGTCGACCCGATAAGTCCGGGTCGTGATGCCTGGCACGGCGACGGCGTCATACTCCGGGAATTCCGGGATCGCCTCTGGCGGGCCCATATAGGCGAAGACGAGGCCGTTGTACTCCACGACCGGGTAGGCGCCGAGGCGGGTGCGTGCGCGCACGTCTGCGGCGGGTCCGGGACCGGAGGCCTCGCCGGGCGTCTCGAGGATCTCGCCGTCCGGCGCGAACAGCCAGCCGTGATAG
>JANPDA010000232.1:0-12034 GCA_031431235.1 Hyphomicrobiaceae bacterium
CGACCGCGATGCGTCGGATCTGGAAGCCGCCATCCGGCGCGAGGCCGGCGGTCCGGTCGAGGTCGCGCTCGATGTCGTGGGTGGGACCATGTTCATGCCGCTCATCGACGCGTTGCGCCAGGGTGGCCGCTACTCGACCTCGGGCGCCATCTCCGGTCCCGACGTGCGCTTCGACCTGCGCCAGCTCATCTACAAGGACCTGCAATTGACCGGCGCCACCATCACCCCGCCCGGCACCATGCAGCGCATGGTGAAGCTCATCGAGCGCGGCCAGCTGAAGCCCGTTCTCGCCCGGAGCTTTCCCCTGCGGGATCTGGCCGAGGCACAGCAGGTCTTCATGCGCAAGGCCCATGTCGGCAACATCGTGGTGACGATGGAGGACAGGCCATGAGCCGATCGGACACGGCACTCGGACACGCCTGGGCGGTCGAGACAAATGCCGACCGGGAGCGGCACTACGATGCCTGGGCGAGCCAGTACGATGCCGACCGGCGAGCCCGAGATCGCCCACAAGATCTACGCCTACGAGATCATTTAGGCCGGGCGGGCATCGATGGGTGAGCGATCCGGCCGAAGCCCATATCGAGTAATCCTGTTCCGTTGCTCGCTGTACCCCGCACCCGCCGCACGGCACCACCGCGCTCTGATGTTCTGGATCATTCATTTGGCACCCCAAAGGAATGGCCGACTCGCCGGCCTGCTCTTAGTTTCACCCTTCCCCGGTTGCCGCAGCCTTGGCGGCCAGGCGGCGGTCGAGGTAGTCGCCGACGGTGCCCATCAGGGCATCGACCCGGTCCTCGAAGAAGTGGTTCGCCTCGGGCACGATCCGGTGCTCGATGGCGATGCCGCGCTGGGTCTTCAGCTTGGAGGCAAGCTCGGCGACCGATGCCGACGGCACCACCCGGTCGCGCTCGCCATTGACGAAAAGTCCGGAAGAGGGACATGGCGCGAGGAAGGAGAAATCGTAGAGATTGGCGGGTGGGGCGACCGCGATGAAACCCTCGATCTCGGGCCGGCGCATCAGCAGCTGCATGCCGATCCAGGCGCCGAACGATACGCCCGCGATCCAGCAATGGCGGGCGTCGGCATTGTAGATCTGCAGCCAGTCGAGCGCCGAAGCAGCGTCCGCCAACTCCCCCGGTCCATTGTCGAACACGGCCTGCGAGCGCCCGACGCCACGGAAATTGATCCGCAGCACCGAAAACCCCCGCTGCGCGAACGCATAATAGAGGTGGTACACGATCTGGTTGTTCATCGTGCCACCGAACTGAGGGTGCGGGTGCAGGACGAGGGCGATCGGCGCACGTGCCGTCGGCTCGTGGTGATAGCGAGCTTCGAGCCGGCCGTCCGGGCCGTTGATGGTGACTTCGGGCATGTTTTGCGTGGGTTATCCGGTTGAGGGGAAAGGCCTGGGCAGCATCAGCCTGCCGTCGGTTCCGCCACGGAGGAGACCGCAACAGAATGATACTTGACTGCGGCGCTCGGGATTTATATACCCCAGACCAGCAAGTTTAGAATGGTTACAGACAAGGGCGGTCGGCCTGGGTTCCGGGGTGCGCGGTGATAGCACACCCGACCGGGTCCGATGCAAGTTTTTCCGCCGGCCGTGCCACAGTTGGCAGGCGACGGGGGAAGCGTCCCCTTGGAGCGAGATTGCGATGGAGCTGAATACCAAGGGCCGTTATGCGGTGATGGCCATGGCCGATCTCGCCAAGCATGGCGGGCACGGCTCGGTGCCACTGACTGCCATCGCCGAGCGCCAGCAGATCTCGCTCGCCTATCTGGAGCAGATCTTCCAGCGGCTGCGACGGGCAGGCCTCGTCGACAGCGCGCGCGGCCGCAGCGGCGGCTACCAATTGGCGCGAGGCATCGACGAGATCACGGTCGCCGAGATCATGCAGGCGGTCGACGAGCCGGTCGAGATGACACGCTGCATGCTGGATGGCCTGGCTGGATGCGTCGGCAGCGCCAAGTGCCTGACCCACGACCTCTGGCGCGCACTCGGCGATCACATCCGCGCCTTCCTGTCGCGGGTAACGCTGCGCGACGTGCTCCAGGGCGAGCCCGGACGCATCGCCATGCCGATGCTGGCGGCGCGTGAACCGGGCACGGTCGAGGTTGCCGCCGAATGACCCGCGAGCGCACCTACCTCGACCACAATGCATCCTCGCCGCTGCGACCCGAAGCCCGCACGGCGATGCTCGCCGCGCTCGATCATGCCGGCAATCCGTCCTCAGTTCACTCCGAAGGCCGCGCTGCCCGTGCCATTGTCGAGCGATCGCGTGAGGAGGTTGCCAAGCTCGCCGGAGCCTCCGCCCGGCAGGTCGTGTTCACCAGCGGCGGCACGGAAGCGCTCAACTGGGTGCTGCGCTCGGGCTTCGACACCATCATCGCCTCCGCGCTCGAGCACGACGCAGTGCTGGCGGCCGTGCGGGCGAGCGGGGCGACCGCGATCGAGCTGCCCGCGACCAGCGACGGCGTGATCGATCTCGGTGCGCTGGAGCTCATGCTCGAGTCTTTCAAGGACAAGGGCCGCTCCGCGCTGGCGCTGCAGGTCGCGAACAACGAGACCGGCGCGATTCAGCCGCTCGCCGAGGCCGCGCGGATGGCGAAAATCGCCGGCGTCGTGGTGATCGCCGATGCGGTGCAGGCCGCCGGCAAGATGCCGCTCGATATGGCGGCACTCGGCGCCGACTATCTGGCGCTCTCCGCCCACAAGCTCGGCGGTCCCAAGGGGATTGGTGCGCTCGTGATCGCCGAAGGGCGGTACGCGACGGCCCATCTCGCCGGCGGTGGCCAGGAGGGTAACCGGCGCGCCGGCACCGAGAACGTCGCGGGCATTGCGGGTTTTGGCGCCGCAGCCAGTGCCGCTGTGCGCGACCTCGCCCGCAGCGAAGGTCTCGCGCGGCTGCGTGGCCGGCTGGAGCGCGGCGTGAAACGGGCGACGCCAGCCGCCGAATTCATCGCCGATCGGGTCCGCCGCCTTCCCAACACGAGTTGCATCGCGCTGGCTGGCACGACGGCAGAGACCCTCGTCATTCAGCTCGACCTCGCTGGTCTGGCGGTCAGTGCGGGCGCGGCCTGCTCGTCGGGCAAGGTCGCCCGCAGCCGGGTGCTCGATGCGATGCGGCTCGGCAGCGATCTTGCGCGCTCCGCCATCCGTATCTCATTGGGCTGGAGCACGCACGAAGCCGACGTGGAGAGATTTATCGCCGCCTGGTCCTCGGTCACCGCGCGTCACGCGACGCGCAGGGTGGCCTGAGGCCGGCGGTAGAAGCAGTCAAGTCGAAGGTGAAGGTCATGGCCGCAGTACGCGAAACCGTCGAGCAGGTGAAGCGGATCGACGTCGATCAGTACAAATATGGCTTCGAGACCAAGATCGATACCGTGAAGGCCCCCAAAGGCCTGTCCGAGGACATCGTGCGCTTCATCTCGGACAAGAAGGGCGAGCCCGAATGGATGCTCGACTGGCGGCTCGAAGCCTATCGCCGCTGGCGGGGGATGGAGGAGCCGACCTGGGCCAAGGTCTCCTACCCGAAAATCGATTTCGAGGACCTCTACTACTATGCGGCTCCCCGTTCGAGCGAGGGGCCCAAGAGCCTCGATGAGATCGATCCCGAGCTGTTGCGGACCTACGCCAAGCTCGGCATTCCGCTGAAAGAGCAGGAGATCCTCGCGGGCGTGAAGAAGGGAGCGCCCGCCGTCGCGGTCGATGCGGTGTTCGATTCCGTGTCGGTGGTGACAACCTTCAAGCACACGCTGCGCAAGGCCGGTGTCATCTTCTGCTCGATCTCGGAAGCGCTGCGCGAGCACCCCGAGCTCGTACGGAAGCATCTGGGCTCGGTGGTGCCGCAGTCGGATAACTTCTATGCCGCCCTCAACGCCGCCGTGTTCTCGGATGGCTCGTTCGTCTACGTGCCTGAAGGCGTACGCTGCCCGATGGAGCTGTCGACCTATTTCCGCATCAACGCGGAGAACACCGGCCAATTCGAGCGCACCCTCATCATCGCCGAGAAGGGCTCCTATGTCAGCTACCTCGAAGGGTGCACGGCACCGATGCGAGACGAGAACCAGCTGCACGCCGCGGTCGTGGAGCTGATCGCCCATGACGACGCGGAGATCAAGTACTCGACCGTTCAAAACTGGTATCCGGGCGACAAGAACGGCAAGGGCGGCATCTACAATTTCGTCACGAAGCGGGGCGATTGCCGTGGCCGCAACTCGAAGATCTCCTGGACCCAGGTCGAGACCGGGTCAGCCATCACCTGGAAATACCCGAGCTGCATCCTGCGTGGCGACGGCTCGCGGGGCGAGTTCTATTCGATCGCGGTGTCGAACGGCTATCAGCAGGTCGACAGCGGCACCAAGATGATCCACCTGGGCAAGAATACGTCGAGCCGGATCATCTCCAAAGGAATCGCAGCCGGCCATTCGCAAAACACCTATCGCGGCCTGGTGTCGGCCCATCGCAAGGCGACCGGTGCGCGCAACTTCACCAACTGCGATTCGCTGCTGATCGGCGACAAGTGCGGCGCCCATACCGTGCCCTACATCGAGGCCAAGAACGCCAGCGCCCATTTCGAGCACGAGGCAACGACCTCGAAAATCTCCGACGACCAGCTCTTCTATTGCCTCCAGCGCGGGCTGTCGGGGGAAGTGGCGATCGCTCTGATCGTCAACGGCTTCGTGCGCGACGTGCTGCAGCAATTGCCGATGGAGTTCTTAGCCGAGACACAGAAACTGATCGGGATTAGTCTGGAGGGCAGTGTCGGCTGAAGCCCGTGAGGAATGGAGGGCCGACGGACAGGTGCGCAGGCATGCCACGAAGAGCAGAGTCGATAGGGAAGAAACGTCAAGCGGAGGATTTTCGTCGTGCGCGATAGTGGGGAGTTTGGAACGGCAAGACTGGTCGCAACGCTCAGGCGCGAGATCGACGAGGGCGAGTTGAGGCGGCGCAATGCGCTGTCGCGGATGGCCTCGGGTCTGCGCTTCAAGAGCGGCGACATGGTCTCGATCGTCGAGACGTTCGGCTCGGGCGAGGCGTTCCTCGTCGAGGCGACAAACGACCATGAGGACGGATGCGACTGGATGGGCGTGCTCTATCCCGGCGAGATCGAGATGGTTGCGCCGAAAGCCTCGGGCGGCGAGCGCGGCTGAGCCGGGCAGCGACGAGCAAAGCCTGGCTCGAGTCCAAACGCAATGGGACTGGCGGCGAGCATCGACCGCATAGGCACCGTCATGGACGCCGTCCATGCGGCATGACCTGACGTCGTTGCGGAGCATGGCTCCAACAAGTCGGGGCCATGACGAATGAAAGAGAAATTGGAGTCGGTTGGAATGCTCGAGATCAGAGATCTGCATGTGAAGCTCGCCGACGAGGACAAGACGATCCTCGCCGGCCTGTCACTCCGCATCCCCAAGGGCGAGGTGCATGCCATCATGGGACCGAACGGCTCGGGCAAGTCGACGCTCGCCTATGTCCTCGCGGGGCGCGGGGGCTACACGGTGACGAAGGGCGACATGAGCTGGAACGGCGAGAGCCTGTTGGAGATGGCGCCCGAGCAGCGCGCGGCCGCTGGCGTGTTCCTCGCGTTCCAATACCCGATCGAGATCCCGGGCGTTGCGACCATGACATTCCTGCGAACCGCGCTCAACGCACTGCGCAAGGCGCGTGGGGAGAAGGAGCTGTCGACGCCAGACTTCATGAAGCTCTCCAAGGCCAAGGCCAAGGAGCTCGGCATCAGCCAGGAGATGTTGAAGCGGCCTCTCAACGTCGGTTTTTCGGGCGGCGAGAAAAAGCGCATGGAGATCCTGCAGATGACGCTGCTCGAACCTTCCTTGTGTGTGCTCGATGAAACCGACAGCGGGCTCGACATCGACGCCATGCGGGTCGTGTCGGAGGGCGTGAACGCGTTGCGCGGCAAGGATCGCGCCATGCTCGTCATCACCCACTACCAGCGCCTGCTCGACTACATCGTGCCGGACAAGGTGCACGTGCTCGCCCATGGCCGGATCCAGAAGAGCGGCGGCAAGGAGCTGGCAATCGAGCTCGAGCTATCGGGCTATGCCGAGTTCACCGGCAGGGCGGCATGAGGATCGCAGAGGACGCCCAGTTGACCGTCGCCGTGATCAGATCGAAGGGAGAGATCGAGCTCGCGGATCGCTTCCGATCGGCAGCCAGCCGGCTGCCGGGTGGCCCCGAGATGGCACGACTTCGCAGCGACGCGTTCGGGCGCATCGCCGCCGCCGGCCTGCCGCACCGGCGCGTCGAGGACTGGAAGTACACCGATTTGCGCGCGAAGATGACGGACGCGCATCCCCCTGCGCTCGAGGAGGCCGGGCGGCTCGACGAGAAGGCGCTCGCCGCAGGCCTAGGGCGTGCGCTGTCGCGACTGGCGGCAGTGACCTATGTGTTCGTCAACGGCCGGCTCGCGAGCTGGGACAGCGGGCCGCTTCATGCCGACAACCCCAATCTGGAAATCACGACACTGGGCAAGGAGCTCGGCGGAAAGGGCAAAGGCCAGAGCGAGGCGCTCGCCGAGCGGCTCGGCCGCCCAGGCGGACCCAGCTATGCTGGCCTCGACCTCAACCTCGCCTTCGTCACCGACGGTGCGATCGTCACCATCCCCGATGGAGCAAAGCTGCCGACCCCGCTCCATCTGGTCTATCTGAGCGACCTTTCCGAGCCACGCTCGATTGCGACCCGCAGCCTGATCAGGCTCGGGCGCGGCGCCAGCGCAACGATCATCGAGAGCCACGTCGGCAGTGGTGCAGCCGCCCGCCAGACGAGCCACGTGACGGAGATCGAGGTCGGTGCAGGCGCCGCGGTCGAGCACGTGAAGGTGCTGGCCGAGGGCTCGGGCTCGCAGCACCTGGGGACGGCGACGGTTCGGCTCGCCGCGAAGTCACAATATCGGGGTTTCCAGCACAGCGAGGGACCCGCGCTCGCCCGCAACCAGCTGTTCGTCACCTTCCAGGGCGAAGACGCGAGCGTCCAGGTCTCGGGCACATTCCTCGCGAGCGGTCACGAGCATATCGACACCACGCTGGTGATCGATCACGCCGTGCCGCGCTGCACCAGCCGGGAGCTGTTCAAGGGCGTGCTCGCCGGCGACGCGCGCGGCGTGTTCCAGGGCAAGGTGATCGTCCGGCCCGATGCCCAGAAGACCGACGGCAAGCAGACGACGCAGGCGCTGCTGTTGTCCGAGACGGCCGAGTTCATGTCGAAACCCGAGCTCGAGATTCATGCCGACGACGTCGTTTGCGGCCACGGCTCGACCTCGACCGAGCTCAACGACGATCACCTTTTCTATTTGCGGGCCCGCGGCATTCCGCAGGAGGCAGCGCGCGCGATGCTGATCGAAGCGTTCATTGGTGAAGCAATCGACCAGGTCGGCCACGAGGCCTTGCGCGAGGCGCTGCGTGAACGGGCACGCGCCTGGCTCGACAAGGGAGGCTGGTGAGCCATGCAGACCACTGCTCGAATGGAATCTGCCGCCGATCCGGGGTACGACGTCGCACGCATCCGCGCGGACTTCCCGATCCTGTTCCGGGAGGTCTATGGCAAGCCGCTCGTCTATCTCGACAACGGCGCATCCGCCCAGAAGCCACGCGCCGTGATCGACGCCATCGAGGGCGCCTACCTGCTCGATTATGCCAATGTCCATCGCGGCCTGCACTATCTCTCCAACCAGACGACCGCCGCCTTCGAGCAGGCCCGCTCGACCACCGCGACCTTCATCAATGCACCCGCGACCGAGCAGGTGATCTTCACCCGCAATGCGACCGAGGCCATCAACCTCGTTGCCTCCTCGTTCGGCGGACTCAGGATCGGCGAGCGCGACGAGATCGTGCTGTCGATCATGGAGCACCATTCCAACATCGTACCCTGGCATTTCCATCGCGAGCGCAAGGGCGCCGTCCTCAAATGGGCGCCGATCTCCGAGGATGGCGAGCTCGATCTGGAAGGTTTCGAGCGGCTGCTCACGCCGCGCACCAAAATCGTTGCCATCACGCACATGTCGAACGTGCTCGGCACAGTGGTGCCAATCAAAGAGGTGTGCCGGATCGCGCACGCGCGCGGCATCCCGGTGCTGGTCGACGGCAGCCAGGGCGCCGTGCATCTCGATGTCGACGTGCAGGACCTCGACTGCGACTTCTATGTCTTCACCGGCCACAAGGTCTATGGGCCGACCGGCATCGGCGTGCTCTATGCCAAGCGCCAGCACCTCGACGCCATGCCCCCGTACATGGGTGGCGGCGAGATGATCGAGCACGTCGGCCGCGACCGCATCACCTATGGCGTCACCCCCCACAAGTTCGAAGCCGGAACGCCCCCGATCGTGCAGGCGATTGGCCTGGGCGCCGCGCTCACCTATGTGATGCAGACCGGCCGCCACCTGATCCGCGCCCACGAGCACGCCCTGACGCTCCATGCCCACGAGCGGCTGAAAGAGCTCGACTACGTGAAGATCCATGGCCGCGCCAAGGGCAAAGGCTCGATCGTCGCGTTCAGCATGGATGGGCTCCATCCCCATGACATCTCGACCATCATCGACCGGGCAGGCGTCGCCATCCGCGCTGGGCACCATTGCGCGCAGCCCTTGATGGAACGCCTCGGCGTGACTGCGACCGGTCGCGCCTCCTTTGCCATGTACAACACCCTCGCCGAGGTCGATGTGTTGGTCGAGGCGCTGCGCAAGGCCCACGACTTCTTCGCCTGAGGTGAGCAATGAGCGAGACCATGAACGAGATCGCGACAGTCGCGGACGAGGCGCAACCCAATGCCGCACGCATCACCGGCGCGGCGTTGTCGGAAACCGAGCTGGAGCGGCTTTCGGGCGACATCGTCACGGCCTTGAAAACGGTGTTCGATCCGGAAATCCCAGCTGACATCTATGAGCTCGGCCTCATCTACAAGGTCGATGTGGACGATGATCGAAACGTCGCCGTCGAGATGACCTTGACGGCGCCGGGCTGCCCGGTTGCCGGCGAGATGCCGATCTGGGTGCGCAATGCGGTCAGCACAGTGGAGGGCGTGAAGGATGTGACGGTCGAGATCGTGTTCGATCCGCCCTGGGACCAGAGCCGCATGTCGGACGAGGCGCGCCTCGCGATCAATATGTTCTGAGGGTTGGAGTGGGGTGGGCGCTTCGCGTCGACTTTTCTGCTTGCACTCGAGTTGTTGTTCCCGTAATGTTCGCCTCAGGGACACAGGGAGGCATTGATGTCGGATAGTGTCGGCCGGGATGAGTTCAAGGCGCTCGAAGCGCGCGTGAGCGTGGTCGAGCGGGAGGTCGAAGGCGAGAAAATGGTCTCGCGCTACAATCTCGAGCAGTCGCGCCGCAATGGCGATGACCTCGCCGGCGTTGTCAAGAGACTCGACCGGCTCGAGGGCAAGCACGACCGACTCGAGGGCAAGCACGACCGGCTCGAAGGCAAGTTCGACCGACTCGAGGGCAAGTTCGATGCGCTCGTGAGCAATCTGCCACGGATCGTCGCCGACAGTGTGCGCGAGGTGCTGCGCGAAGGGAAGGTTTAGCGAGGCATGCCCTATTCGCGGCTGTTGTCACAGGAGTTGCGTCGCCAAGGCGACGATCTCGCAGCGATTGTCAGGAGGCTCGATCGGATCGAGGATAAGCTCGACAGGATGGGGGGTGGGCTCGACCGTACTGGCGGGACACTCGACAAGCTGATCGAGGATCTGCCTCGCCTCTTGAAAGCGAGCGTTCGACAGGTCCTGCGCGAAGAGAGGATCTGATCGGGTCCATCATTGCGCACCAAGGCGCGCCAACGCCTCACGTGCGCTCGCAAGCTCCGGAGCGATCTCGAGCGCGCGCCTGAAGGCGGCTATCGCTGCGTCGCGACGACCGAGCGCTTCGAGGATGGCCCCGCGCGTATCGTGCAGCGCGGCGACATTGGGTTTCAGCTGAATAGCCCGATCGGCGTCGGGCAGGGCACGTGTCGCCTCGCCCAGCTTGAACCACGCCCAGGCCCGGTTGTTGAGCGCTCCGACCTGGTCCGGGTCGAGCCCCAGCGCCAAGTCGAAATCGGCGATGGCCCGCACGAATTCGCCGCTCGCACTATAGGCGCTGCCCCGGTTGACGAGCGGCAGTGGGTAGCTCGGGGCCAATCGGATCGCCTTGGTGTGGTCCGCGATCGCGGCCTCGAAGCGGCCGGTGCGCGCGTAGCCGACGCCGCGCCCGGTATAGGCTTTCGCCAGCTGATCGGGATTGAGCGTGCCGCTGTCGATGAAGTGGGTGCAGGCGGCCACCTCGAGCTCGGACTCCTTCGTCTGCCAGCAGTCCTTCAGCTCGAAAGCCGCGGCCGGCAGGCAGGTGGCAAGCAGGATGCAGGCAGCAACGGCAGCCAGTCGGGTCATATGGAAGGCTCCGGAAATTCATCGGCGCAGGACTGATAGACGCGCTCGCCTGATCCGGGCAAGTGCGGCGGCGTTGACTTCGCTCATAGCCTCGACCATAAGACGCTGGTGCGGGCCAATTGGGTCCGCGCATCTCAATGCGCGCTTGCGGTGGGGGTCCTGTGACCGCCGCCTGTCGGCCCGGGCGACCGGGCAGAGGAAGGCCGCGCTTCATAATCGCCACATCATCGATCGCACATTCCAGATTGGAGCCTGCCATGTCCAAGCGCATCAGCGCCAAGCACAAGATCGACCGTCGCCTCGGAGAAAACATCTGGGGCCGGCCAAAGAGCCCACTCAACAAGCGCGCCTACGGTCCCGGCCAGCACGGCCAGCGGCGGCGCGGCAAGACATCCGACTATGGCACCCAGTTGAAAGCCAAGCAGAAGCTGAAGGGCTATTACGGCTCGATCGGCGAGCGCCAGTTCAACGCCATCTATCGGGAAGCCACCCGGCTGAAGGGCGACACCTCGGAGAACCTGATCGGTCTGCTGGAGAGCCGGCTCGACGCGATCGTCTACCGCGCGAAGTTCGTGCCGACCGTGTTCGCCTCGCGCCAATTCGTCAACCATGGCCACGTCCGCGTGAACGGTCGTCGGGTCAACGTGCCTAGCTATCGCTGCAGGATCGGCGACGTGATCGAGGTGCGCGAGAAGTCGCGCGATCTGCCGCTGGTGCTCGATGCGGCGCAGTCCCCCGAGCGCGAGATCCCGGACTACCTCGAGGTCGATACCAGCAAGCATTCGGCCAAGTACGTGCGCGTGCCGGTGTTGAGCGACGTGCCGTTCCCGGTGCGCATGGAGCCGGGCCTGGTGGTCGAGTTCTACTCGCGCTGATCGCCTCGGACAGCTGCCAGACTGCCGCAAGGGCCACCCCGTCAGGTGGCCCTTTTTACTTGTCCTCAACTTCTCCACGGCGCCGTCCGGGCAGGAGTGCAGCAATTCCGCCACGGCTGGTAACTTTTGTTTTTGAAAGTGTTGGTATCGTTCCGCCCGGTCGGTAAAGTAAGTGTGGCAAAGACCGTGAGGAATTGAGTAATGCGTAGCCCGTCCCACGCTGGTGGCCGGTACTGGAGCCGCGTGCTCCTCGGCGGCTCGGTCGTCCTCGTTGCGCTGTCGACACTGATCGCCTCGGTGGATCCGGGCGAGGCCGCAGCCAAGAAAAAGAAGCGCCACAAGGCGGAGCAGGCGGAGAAAGCCGTCATAGTCGACAAGGTTCCGGCAGGCCCGATCAACATCGTGGTCTCGCTCGAGGATCAGCGGTTGACGCTGTTCGCGAGCAATGGCGAGGCGATCGTGTCCTCGCCGATCTCGAGCGGGAAATCGGGCCACGCCACTCCGATGGGCGTGTTCAGCATCCTGGAGAAGAACGAAGAGCACTATTCCAACCTCTATGGCGGCGCACCGATGCCCTACATGCAGCGCATCACCGGGTCGGGTGTCGCGATGCACGCTGGCGTGATCCCGGGCTACCCGGCGTCCCACGGTTGCATCCGACTGCCCTATGATTTCGCGCGCCGGCTGTTCACGATGACAAAGCGCTCCGCCCGCGTGATCGTCACCCGTGACAGCGTGAGGCCCGAGGTGGTCTCGCATCCCTCGCTGTTCCAAGTCG
>JANPDA010000233.1:0-1908 GCA_031431235.1 Hyphomicrobiaceae bacterium
CGCGGTTGCTCGACTCGGTCCGGCCCCGAGGCAGGCCCACGCGCTTGTAGATGAGGTAGGCGATGATGATGCAGGCGACGGGGACCAGCGGGCCGTGGGTGAAGTAGGAGTCGCCCCCGGTGATGCGGTAGGTCACATTGACGTCGCCCGCCGCCATCGTCACATCGTCGAACGTCTCCTTGAACAACAGCGACCGGCTATGATGGAGATCGCGATCCCGGCCCTCGCCCCAGCGCGATCCGATGGCACGGGCCGACAGGCCGAAGCGCCCGATCTCTGCTTCGGCGCTCACGCCCAGATAGGGCGTCTCCCACCACTGGTCGTAGGAGATGCCCAGGCCGTCGTTGAACACCCCCGCATAGTTCGACGTGCCGTTGTTGGCGTGCCACTTGTAGGTTTCCCACTTGTAGCCGACGACGGGACCAGCCGAGAAATGGCCCAGGTCGATGAGCTTTGTGCTGGCCGATACATCGAGCAGGAAGGCATGCTGGAGCACTGTATCGGGATGGTTCGATTCGCAGAGCGAGCCTCCGTCCGCGCTCGTCGGGCAGCCGGAAACATTGAAGTCGTAGTCGTTCATGTGCGAGGAATCGGTCAGGTTGGTCGCGCCCTTGATGCCCAATGTCAGCCAATCGAGCGGATTGTAGGCCAAGCCGGCGCGCGCCATCACGACCCGGTCGAAATTCCAATCGAGGCGACTGACGACCGAGCCCGTCGCCGGGTCGAGGACGAGCTCGCGCCCCTGGCCGTTCATCATGGCGATAGCGAGATCGACTTGGAGGTCACCGTGCCGGAGCGATGCCTCCCCGGCTTTGGCGCCGTCAGCAGCAATAATGACCGAGCCGATGATCGCGGCTGATGCCACCACACTGGCGCAATGCGACGCACGACGCAACATGACGAGACCTGATCGTTGGAGCAGATAGCTACGACCTGACGATGGGATCGAATTGGTGTCAACTCTGGCGCAGTCGGCGGCGCATTCTTTGCACTCGTTTGTGGCTCCGCTGTCACATGTCCTGACCCAGCGCCCCCGCATCGCTGTCGACCGCAAACAAGGCGGCACCGTCCCCTTCGGCCGCTGGCCGCCACAGGTGCATCGATCTAGTGTTCCGGCCCATTCATTCGATTCCGGCGAAGCTGGATCAATGAATGGAAAGACGGAACACAAACAAGGAGGTAGCTAGTGGGCTGGCCATTCATTTGGGGTACCAAATGAATGAGTCAGAACACTAGTCGCGGCTCGAGGTGCGCTGCCGCTCACCTTCCGCGTCCTCGCGCTTGCCCGCCCAGATCATTTGGATGTTGCGGGCATAGATCAGCAGGCCGAGGCCTTGGCCAAGCATGAACACGGGATCGAATCGATAGATCGCGTAGGCAAACAGCATGGCGCCGCCGACGACGCTGAAATACCAGAACGTCTCCGGCACGATGCTGCGGTGCGCTCGTTCGCTGGCGATCCATTGGATGATGAAGCGTGCCGAGAACATCATCTGGGCCATGAAACCGATGCCGAGCCAAAGCAGCTCGGTCGAGGACATCGACGCCCACCAGGCCGCGAGCCTGCTCAGATCCATCCGACGGTTTCCTTCCTCGGCACTGGGGCGGCCCGAGCCCGGGCCGGCCTACCTCGCCACCTCTGTCACGGCCGGCAGCTTGGTCCGCCGCCGCTGCCATGTCACCCCGAACAGTTCGTAGATGCCGACCAGGGCGCGCCCGAAATTCGTGTATTTCGATTGGCCGACGAGGCGCGGCCGATCGGTGACCGGCTCATAGGCGACCTCGAGCCCATAGGTCTGGAACAGCGCCGGCAGGTACCGATGCATGCGGGTGAAGTATGGCAGCCGGATGAAGGCGTCGCGGTGATAGGCTTTGATGCCGCAGCCTGTGTCGGGGCATTTGTCGTCG
>JANPDA010000234.1:0-11731 GCA_031431235.1 Hyphomicrobiaceae bacterium
GGGCAGGATGCCCGAGCTCCTGCTTTCTGGCGCAGGCTTCCGGTCCGAGTCGATCCACGAAACATCTACGAACCTCCTTGCTCCCTCCGGTTCCGCGTCGTAGGAATGTCATCGCGGAGGCGCAAAGCGCGCAATGAAACGTCAAAACATCGCACCAAGAACAACCAAGTTTCACACGCAACCTCGGTCAAACCAACCACTTACCCTCCGCCCGCGCGCAACGCCCCGCACCAATTCTATAGAGGCACACACGCCCGAAAGGAGACCTCCACGGCAGCATATGACGAAATCATCCAACTCCTCGGCATCGATTCGGCCACCGACCTCATCCCGGCGCATCCGCTGCTGAGACGTTGTCCATCAGATCGGCAAGCCCAGCCTCCACCCAATGTCGCTTGATTTCAAGTTTCGTGTCCGGGGGTGCAGCTTCATGAACAAAGGTGTGGGTTGCCTTCCCACGCCCCCAACGGATACTCAATTTGTATTCGATTCGTAGACTGCTAAGAAGAATTAACTGAACCCCTTCGGTTTGACAAAGCGAGTGTACCTATTTTGTTACAAACGGTTGTACCTGCAACGCTTTGAGCATTGTTGACCTGATCGACTCCTCCCCTGATTTCATGCCGACTGCTTCACCCGTTCCCCAGCAACCGCCCGCGCAGATAATCGAGCTGGTCGAAATTCGAGTAGCGGATCACCAGCACACCGCTTTCGCCGGAGCTGCGCTTGACCTCGACTTTCAGGCCCAGAGCCTCGGCGACCTCTTTCTCGAAGGCGAGGGTGTCGGTATCCTTGTCGCGTTTCTTGCGGGTCTCGGCGCCCACGCCGACCGGGCGTTGCACCAGGGCCTCGACCTCGCGGACGTTCAGGCCCTTGGCCACAATCATGCCAGCGAGGCTTTCGGCGTCCTCGCGCCCCACCAGCGCGCGACCGTGACCGGCTGACAAAGTGCCGTCCTGGACGAGTTTTTGCACGACTTCGGGTAGCCGCAGCAGGCGCAGCGTGTTGGCCACGTGGCTGCGACTCTTGCCGATGATCTGGGCGAGATCGTCCTGGTTGTACTCGAAGCGCTCGACCAGCTCCTTGTAGCCGCGCGCCTCCTCGATCGCGTTCAGGTCGGCGCGCTGCACATTCTCGATGATCGCGAGCTCCAGCACCTCCTTGTCGGAGAGCTCGCGCACGATCACCGACACGGTGTGCAGCCCCGCCTTCTGACAGGCACGCCAACGACGCTCGCCGGCGACGATCTCGAATGCCTGGCCACCCATATCGGCTTTGGGGCGGACGATCAGCGGTTGCACCAGACCGCGCTCGCGGATCGAGGATGCCAATTCCTCCAGCTCCGGCTCGTTGAAGGTCTGGCGCGGGTTCAACGGGCTCGAAAAAACCTGCTCGATCGGCACCACACGCTGCTGGCCCTCGTTGGGGAGCTTCTGGAGCGCGTCGGCCGGCTCACCGATCAGCGAAGCAAGGCCGCGACCGAGCCGGCTGCGGGGTGCTGGTGCCGCCATGGACATGGGTGTTCTCCGTTCAATCCGGTTGGAGCGGATGGCCGCTTCAGGCCGCCTTATAGGTGCGCTCGCGGGCGATGATCTCCTCGGCGAGCTTGATGTAGGCGAGACTGCCGGGGCTGCGCACGTCGTAGGAGAGGATCGGCATGCCGTGCGAAGGGGCCTCAGCCAACTTCACATTGCGCGGGATCACGCTCTGGTAGACTTTCTCGCCGAAGAACTTGCGCACATCGCGCGCCACGTCCTTCGACAGGTTCGCGCGGTCGTCGTGCATGGTCAGCACAACCCCATGGATGTCGAGGCCGGGATTGAGCGTCGCCTTGATGCCGTCGATGGTTTCCTTCAACTGCGAGAGCCCTTCGAGAGCGAAGAACTCGCACTGCACCGGCACCAGCACGGAATTGGCGGCCGCAAGCGCATTCACCGTCAGCACGCTCAGGCTCGGCGGGCAGTCGATCAGCACGTAGGAATAGGGGACCTCGTCGGCGCGCGCCTTCTGATTGGCATAGAGGGCCGCGATGGCATCACGCAGGCGGAAATTGCGGTTGGGGACGTTCAACAGCTCGGATTCGAGCCCGACCAGGTCCGAATTGGCCGGCGCGATAAGCAAATTCCTGACCGCCGTCGGCAGCGCCGCCTGGGCGAGGCTCGCTTTGGCGGAGAGCACGTCATAGGTGGTGATATGGCGCCGCTCGGGAGCGATGCCGAGGCCGGTCGAGGCATTGCCTTGCGGATCGGTATCGACGATCAGCACCTTTTCGCCGGTGGCGGCGAGCGCCGTGCCGAGATTGATGGCGGTCGTGGTCTTGCCGACCCCGCCCTTCTGATTGACGATCGCAAACGTGCGTATGCTCGGTCGGCCGTAGGTGTTCGCCATTGGGTCACTCGCCCTTTTCCAAGTCATCCAGCGCAGTCAGCTCAATTACGCGGCCACTCGGTTCGGTCAGGCTCAGATGCAGTGTGGCTTCGAAGCGCCAGGCCTTGCGGGCCTCGGCGATCTCGGCCTCCACCTCACGCCCCTTCAAGAACAGGCCGGCGGTGCCGGCGGAGAAAAAGGGTCGCGCCAACCCCAGCAGCTTGCCCAACGGGGCGAGCGCACGCGCGCAGACAACGCCGATATCGGCTCCATTATGCCCGATGCGAAGTGATTCGATGCGATCATTGTGGATTTCCACAGGGGCACCGGTCTGGCGGGCCACATCGCGCAGGAACGCACATTTCCGGGCATTGCTCTCCGCCAGATGCATCCTGAACCCTGGCCGTTCGGCGTTCATGATGGCAACGACGAGACCCGGAAATCCGGCGCCGGAGCCAAGATCGAGCCATTCGACGGCTTCGTTGGGGGCCAGCCGGACGAGCTGGGCGCTATCAGCGACGTGGCGGTGCCAGACCTGAGCCATGGTGCCGGGTGCGATCAGATCCTGGACCTTCGACCAGCGCTCGAGCAGCTCGACATAGAGGGTCAGACGGCCGAGCGTTTCACGTGAAACGGCAAAGGCGGCCGCGAAGGCGTCAGGTCCGGCGATCACGCCAGGAGGTCTCGTCGTGTCTTTGCTCATTCGGCGACGGCGCGGCGGCGGGGCCGTTTCAGGTGGGCGAGCAGCAGCATGATCGCTGCCGGTGTAATGCCATCGATGCGCGCGGCCTGGGCGAGCGTTGCCGGCCGGTGGTGGAGGAGCTTCTGGCGGACCTCGTTGGAAAGGCCGGGAATGAGCGCGAGATCGAAGTCGGGCGGGAAGCTCACGCCTTCGTCGCGGCGCATGGCATCGATGTCGGCCTGCTGGCGATCGAGATAGACGGCGTAGTGGGCATCGACGGCGACTTGGGCGGATGTCCTGGGGCCGATCGCGCCGAGGTCGGGCCAGATCCGTGCCAGCGCGTCGAAATCGATGTCAGGAAGCGACAACAGCTCGAAAGCATTGCGGCGGCGACCATCGCGATTGACGCGCAGGCCGTGTTGGGCGGCCTCGTCGGGCGTGAGGCTGAGCGTCTCGAGCTGGTTTCTGGCGGCAGCGAGCGACGCCGCCTTGGCGCGGAACGCTGTCGCCCGAGCGACGCCAACGCAGCCTACGCCCAAGCCGAGCGGCGTCAGACGCTGATCGGCATTGTCGGCGCGCAGCCGCAAGCGGTACTCGGCGCGCGAAGTAAACATGCGGTAGGGCTCGCTGACGCCACGGCTGACGAGATCGTCGATCATGACGCCGAGATAGGCGTCGGCGCGGCTGACAATGAATTCGGTTGTGCTGCTGGCAGCCTTCAAAGCTGCGTTGACACCCGCAATCAGCCCCTGGGCGGCAGCCTCCTCGTAGCCGGTCGTCCCATTGATCTGACCTGCGAGGAAGAGACCAGGAGCGCGCCTGGCCTCGAGCGTCGTATGCAATTCACGCGGATCCACATAGTCATACTCGATGGCATAGCCGGGTTGCAGCACGCGGACGCGCTCGAGGCCGGGGATGGTCGCCAGAAACGCGAGTTGTATATCCTCGGGTAGCGAGGTCGAGATGCCGTTGGGGTAGATGGTGGTGGTGTCGAGACCCTCGGGCTCGAGGAAGATCTGATGGGATTGGCGCTCGCGGAAGCGGACGACCTTGTCCTCGATCGAGGGGCAGTAGCGCGGGCCGATGCCTTTGATGCTGCCCGAGTACATGGCCGAGCGGGTTAGGTTCGCCTCGATCAGGGCGTGGGTCGCCGCCGTGGTGTGGGTGATGTGGCAGTCGATCTGGGGTGTCGTGATGCGCCCGGTCAGGAAGGAGAAGGGCTCGGGTGGGTCGTCGCCAGGCTGGCGTTCGAGGGATGACCAGTCGATAGTCGCTCCGTCGAGACGCGGAGGCGTCCCGGTCTTGAGGCGGCCGGTCGCGAGGCCGAGCGAGACCAGACGATCCGTCAGCCCGAGCGCTGGCGCCTCGCCGATGCGGCCGGCCGGGATCTGGCGGTCGCCGATGTGGATGAGGCCGTTGAGGAAGGTTCCGGTGGTGATCACGACCGCAGCGGCCGGCAACCGCTCACCATGAGTTGTAACGACACCGCAAATTCGGCCGGCCTCGAGGATCAGGTCGGCGGCGCCGGCCTCGATCACCGCGAGCCCCACGGTCGCCTGGATCGCAGCCTGCATCGCCTCGCGATAGAGCTTGCGATCGGCCTGGGCGCGCGGGCCCTGGACGGCGGGGCCCTTGGAGCGGTTCAGGACGCGGAACTGGATCCCGGCCGCATCAGCGACGCGGCCGATCAGACCGTCGAGCGCATCAATCTCGCGCACGAGGTGGCCCTTGCCGAGGCCGCCGATCGCGGGGTTGCAGGACATCTCGCCGATGGTGGCAAAACGGTGAGTGAGGAGGGCGGTGCGTGCACCCATGCGTGCGGCGGCTGCCGCGGCCTCACAGCCGGCATGGCCGCCACCGACAACGATCACGTCGTAGCTGTTGGTCGCCTTCGTCATGGGGCACCACCCTATGGATTTCGGCCAAAGGGGTCAAAGGGTGCGAGCGATGGGGTTATCCCCATGTTTCACGTGAATCAATTCCTCAGGATTCAGTTGCGACTCGGGAGTCTGGATGCGACTCCGAGTGGCGGAATCCCGAGCGTGATGCCTCCCCACCCCCAGGAATCCCATAAGAGTTGCCTCCCCAAGGTGGGGAGGATGCCGCCGCGTGCCTCCACGCGGTGGGGAGGGGACGCCTTCGCATATCCGCGCCGCGTTTCACGTGAATCTTTTGTCCACAGACGGCGCGGAGATACCCACAACCGGGGTGGCTCTATTTGCCGATACAGAAGCTCGCGAAAATCTCGTCGAGCACATGCTCGGCATCGACCCGACCGGTGAGGCGGCCGAGCGCCATCGCTGCCGCGCGCAGGTCCTCGGCTCGGAGCTCGAGGTCGGCGGTCGGTCCGGCGAGGAAGCGGTCGAGGGCGGCGCCGCAATGCTCGAGGCCTTGGCGATGCCGCGCGCGCGTAACCAGCGCCGGCTCGCCAGCGGGGAGGGTCGAGCGCGCCCGTTCGGCGATGAGGCGCGTCAGGGCGTCGAGGCCTTCGCCGGTCAGGGCGGAAACTTTCAACCCGGGGCCGGACCCCGCACCCACCAGGTCGCATTTGGTCGCCACGATGATCGGTGCCTGGTCTGAAGCGAAATCCGCCGGCGGTCGCCGGCCCGGCTCGCTGCCGTCGGTCAGCCACAGCACCAGCCCGGCCTCGTCCGCGCGCGCATACGTCCGCCGGATGCCCTCGCGCTCGATGGCGCCCTCGGGGGGCCGGATGCCGGCGGTGTCGGTGACGATCACCGGCAAGCCATCGAGGTCGAGCCGCACCTCGATCGCATCTCGCGTGGTACCGGGCTCGGAAGAGACGATCGCCACGTCGCGGCGAGCGAGCGCATTCAGGAGGCTCGATTTGCCGGCGTTGGGATAGCCCGTCAGCACGACGCGAAAACCGTCACGCAGAATCTCGCCCCGGTGGCCCGCATCGAGGTGGCGGCGGATCGTCTCGCTCAGCCGGGTGGCAATGATCCGGGCCGGCGCCATGGCCTCGGCCGGGACATCGGCCTCGTCGGAGAAGTCGATTGCAGCCTCGATCAGAGCGAGCGCGCGTACAAGGTCACTGCGCCAGCCCTCCAGGATCTGCCGGAGATGGCCGCTGCCCTGGGCGAGTGCCTGGCGCCGCTGCGCCTCGGTGTCGGCAGCGATCAGGTCGGCAAGCCCTTCCGCCTCGGTCAGATCGAGCCGTCCATTCTCGAAGGCGCGGCGGGTGAACTCGCCGGGCTCGGCGAGGCGCAAGCCAGGGTGGGCCGAGAGCTCCTCCAGCATCCGCGCGATGACGGCCGGTCCGCCATGGATATGCAACTCGACCACATCCTCGCCGGTGAAGCTCGCAGGCGCGGGGAAGAAAAGAACGAGCGCCTGGTCGATCGGCTCGCTCGTGCGGGCCGCATGGAGGGTGCGCACGCTGGCCTGGCGCGGCCCAGGCAACTTTCCCGCCATTGTCGCGAGTGTGTCGGCCGCGGCCAGCCCCGAGAGCCGGATCACCGCGACACCGGACCGCCCGTGGCCGCTCGAAAGCGCGAATATCGTCGAACGCTCGTTCATTCCGATGCTAGAACCCCGCCAAAGTCCGCACGGAGCCTCCCATGTCCGCCAATCGTCTCGCCAGCGAAACCAGCCCCTATCTGCTCCAGCACAAGGACAACCCGGTCCATTGGCGGGCCTGGGGGGAGGAAGCGCTCGCCGAGGCGAAGCGCACAGGAAAGCCGATCCTGCTGTCGGTCGGCTATGCCGCTTGCCACTGGTGCCATGTGATGGCGCACGAGAGTTTCGAGGATCAGACAACCGCTGACGTCATGAACGAGCTCTACGTGAACATCAAGGTCGACCGCGAGGAGCGGCCCGACATCGATGCGATCTATATGGCGGCACTGCACACGCTGGGCGAGCAGGGCGGCTGGCCACTCACCATGTTCCTGACGCCCGACGCCGAGCCTTTCTGGGGCGGGACCTATTTCCCCAAGGACGAGCGCTATGGCAAGCCGAGCTTCGTGCGGGTGCTGCGGGAGATTGCCCGGATCCACAGGCAAGAGCCGGCGCGTGTGGCTCAGAACTCGAGCGCAATCCTGGAGCGGCTGCGGTCGTCGGCGCCGCGCGAGCAAGCGCCGAGAATCGGCGAGCCGGCTTTGCGGGATCTGGCGGTTCGCGCTGCAACTCTGGTCGATCCGGTTCATGGCGGCATGGAGGGAGCGCCGAAATTCCCACAATATTCGTTCTTCTGGTTCTTGTGGCGCGCTGGCATCCGCTACGACCTGGAGAATGCGCGCGTCGCCGTGCAGACGACCCTCGACCACATCTGCCAGGGCGGCATCTACGATCATCTCGCAGGCGGCTTCTCACGCTACTCGGTCGACGAGCGCTGGCTGGTGCCGCATTTCGAGAAGATGCTCTCCGACAATGCGTTGCTGATCGACCTGATGACCGAGGTCTGGAAGGAAACGGGCTCGCCACTGCTCGAGCAGCGGATCGAGGAGACGATCGGCTTCGTGCTCAGCGATATGCGTACGCCCGGGGGCGGGTTCGCGGCGTCGTGGGATGCGGATTCCGAAGGCGAGGAGGGTAAGTTCTACGTCTGGTCGCGCTCCGAGATCGACCAGGTGCTGGGGGCGGAGGATGCCGCCCTCTTTGCCAAGCACTACGACGTGACGGCCCCCGGCAATTTCGAGGGGCACAACATTTTGAACCGGCTCGGCAGCTTGCGTTTGGCGGCCGGCGAGGTCGAGGTGCGGCTCGCCTCGATGCGCGCGAGGCTGCGCCAGCATCGCGCCAAGCGCATTCCGCCCGGCTTCGACGACAAAGTGCTCGCCGATTGGAATGGGCTGATGATCGCAGCGCTCGCCAAGGCGTCGACTGCGTTCGAGCAACCCAGGTGGCTGTCGGCGGCGCTCGGTGCCTACAGGTTCATTGCCGAGCGGATACAGGCTGGCGACCGCCTCTTCCATTGCACTCGCGCGGGCGAAGGCAAGGCTCCGGCGACGGCGAGCGACTATGCCAACATGATCGGCGCGGCGATCGCGCTGCACGAGGCGACGGGGGCAGCCGGGTACGTGGCCGACGCCCGACGCTGGGCCGGTGTGCTCGACCGCCACTATTGGCTCGACGATCGCGGCGGCTATGCCTTCACGGCCGACGATACGGCCGGCCTGATCGTGCGGACCCGGACGGCACACGACGATGCGACGCCCAACGCCAATGGCGTGATGGTGTCGAACCTCGTGAAGCTGTACATGCTGACGGGGGAAGTGTCCTACGAGGACCGCGCGAAGGCGACGTTCGAAGCGTTCGCGCCGGAAGCAGCGCGAGGGCCCCTGGCCTGCACGGGGCTGATGACCGGGCTGATCGACCTCGAAGCGCCTCAGCAACTCGTGATCGTCAGAGGCGCCGCCAGCGGGCTTGGCCTACTCGAGCGCGCCGCGCGCACGCTCGCGCTGCCGGGTGCGCTCGTTCAGGTGATCGATGACCCGGCACTGATTGCGACCAGCTCGGCCACAGCCGGCAAGACCGCGATCGGTGGCAAGACGACCGCCTATCTGTGCGTCGGGCGAACGTGCTCGGCGCCGATGACGGAGGCGCACGGTCTCGTCGAGACGGCAAGGGCATTGCGGAGGGTGAACGCGAGGCAGCCCTGATCGCCTATCTCTGTATCGCCTTGACGTGCCTGGAAGCGATCGCCGAGGCCCGCGACCTGGTGCGCACAGTGCGCGCGGCGCGGTGCTTACGCTTGGAGCGCACGGTCTGAGCGGGCTCATCGTCGGCGTCGACTGCCGCAACGGCGGCAGATGCCTTGGGCACCGGCAGTTTCACGAGGAAATCGGTGTACTTGCTGATCTCGTCGCTCTTGCCCCGATCGGTTACAATCATTGATGAGCCCGGCGTCAGCAGCTTGGCGATCCTCGTACGGGTCTGGGCTGGGATGTCGATCCGATCGAGGACGCTCGCCGGAGCGAAGGCCGCGGACGCCTCGTCGCCGGGCATCACGGTCCAGCGGACCTCGCTTGCGCCCTCCGAAAACTCCTGGGCCTGGAACAGGAGCGTGCCGGTCGGCTGGTCCGGATCGCGGATGTCGATCGGGGCGTCGAACAGATCGGTGAACTCCTGCTTGGCATAGATGTGCCAGTCCTTCGCTGGTCCCCGTCCGGTCGCCCGGCTCAGATGGTCGAGCACCTCGGCGGAGACGACATCGGTCTGCTTCAAACCGTGGATGCGCTGATAGATCCGCATGATGTTGCGCGAGACCGAACCGATATAGCCATCGACCTCGCCGATCTCGTACTTCAGCTCTTTCAGCATCTCTTGCGTCGATCGCGCCAGATCGCGCTCGCTGCGCCTGGCGATCAGCAGGCGAATCGGCGCGGTCGACGGCGGCTTGACGGCCGGCGTCGCGTCGGAAGCGGTGCCCGTCAGCGAGGCGGTGACGACGACGGCGGGTGCGGCGGACTGGGCGCTCGCATCCTCGAGTGCGGGCTGGAACAATTGCTTGTGGCTGATCTCGACGGGGGCGATCTCACTGCTGGTGATGATCACGTGATTGTTCATCCTGGTCATTCCGAAAAGCTGCCGCGCGAAGCTGTGGGGCAAGCGGATGCAGCCATGAGATGCAGCATAGCCTGGAAGCATACCGGCATGGAGCGCAACTCCCGACCAGGTCACGCGCTGCATGAACGGCATCGGCGCGCCGCTGTAGATATTCGAATGGTGGATGCGGTTCTTCTCCAGGATCGAGAACACGCCGCTCGGCGTAGGGAAGCCGCGCTGTCCGGTCGAGACTGGCGACGTCTCGATCAGCTCAGTGCCGTGGTAGACGAACAGCTTCTGCTTCCTGATCGAGACGACCAGATTGAGTGGCTGGCGTGGAGGGAGCTGGACCTCCTTGGCGGCTTCCGACTTCTTCTTCCTGGTCGAAGCAATGCTGTCGTCCGTTCCCAGGGCGGCAAAACCGATTGCCAATGCCGCGAGAGCCACACCCAACCGATATCGCGCCAATTTGCCAGTCATGGGAATGTCCTGCCGGATTGCGTGCGATCTGCGCCAAAGGCTGCACGGGGTGCAGCCGCTAGCCGGAACCGTAACTGGTTCGATGCATGTCTGTCACCGGGGCTCGATCGTTTGGGCACTGTAAAACTCACCGCGTGACAAGAAAGCGACGGTCGCGCACGTGCGCCGGGCTCGTTCTTAACCAAACCTTCAACGCCTGCGTGCATTGAGGATGGCAACCCCTGCCGGGAGCTCGCCCAGAATGCATCAAAAGCTCAAGACTGCCGTCCGGCATGCCCGCCGATTCGGACCTGCGCCGTTCGCCCGCTATGCGGCGATGCGCTATGTGGTGCGGCCATACCATCTCGCTGTGAACACGCCGCTGATCGGGCACGAGCGCTACGAAGCGGCCATCGGTGGGAGAAGTGGGCTCGAAATCGGCGGCCCGAGCGGCTTCTTCCGCCAGGGCGGACAGATCCCGCTCTATGGACGCGTGGCAGCGCTCGACAATTGCAATTTCGCGTCCAAGACGGTCTGGGAAGGGCAGATCGAGGAAGGCGCGTTCGAGGTCGAGGGACGCGTCCTCGGCCGGCAGTTCATCGCCGAGGTGCTCGACGTCGCCGGGAAGGCACCCAAGCAAGCTTACGACTTTGTTGCAACCAGCAATTGCATCGAGCATGTCGCGAACCCGTTGCGGGCGCTCGAAGCGATCCGGGACGTGCTGGCGCCAGGCGGGGCGCTCATCCTGGTGTTGCCGCGCAAGGAGACGAACTTCGACCGGCTCCGTCCCGTCACGAGCTTCGAGCACCTGGTCGAGGATCATCGCGCCAACCGCGGGGAGGATGACCTCGCCCACGCCAAGGAATTCGTCGAGCTGTTCGACCTGTCGCTCGGGCATCACATTGCGAGCCGGGAAGCGCTCGCCCTGATGGCGGCCGACAATCACCGGCTGCGCTGCATCCACCACCACGTGTTCGACCTGGAGCTGATCCGGAAGGCGTGCGGATTTGCCGGTCTCAGGGTCGAGGATGCGCGGAGCGCGGGCACGGACTACGTGGTGCTGGCGGTGAAGTTGGGTCAGCGCGGGCCGCGAGGGTGATCGTGCGAACAAGCCACCATTCCCGCGCACAACCCAACGCCGCTGAGCCTACCACAGGGTAATCATCGGTAGGGAAACCACGGCCGAAACAGCGCCCTACGCGCTCGGCAATCCAGCAGGATCTGCCACAATAAAAATGCTGGGTTTCGCCGATGGCTCAACCCAGCCTACAAGCATCAAGCATTCATGCTGGTGAAGAAATCGGCGTTCGACTTGGTGGCGCGCAGCTTGTCCAGCAGGAAGTCGATGCTCTCCATTGCGCCCATCGGGTTCAGGATGCGGCGCAGCACGAACATCTTCTTCAGCTGCTCGGGCGTCACCAGCAGGTCCTCCTTGCGGGTGCCGGACTTGGCGATGTCGATCGCAGGGAACACGCGCTTGTCGGCCACCTTGCGGTCGAGCACGATCTCGCTGTTACCGGTGCCCTTGAACTCCTCGAAGATCACCTCGTCCATGCGGCTGCCGGTATCGATGAGCGCTGTCGCGATGATCGTGAGAGACCCGCCCTCCTCGATGTTGCGGGCCGCGCCGAAGAAGCGCTTCGGGCGCTGCAGGGCGTTGGAATCGACGCCGCCTGTCAAAACCTTGCCGGACGAGGGCACCACGGTGTTGTAAGC
>JANPDA010000235.1:0-2796 GCA_031431235.1 Hyphomicrobiaceae bacterium
TGAACGCCGGCTCGCCCAGGCCGGTAGCGCTTTGCCGCCGAGCCGCTATGATGGGCGAATTGCCGGCAACGGGCCGGATCGCGAGGATTGCCTGTGCACGGACGCCGGATCGTTCTCATCATCGGCGGCGGCATCGCCGCCTACAAATGCCTCGAGCTCGTTCGCCGCTTGGTCGAGCGTGGCGTCAGCGTGCGTCCGGTAATGACGAAAGCGGCCGAGCAGTTCGTCACGCCGCTGTCGGTCGGGGCGCTGTCGGGGGAGCGGGTGCTCTCCGATCTGTTCAGCCTCGATGACGAGCGCGAGATCGGCCATATCCGCCTCTCGCGCGAGGCCGACCTGATCGTGGTCGCGCCGGCGACCGCCGATCTCATCGCGAAGATGGTGGGGGGGCACGCGGACGACCTCGCGACCGCCGTGCTGCTCGCGACCGACAAGCCGGTGCTGCTCGCGCCGGCGATGAACCCTCACATGTGGGCCCATCCGGCGACGCGGCGCAATGCGGCGCAACTCTTGGCCGATGGTGTTCGCATGGTCGGTCCCAACACCGGCGAGATGGCCGAGAAAGGGGAAGCGGGTCCGGGCCGGATGGCGGAGCCCGCGGAAATCCTCGCGGCAATCGGGGCGATGCTCAGCCCGGCGGCAGGGCCGCTTGCCGGCAAGCGCGTGCTGGTGACGACCGGGCCCACGCTCGAGCCGATCGATCCGGTGCGGTTCCTCTCCAATCGCTCGTCGGGCAAGCAGGGGTCGTTGATCGCGGCGGCGGCGGCACGGCTCGGCGCCGACGTGACACTCGTCTCCGGCCCGACGGCACTCGCCGATCCGCCGGGTGTCCGGGTGGTCCGGGTCGAGACGGCGCGCGAGATGCTGTCTGCCGCAAAGGCGGCGCTGCCGGTCGATCTCGCAGTCTTTGCGGCAGCTGTCGCCGACTGGGCGGTCGCATCGGCCGCCGACCAGAAGCTCAAGAAAACGCCAGGTAAGGCCGTGCCAAAGCTAGACCTGATCGAAAACCCGGATATCCTGGCGACGATCGCAGTGGCCGGCACGCGCCGGCCGGGACTGGTGATCGGATTTGCAGCCGAAACCGAGAACGTGATCGCGCATGCCAAGAAAAAACGTGCCGCCAAGGGCGCCGATTGGGTCGTGGCGAACGACGTCTCGCCCGGCACCGGCGTGATGGGCGGAGACGAAAACACCGTGCATCTGGTCACGGCGGAGGGAGTGGAAACATGGCCAAAGCAATCCAAGGACGAGGTCGCAAGCAAGCTCGTGCAGCGGGCCGCGGCGTTTCTCTGCTCCAGCAAGCCAACATGAAGCTGGCGCAGGACGGACAACCCAAGGCGCGCAGCGCAAGCAGGAGCGCGCCGGCAATGAAGGTGAAGCGCCTGGCCCATGCCGCTGGCCTGAAGCTTCCCGCCTACCAGTCGGCACAGGCTGCCGGTCTCGATCTGGTGGCGGCGGTCGATGCCGAGACAGGCATCTCGATCAAGCCGGGACGTTTCAAGCTGGTGCCGACAGGGCTCGTGGTCGAGATCCCGGGCGGTTCTGAAGGACAGGTGCGGCCGCGCTCGGGCCTTGCCGCCGAGCACGGCCTCACCGTCCTCAATGCGCCGGGCACGATCGACAGCGACTATCGCGGCGAGGTGATGGTGCTGCTGATCAATCACGGGCGCGAGAAGGTGCGCATCGAGCGGGGCGACCGCATCGCGCAACTGGTGTTCGCGCCGGTCATGCATTTGGAGGTCGTCGAGACGGTCGATCTGTCGGCGACGACCCGTGGGCCGGGCGGTTTCGGCTCGACCGGAAAGCGGACACGGGCCGTTGCAGCAAAACGCAAACCAGATTCCAAGAAACCAGGCTAGAATGGAATTGCGTTGCGCGACGTTTGTTGCGCAAGCCTGCTATCATGACGCCTGATGGAATGATTTTCTCAACCGTTTGACCCCACGGAGGCACCATGGCAACGTCCGCCGGCGGCTCGGCCGTCAATCCCGCGATCAAGATCAAGACCCTCGACGGCACCAAGGAGTGGGGACGCGGTCGTGTCTATGGCGATATCACGGAGACGCTCGGCAACACGCCCGTGGTGCGCCTCAACCGCATCGCCAAGGAGGCAGGCGCCAAGGCCGAGGTGCTGCTGAAGCTCGAGTTCTTCAATCCACTGTCCTCGGTCAAGGACCGCATCGGCGTCTCCCTGATCGACAGCCTGGAGGCCGAGGGCAGGATCGGCCCCGGCACCGTGCTGATCGAGCCGACCTCGGGCAACACCGGCATCGCGCTCGCCTTCGTCGCGGCGGCACGCGGCTACGAGCTGATCCTCGTCATGCCGGAATCGATGTCGATCGAGCGGCGCAAGATCCTTGGCTTTCTCGGCGCCGAGCTGGTGCTGACACCGGCCGAGAAGGGCATGAAGGGGGCGATCGCGCGCGCCGACGAGATGGTCGCGGAGAACAGCCGCGCAATCCTCGTCGGTCAGTTCAGCAATCAGGCGAACCCCGAGGTGCATGTGCGCACGACGGCCGAGGAGATCTGGCGCGATACCGGCGGCAAGCTCGATGCGATCGTCGTGGGCGTCGGCACCGGCGGCACCATCACGGGCTGTGCGCGGGTCTTGAAGCCGCGCATTCCCGGCCTCAGGATGATCGCGGTCGAGCCGGTCGGCAGCCCCGTGCTGTCGGGGGGCAATCCCGGCCCGCACAAGATCCAGGGGATCGGGGCGGGGTTTGTTCCCAAGAACCTGGACACGACGCTCATCAATGGCGTGGAACTGGTGAGCAACGACGAGGCGTTCGAGTGGGG
>JANPDA010000236.1:0-6241 GCA_031431235.1 Hyphomicrobiaceae bacterium
GTGCCGCATCGGGAGCACCGGGCTCCGCCGCCCGCACCGGCAGCACCCAGACTGTGAGGAGAGCCAAGAGCAGACCAGAAGTGGCCAGCCGCCTGACGGTGGGAGCAATGTGAGCCGTTTTCATCCCTGGAGACTACGCCACGCCCTCGTATCCGTCAAAGCAGACCGACGATCACGGTTGCGCGAGGATGCGGGCCCGACCGGGCTTTGCTGCCAACCCCACACCCGTCATCCCAGCCGAGTGCCAGCCCTGACCGATCGGTGCTGCTTGCGACCATCTCTGGCACTCGAGCCGGGGTCTTCGAGGCAAGCTCGGCACGATTGGCGAAGATCCCGGATCGACGCTGTCGCGCCGTCCGGGATGACGGGTGTGGATTGGGATCGGATCGATATGCCAAGCCGGTCTTGCTCAGACCGCTCCGTTCGCTCTATCGCCGCTTGCCGCCCAGCTCGCGCGACGCAGTTTCCCGGATCGAGAGGATCGAGATGCCCTCGTTGGCCTTGTGCTCGCCCTCCTCACCGTCGAGCCTCTGGAAAGTGCCGCTCTCGGGATTGGGGCCGGCGTGATGCAGTCCGATCACCGACCAGTCCTTGAACTCGAAGACCGGGCTGCCGGAGCTGCCGCCCTCGGTGGGCGTGCGATAGTGCAGATAACGGTAGGGTGCGCCCTTGGGCCGGCTGCCACAACCCAGCAGCTCGTTGTCGGTCAATGAGATCGACCGCTCGCGCCCGCCGGGATGGCCGATCACGAAGACGCGAGTCTCACGCGGCTTTGGCTCCTGCTCGGAGATCGGGCAGGGAGCGATGCTCTCAGGCCGCGGATGCAGCTCGATCAGGGCGGCATCGAGCTGGCCGGGAGGGCTCTCCCAGCGGATCGACTTGCAGCTGAATGTCCGAGCGGTCCCGCGCCCGCTGCCGTACTCGGGCTCGAACTCGATCTGCGCGGTCTTCTGCGTCAGCGCCCGGACCGCGCCCTGGGTGTTGATCACATGGAAATTGGTCAGCAGCATCGGCTCGTCGCCCAAGGATGCCGCGATATCGCCACCGCGCACGATGAATCCGGTTCCGACCGGATAGCCGTTGCGCGAGACGAGGCGGGCGACCGAGTTGGCGCGCTCGAGCCCTTTGGCATACCATTTGAGCGGCATAGCCAAATCCCTACCGAGCACCGCCTCGAAGATCGGATCATAGCTGCGGCCCTTCATCGCCTCGGCGGCGACGCGCTCGGCGGCGAATTCCTTGCCGTGCAACTCGACACGACCGCCCTCCATTCGGGCCAGGCGCAGATTGAGCGCGAGCAGGATCCGCCCGGCTGCGTCCTCGCCCGGTTTCACGCCCCAGACCTCGCGGAGTTGGCGTACTGTGCTGGCGAGATGGAAGGCCGTCACCTTCTTGTGGTTGGCATAAACGCCGAACCATTTGGCGGCGGCCTCATAGTTGCCGGCCGCCAGTTGGGCTTCAGCGAGGGTTGCAGCTGTCCAGGGATCGCCATCCCCGCTCGCGGAGGCATTGGGCTCGACTGCCGCGATCAGGTTGCGCGCAAGCTCGGCCGACTTGCCAACGAACGGGGCTTCGATCCGGTCGATCTCGGCGCGCTTCAACATCGCGATCAGGTTGATGCCGTGCCAGGTGTTCTCGCCCGGTTGCGTCTGCCGGTAGAGCGAGGAATAGCTGCCGATCGACCTGCGCAGTGCGTCCTGCAGCGGCGCGGCGGCGCGCCCTTTACCGCGGTTGTCGATATAGATCTGCTTGCGCGCCCGCCCCAGCAGCCCGATCGCCTCCCCGAGCTCGCGCTCGTGCTTGGTCGGGTCGAGGCTCGTGACCAGATTCTCGAGCAGGGGAATGGCCGCATGCAGCTGGCCGCTCTCGATCAATGCCTGTGCATAGATCCGTCGCACGACCGGATAGTCGTCGCCCAGGCTCAGCATCTGTCCGGCAAACCGCATCAGCGCCGGCCACATCCGCTGCTCCTTGAATGCCTCCAGCAGCCGCTTGCAGTCGTCCTCGCCGAGTTGATAGCCGCTGGCACGGCAATACTGCTCGAGCGCATGAGCCGCCTGCTCGACGCCCTGTGCCGTTCCCCCTTTTGGCATCTCCCTCGCCGCTGCGATCAGCTTGTCGATCAGCGCGTCGCTATCCTCCTCGTGACGGGAGGCGAGCTTGTCGAGGGCGCCAACCTCGTGCATCAGCTCGAGCAGGCGGAAGCTGGTCTTGTCGTCGATCGGCGCCCCGGTTTCCTTGGCGTGCTCGTAGAGCCGGTTCCAGCCATTGCGCAGCTCGCCGAAGTCCTGCTCCTTGGCGGCCTTCTCGATGGCCCCGACGAGATCCAGCATTTGCTTGTCCATGATGCTCTCCCTGACGCTTTCACTGGTGGAACCGGTAAGACGGTCGCCCCGTCTCAGCCGCCTGCCTCCTGCCACTTCGCTTCCCAGGGCGGTGCCGGCGGTGGCCGGTCCCGCGCTGAAAAATTGATGCCCAGATCGACGACACGGGCATCGCGAGCGAGCTCCCAAGCGGGGACCGCATAGTTGGCGATGCGGTGCTGGCCGGCGAAATGCAGTCCGACCACGCGGCCGGTCGCGACATCGACGACCGCGGATCCGGAATTGCCGCCCAGCGTCGAAGCGTCGTGGGTGATGGCACTCACCTCGTTGCCGAAGCTCTTGATGATCTGGTAGCCGCGCAACAGGCCGGGCTGCAGGCGCTTCACATTGAACACGCCGCCGAAGATGCGCATCATCATGGCGAAGTCCGAGCTCCGGTAGTCCTGCGCCGGATAGCCGATGACGACGACCTCGCGATCGGCAATGCGGTCCGGCTCGGCGGCTTCGAGCGCGAGCGGCGTGCGTGCCGGATCGAGGCCCTCCACGCGCAAAATCGCACAGTCCCAATAGGGATGGATCGCCTCGACCTTGACGACCCGGACCCTGACCGATTCCGGCGACTGCAGCTCGCGCTTGAAATCAACCTCGCACAATAGCCCCGAGATGAACTCGATCTCGCGCCGCCCGAGGCCACGGGCAAAGATCTGCGCGACGTGGCGGTTGGTCATCATCAGGCCGGGCCCGATGAGGAATGCCGTGCCGGCATAGGGTAGGCTCGGGTGATCGGGCACCTCGACCCGGCCGACCGCCCGGATCGCTGCTTGGATGCGCGCCCGGACATCGGGCAGCATCAGCTTCTCCCAAGGCGAGGGCGCGGCATGCACCTGGTCGCCGACCACATTCAAGACGGGTCGATACATCGGCTCCACGATCGCCTCGAGAGCGAAGTACTCGCTGTCGTTGAGCTCGGCGCCGCTGCGGGTCTTCTCCAGGCCCTTCAGGGCATCCTCGTACTCGCGTGAATTGGTGGCGCGCTGGCGCAAAGCCACATCGAGCGGGGGCATGGCGGACGTCCCATCGGGCGCCCGCTCCAAGCTTTCCAAAGCTCCCCCGCGCGTGCTCCGCTCATGACTCTCCGCGAAGCCCGACAGGCGCTCGGCCCATTGTCGCCGCTGATCACTCACGTTCCACACCCCGCGGTTGCCCCGATCGAGCTCAGATCCCTCATTGGCCAGCCGCTCGTGCTCTGACTCATTCATTCAGTACCCTAAATGAATTGGCCAGCCCACTAGCCAACTTTTTGTTTGTGCTCCGTCTTTCCATTCATTGATCCAGCTTCGCCGGAATCGAATGAATGGGACTTAACACTAGCGTCTACCCCCGGTATCGCGGGCAGCAGCCGGCGGCGTGGGTGTCGGGCCAGGAGTGTTGGCGGTTGCCTGAGGCGGCGCCGACCGGCTCGCCTCGGCCCATCGCGCGCACATGGCCTGCCTGCCCTCATCGGCCGCCGGCATCACGATCTTCTGCAGCAGCAGCGCAGCCACATATTCGGCGAGCCCACTCGAGATCAGGAAGCTCTTGCCGAGCGACAGTGCGATGCCGCCGAAGGCAATGAGGGATTCCTGCGAGGCATCCGCGGTCGGCACCGTAGCCTTGTCGCGCGTCGCCTTCATGGCGATCTGGATCATCTGCCAGAGCTTGTCGCGCTCGCCTGCGTCGGCAGCATCATTGCCGCAGAGCAGCTTCCTCACCTGCTCCTCGACTCGTCCGAATTGCCGGCGCCCCTGTCCGATCACCTCGCTCGGGGGAAACTCGTGGGCGCGCTCGCCCTCGCTCATCGACTCCAGACTGACGCTCTCGTAGCGCGGATCGGCCCTGCATGCCGCCTGGACACCCAGGTTGTAGTAGAGGCTATCGCGGTCGAGCCCCAGCAGATGCTGCCACAGATAGCTGCCGCGTGCGCTCAATGTGCCTGCCTCGCGGGCGGAAGCGTCGTTGCCTGGGTCTGCGCTCATCGAACCTGAACCTCCGTCGAAGGGGCACTTCTGGAAACGGCCTCGGCGGGGCAAGGTCGCTGGCGATTATCGCGCAGGCAATGGCAACCGGGGATAACATTCTGCCAGGCCGCCCCAAGAGCCCTTCGGGCCAAAGGTATGCGGGCCAAAGGTATGCGGGCCAAAGGTATGAAAGTCAGCGCCGTTGCGCGCCGCCTCACCGGGCTGCTGCCCGTCTCGAACTGGCCGGTGACCAAGAACACCCTCCCGGATCGCAGTCTCTAGGGAGTTTTGCTTAGCATTCTTTCCAGGCGGCGTCGACACTTACCCCAAACCGCGGCAATACGCTCCGGCGCGAGACAAACGGGCGCCCGGCATACCGGGACGCCCGTCGGAGCCTGGACCGCATGTCCGGTCTCGAATGAGGCGTCACCCCCGACGAGCATTCGAGGGTTGTCCGGATATGTCGGGCAGAGCCTCCCACGAGGAGGGCGAGGGGATACGAGCGAGGCGGCAACGCGCAAGCTGGTGGCGCAGCTGGCGGGCAAGTACCCTGATCAGCCCGACGCCCGCTTCCAAGCAGACTTTCGTTGGAAGAGCGTCTTGTCGAAGACATGATTTCAGCATGACGAATGCCTGTTTGGATTCCTTTGTTTTCGCGGAGTTTTATCGCCAAACCGGGTACACCACTTTAGCGGTCTCTGCTCCGGACCTTTGCATCCAGGCCATGTGGCGTGCGCTCTCCTCCGTTGCGTATCCCACTCTTGCCTCGGGGTCCCTGGCGCGGGAGACCGGGCGAGTGAAGCGAATTCGACATTCGAGCGCGAGCCTGGCGGCAACCAGGACCCAAATGCTCGGGTGTCCACGAAGCCGGGGGAACTTCAGGCCATTCATTTGGGGTACCGAATGAATGCGTCAGAGCACTAGGTCGGATGCTGGCGCGTCAGGGCGCAGATTCAAGGGGGATCGCGTGCCGCCAGTCGAATTGCTCGCCTTGGGGTCGGCCGTCTGCACGGCGCTGGCGGGCGCGGTGATGGCGAAGCTCTCGGGCCGGGTCCATCCGGTCGCCGCGACGCGCTGGAGCATGATTTTTGCCACCCTGATCGCGACCGCGGGTGCGCTCGTGGTCGGTGGCTTTGCGACGCTCGACCCGACCAGAGCGGGACTGCTGGCGCTATCGGGATTCTTCGCCATCATCGTCGCGGGCCCCGGCTACTACACTGCGATCTTCTCGCTGGGAGCGCGCAGGGCGCTGCTCCTCTTCTCGCTGAATGCGCCGCTCTCGGTCCTGCTCGGCGTCCTCCTGCTCGGCGAGCGGCTGCGGTCCAACGAGCTGATGGGGATCGGCATCATCGTTGCCGGTGTCGCGCTCGCGGTGCTGTTCGGGGGACCTCGCGGCGTTGGCGTCGGGACAGGTCTCAGCGAGCGGGCGACCGCGGTCGGGGTTGCCGGCGGGCTGATCGCGGCGCTCGGGCAGGCGGCCGGCAACATCGCGGCGCAACCGGCCATGGCGGCCGGCGTCGAGCCGTTCACGGCCAATGTGGTGCGGGCGGGCGTCGCAGCGCTCGCGTTCTCAGCCCTGAGTCTGTTGCCGTTCGGCCGCCGCATGGGTGCCGAGCCGGTCGCGCGGCGTGATCTGGGCACCATTGCGCTCTCCGCCTTGATCGGCATGGGGGTCGGCATGTCGATGATGCTGGCAGCACTCGCGGCCGGTCATGTGGGCGTCGTCTCGACACTCGCCGCCACCACGCCGGTCGCGATCCTGCCGATCGTCTGGTTCCAGACCGGTCGCGCGCCCGCCTGGCAAGCCTGGCTCGGGGCGGCGTTGGCGGTGGTGGGGACGGGGATGATTTTCTCGTAGGCGGCCGATAGCAGCCGTCGGGACCTCGTGGGCTGGCTTCGTGGGTCTTTCCTCAACAGCCA